>JAAYGG010000040.1 GCA_012727895.1 Bacillota bacterium
GCCGAGTATCCCTTTTCGCCGGTGAGATCCTGACCCCAACGGGCCACAAGCTTCCCGGCGTTTTCATAAAGAGCTTCCCCGTTCCGGTCGAGAATATCCTGGAGTTCCCCGGAGGATGGGTTGGAGGTTTTTACTAGGACGAAAATCCCCTTCCCCTCTTCACGGCAGACGGCAAGGAAAGGCTCAATCCCGTCGGTCCCCAGGTAGGGGTTGACCGTTAAAAAATCCCCGTCAAAAATTGGGCGCAAGCTCCCGTCCGCCAGGGATACCTTCCCCAGGTACCCGGCGGCGTAAGCCCGGGCGGTACTGCCGATATCATTCCGTTTCCCGTCGCCGATTACCACCAGCCCCTGCTGCCGCGCATAGGCCATCGTTTCCTCCAGGGCTTCGATCCCGGCGCTCCCGTACTGCTCATAAAAGGCAAACTGGGGTTTGACCGCGGGGACAATATCTTTCACCGTATCGATAATCATCTTGTTAAAGAGGAGGAAACCCTTGGCCACGGTGCGGATGGGGTCATTTGCCGCCTCCGCCGCTGCGGACTTCTTTATCTCCTCCGGGATCCGCTCCCAAACCGGATCCAACCCGACAACCGCCGGGTTCTTCTTTGCCGCAACCAACTCCAGGAGCCGGTCAGCCGCGTTTTTTCTCATCTTCTCACCTCTTCTTATTGCTAGAGTTTTTCCACCTTAAGGTCGAGCACAAGAAAATGGTCGCCGCCGAGGGGCGTGGGTTTGTCCGTACTAAGGCCCCGGAAGCCTTTGCCGAACATGGTAAAGAGATTGCCGGAGATTTTGAGCTGCGGCAGCCTGCCAAGGAACTCTTCCCCGTCAAAAGCAAAGGCCAACTGTACCGGAGTGGCATAATCACCGGCGGGGGTAAAATCGCCTCCCTCGGCCATCACGATAAGAATCCCCTCTTCACCCCCGAGCAACTCCTTGACCGTCCGGCCGGAGCTGGCAATTTTCAGGCGCCTGCAGCCCAGCTTGGGCACTTCATCATAACTCCCAACCGCACTGCCGGTTAACGGCAGGTTATATTTGGCCGCCGTCGTTTTATCTGTATAGGGGCAGAGGACAGCCCCGTCCTTAATCAAAGGATAGCGGAACCCGTCGTTCACCACCCCTTCGGCGTCAAAAAAGGGGCCGTATGTATCTTCCGGATGCAAGGACTGGAACAATGAAAACCGGGAGCTAAAAACCTTTTTTCCCCTTTTCTTCGTCAACAGGGAACTTCCCGTCCCAAAACTCTGGCCATTCAATTCTTTGGCCAATTTGCCCAGTGTGGGGTTTCTTTCCAAAAAAACCACCGGCCTGGTTCCAGCCTTCTTCAGTTCAACAGGGTTCTTGTAGGCAGTACAGACCCGGTTAACCAGTTTTAAAACTTCAGCCCGGTCATACCTTTTCCCGGCGTAACCTACCACCCCGTCATAAATATTTAAGGAGCCTTTCTCTCTGAACAATAATGTAAAAGAGATATATTCGTCTTGCGCTTTTAAATCCAGCCCCTTATCATTCACCAGTCTTCTCTCGGACCATTCCTCTTTTATCTGGTGGGAAAAGGAGAAATCCGGTTGCGCCCGGCGCAACTCCGAAAGGAACTCCTCAACCTCGGCCAGGAAGTCTTCTTCCGGGATCATCTCCCCACGGCGGCTGTCCAATTCCATGAACCCGGTGGAAGGCTCGCACGGGTACAGAATATTCAGGCTTAGATTTTCCCGGGCCCGGGCGGCCAGTTCCCCTTCGTCACAAACGCCGAGGGCGCCGGCCACGCCAATCCGGCCGTTGGCATAAACCCTAAGCCCTGTTTGGGACAGCTTTTGCCTGCGTACCGAGACCACGGCCGTATCTTGGACGTTCAATGTGATCTCCCTCGTTTTGAAAAGGTATTTCTCTGTCACCATCTGCCTCTCCCCCCTTTCACTGAACGACAAGATTCCGGACCCGCACGTAGGGGCCGCCAAACCCGACCGGCAACGGGAATTGTTCCATTTTTCCGCAACCACCCAAAACAAAAGAAAAAAGCTCCAATCGATCGGAGAGGCCGTCGATCTCCGCCAAAGTGGTAAAGACATCCCCGGTAATAACAGAGATATTGAGCGGATCGGCGATTTTACCGTTTTTGATCCGGTAAGCCAACGAAGGAGCCATGGTGAAGGCAGAAAGCCCGGAACCGTGCTGGACTCTTTCCACTAAAATTCCCTCTTTCACCTCGCCAATCAGTTCTTCTTTGCTCTTGTTGCCCGGCAGGATGAAGGTGGTGGTCATCCGGACGATTGGTTCATACGGAAAGCCAACAGCCCGTGCGTTTCCGGTGGGCTCTTCCCCCAGGGCGGCGGCTGTGGCAACACTGTGCAACCGCCCGGTGAGGATACCGTTTCGCACCAGATAGGTGGCTTGGGCCGGTGTTCCTTCGTCGTCAAAAGGTACGTATCCGGTCCCCGGGCGACTTCCGTCATCAACAATGGAGAGGATCTCCGCCCCCACTTTTTTCCCGATTGCCCATTCTTTCATCGCATTTTCGTCGCCCATCATAAAGTCGGCTTCACTTTTATGGCCAAAACTCTCGTGGGCAAAGATCCCGGCGGGCAGCGGTGCCAGGACCACCGTATATTTCCCCGGTTTCACCGGCCGGGCATGGTTAAGAAACTCCGTGCATTGCATGAGGAAATTCTCCAGGTTTTCCTTTTCTCCCTGAAGTTCGGAAAAGTAACTGCCGGTCTTCTGAAAGCTCTCCGAAAACCTCTTTTTACCGCGGGCTAATTCAAAACCAAAAACAAGACCGGTATGCTGTATATCAAAGATGAGACGACTCCCTTTACTGGAATAAAACTCTTTCTGCTCCCGTTTGTCCCGGTAAAATGCCCGCCAAAGCTTTACCGGGGGAACACCGGATAAAACCGGAAAATAATCTGTCAGGAGCCGGATCTTTTCCTCTTTAGGAATAGAGGCGATGCTTTTTCCGGCGGTAAACTGGAGATATTCACCTGTGGAGACGGGGAATTTCTCCACCACCGGGTGGCCGGCTACCGTGCCCCGTGCGCCTGTAGTCCCGGCCAAAGCCGCCAAAGCATCGATCTCTTCTTGAATACGCCCGGGATCGGTGGTTGAAGTGTAATACCACCGTTTGCCGTCAAAAACCCGGATGAAGGCGGCCTCGTGTTCACGGATCCTGCACTCTTTCAGGTCTTCCTGGAGAAAATCAATTTTGGTTTCAAAGACCTTCTCCACGCGGACATCGGTGTAGAGACCAGGAGGAAAATCGTACATCTTCTTTCACCTCCCTGCAATAAATCCCGTGGATAATATGTCAATAGCATGTTGCTAACATGTTGGTAACCAGTTGAGAAGATGTAAGTATCATGTCAGTAGCAGATCAAGAGTAAAGACCTGCAACTGCCGGCCGATGCTTCTTAACCCGGTTGTCAACGGTCAGGCGCTGCTGCTGCCTTCTGTTTTATCCTGCGCCGGACGGCGGCGGCCAGTTCTTCCGGGCCGGCCAGAAAGACTGCGCCGGCGGTTTGCAGCTCTTCGTAGATGGCTGCAGCTTTACCATTAGTAAAATCCCGGCTGGAGAAGGGGGTAAAATTACAGACCAGCAGTTCCTTCCCGGCTTCCAGCGCTGCCGCTGCCGCCTCCAGGTTTTTGAGGTTTACCGGGCCCACCGGGATATTCCCCAGGAGAACCAGATCCGCCTCTTTGATCATCTCCAGGTTCCGCCGGTGGACGGTCTCACCGACCGGGCGGAACGGCGCTTCTTCAATTACAGTAATGCCCAATTCCCGGGCGGCCTCCCAGTCCCGGTCCAGGCGGTGTAAGACACCGGCGGAAAGCCGGCAGCCCAGGGAGGACAACTCCCACAAGATGCCGGCGAGGACCCCCCCGCCGCCGATCAGGTGGACCTTTAATACTTCCCTGCCGGCAGGCGCAGGGGTATTCTCCCCCTCTTTACCGGGGGGCAATAACATTACAAAGGGCCGCCCGGTCAGGAAGTCCTTTTCTACCCGGGCCTTTACCCCGTAGGCCCGCTGCAGGTTTTCGGCGGTTAAAACCTCCGCTGCCGCGCCCTGGGCCAGGACCCGCCCGTGGGCCAGGAGGATCAACTCGTCACAGTACCGCGCCGCCAGGTTCAGGTCGTGAAAGACCGCCACCACAGTCATGCCGGAGTTGCGGCATAACTCCTGCAGCAGTTCGCCGGTTTCAATCTGGTAGTTAAGGTCCAGATGGGAAGTGGGCTCGTCAAGGAGAAGGACCTCGGGGGTTTGCGCCAAGGCCTGGGCGATCACAACCCGCTGCAGTTCACCGCCGCTCAATTCGGTAACCGGCCGGTCCGCCAGGTGCCGGAGTCCCGTTATTTCCATGGCCCGGCGGGCAACCTCATAATCCCCGGCGCTTTCCCGTTGAAAACGGCTGATATGGGGAAACCGCCCCATCAGCACCAGATCGCCAACGGTAAAGGCGAAATTCGCCTCCCATCTCTGCGGCACCACCCCTACCCTGGCGGCAATCTCCCGCACAGAAAGGTTGGCCAGGTCTTCTTCTCCCAAAAAGACACGGCCGGTCTCCAGAGGGAGTAATTTTACCAGGCAACGGAGTAAAGTGGTTTTCCCGGAGCCGTTGGGGCCGATGATCCCTGTCACCCGGGCTTTTTTCACCGAAAAACCCAACCCGGAGAAGATATACTCCTCCCGGTACCGGCATGAAAGGTTTTCAACGGTAATTCCTGCTCTCGCCTGACCGGCCATTGCCATCGCTCCTTAATGCAACATCACATAAAGGGTTTATATCCTCATCTTTCTTTGCTCTCTACTTCATATATATAGACGGTTTTATCCCGGCACCGGTTCGAAAAACCCCGGTTTCCTCGCGCAGGACCGGATAGTTCAAAGCACAAGGCTGGACATTCAAAGCATCGTACCGGCTTTTTTCCCCTTGCGCAGCAGGTAAATGAAGAAGGGCGCCCCTAAAAAGGCGGTGATCACCCCGACCGGAAGCTCGGTGGGGGCAAGGATGGTCCGGGCCACGGTATCGGCGGCCAGTAAGAAAACGCCGCCGGCCAGTGCGGAGACGGGAATCAACCGGCGGTGGTCCGGGCCGGTCACCAGCCGCAGCATGTGGGGGACCACCAGGCCGGCAAAGCCAATAATCCCACTGACACTGACCGCCGCCGCCACCAGCAGGGAGGCGGAAAAGGCCAAAACCACCCGGAGCCGGGGGATGTTCACCCCAAGCTGGTGGGCTTTTTCTTCCCCAAGGAGCATCAGGTTTAAATCCCTGGCATAAAGCATAACAGCGCCAAAACCCAGGAAGATAAAAGGGAGGATATCAAACACATGGGACCAGCGGCCGGCGGAAAAACCCCCCATCAGCCAGAAAACGATCCGTTGCATCTCGGTCCCCTGCAAGATCATCAGCATGGAAGTGAGGGAAGAAAGAAAAGTGGAAACAGCGATCCCGGCGAGCAGGAGGACGGTCAGGGAAACCCGCCGCCCGACGCGGGCCAGGTTATAAACAAGAACCGTGGCCAGCAGCGCCCCGGCAAAAGCCAGGACGGAAACAGGGCTTAAAGAGGAGAAATGCCGGCCGGAGAAAACGGCAAAACCAATGGTCGCGCCTAAAGCCGCGCCGGAGGAGGCCCCCAGCACGTAGGGGTCGGCCATGGGGTTGCGGAAAAGTCCCTGGTATACGGCGCCGGCGGTGGCCAGGGCCATCCCGACCAGCACCGAAAGGATAATACGGGGCAACCGGATCTCAAAGAGGATTTTCTCTTCAATTATCCCCAACTCCCCCGGGAAAAGGCCGCGCAAACCCGGTAGGCGCCCGGCAACACCTTTTACTACTGTCGCGAAGCTCAACCCGGCCGGGCCGACGGTTAAGGCCAGCCCCATCAGGGAAAAAAGCAAAAGCAGCAGGCCGCCAAAGAGGATCCCTTTTGACCAGCCCTTTCTTGCCGGTTGCCGTTCTTCCGGGTTAATCTCTCCGCCGGGGTAAATCCCTCCGCTCTTTGAAAAGGACATTTTTCACCTTCTCCCTGCCTCGCCTGCGAGTTTGCGGTGCAATTCTCAATGGCACCCGGCCAGCAGTGCCTGGAGATCCGCCAAGGCCTCAATCATCCGCGGCCCTGGGATGGAATACCTGTTATCAATCGCAAAGACCTGGCGTTTTTTCACCGCCGCTGTTTCCCGCCAAAGCTTGTCCCCATATACGCTCTCCGGGTCCGCCCCGGGAATCGTCAGGAGAATGACATCCGGGTCCTTTTCCAAGATGATCTCCATATTCATCTGCCCCCAGGGTTTGGCCAGATCGCCGGCGATATTCTCTCCCCCGGCCAGGGCAATCGCCTGGTCGAGAAAGGAGCCGGGCCCGGCGGCCCAAAGCAACTCGCCGCCGATCTCACCGGCATACACCTTTAGCCGGCGCTTCCCGGCTTCCACCCCTTGCCGGCTTGCCGCTTCCACTTCTTCAAGGATCCCCCGGAGCCGGCCAACCAGTTCCCCGGCGGCCGCTGTCCGCCCGGTGGCCCGGCCGATAAGGATAATTGACTCTAAAATATCGGTGAAAGAATCGGGCTTGAAAGCCAGGACCGGCAGGCCCAATTCCTCCAGTTTCAGGACGCTCTCCCGGCCGCTGAATTCGTGGGCCAGGACCAAGTCCGGCCGGAAGGAAAGGACCTTTTCGACATTGACCGGGAAAATATCGCCGATCTTCGGCAGGTCACGGGCGGCCGGGGGATAATCGCACCAGTCGGAGACGGCTACCACCCTCTCCCCCAAACCCAAGGCAAAGAGGATCTCCGTATTACTGGGGGCGGTGGAGACGATGCGGCGGGGTGGCTCCGGGATTAATACCTCCCGGCCGAACTGGTCAGTAAGAACAATGCCTCTCCCCTTTTCTTCTGCAGGGGAAAGGAAAGGCCGCGGTCCGGGCCGCCAACGAACGAAAAGGATGATTACGGCCAGGGAGAGGACTGCCGCGGCGGTAATGAGCAAGAGGTACCGGCTTTTTTTCGAAATTTTTCTTCCAGTCATAAAAGCCCTCACCCCACCTTTTCTTCTCCCAAGCCTTCCCGGGTTTTCATTAAGTTTGGTATAAGCTGGCAACTGGGATTCTTTTAAATAACCGGCAGAAGAAAAACCCGGGCCAGAATTCCTGCCGGGGCTCTTCATCCTAAACAGAACATCTTCGTAGTTTTACTGCAAAGCCGGGTTACAGAGATGGGCAGCGCCGGCCAAACATAACTGCATAAACAAGGAAAAAATTCGCCGTTTCCCCCCGATATCCTTCTTTGCTTCCTTCCTTTCTAAAAGGCGGAGGGGTATTTCCCGATAGAAAAAGCCACTCCTTTAATGAGGCCGGTGGTTGAATGGTCAAGATATAAACGGAGATTTCCCCAGGGCCAAGACCATCCCAGGACCAAATGACCCATTACCGGGTTAAGCCCTGTAATGAGGGTATACTTTTCATTTATAGGATAATTATACCCGGCGGAAAAATCCCGGACCATCCCGGTGGCCGTGGCGGTGAAGAGCAATAACCCGGGACCGGCCGGCTGGTAAAAAACAGCCGTTGTTTCCAGGGGCAAAACTACTCCTGTTGCTTTCCGCTCTTTCTTGCCGATTATATGAACCGGGCTGATGCTTTTTTTTTCACTATCAACATTCTTGGTGTCCTTGGTTAATGAGGAAAACCAGACCAAACCAGGTAGGTTAGCAAGACGTAGCTCCACGCCGCCACCGGATTTCCATCTCATCCGTGCTTCCCAGGCAAGAGCGGCGCCGATTCCCGGCACTCCTTCCTTTTCCCGCCATAATTCACTGTAAGCACCGGAAATTCCCACGCTTTGCGAACCATCAGCCTTCGTCGTCAGCCGGCCTAAACCCGAACCCTTCCATTCCCGGTAATTCCGGCAGATAAAAAGGTCTCCCTTTAAGGCAAATTTAAACTCCGCCTTTTTCCATTGGCGAAGTGTATATAATCCCAGACGGTTGTATCTTTGGCCGGAAAACCCCAAATCATAATAGCGCCGGAGTACGGTTTCCTTCAGGGCGTCACGGTAAAATTCCCCACTTTCACCTGTGACCTGTACCCAACCGGCTTGCTGATACGAAACCCCCCATTCCCATTCTTTCGTCTGTTTCAGCGGCAGCCGGAAATCCAAGGTTTCCCGGGCCAGAAGAACCGGGGGAATCCTCTGCAATTCCAAGATTTCTTCTTCTGAAACAGGGCTATAAATCTTCTCCAAAGACCAGAGGTTATTACCTACTTCCACCTCCAGACCGAATGCCGGCGGCCAGGACGGCGCTGCCATGGCTCTTTCGCCACAGCAGAAAAGAGAATAGAGGATTGAAATCAGGAGCAAATACGTGCTCTTTCGCATGGAATCACCCTTTTGCCAACTAATACCCGGCTAAAAAAAAAGAGGGGGAAACCTCTTCCCCCTCTTAGCGGAATCTTAGAGGGTTTCATACGTGCCGTCTATATATGTTATCATCAGGCCTTGCGTAGTCAAGGAAATGGTTCCCACCTGGACCCCGTCGACTTCGACAGTACCTTTTATATCAGTGGGCGCTTCCTCAATACCGTTGTCAAAAATGATTTGCATGGCGATCCGGGCCGGGCCCCAGGTGCTGTTGACCTCCAGATTTATAATTGTCTCGCCCGTATTATTCAATGAGATGTTTAGCTCCCGGGGGATGCCGTTATCATACAATTCAAAGGCTATTCTTACATTATACTCGAAACAGGCGGTTTCTTCCACGGATAATTCAACTGCCATGCCGTTCTCGGGGTCGCCCCAAATCTCCCCTCTAAAGGTAATCTTGCCTTTGGGCCAGTTAGTTTCGGAGTATTCTGCTAAAGGATCATAGGTTGCCGCATTGCCGACCTCCAGTAGAAGCTCACCTTCAAGGAAACGCTCGTTCTTGATCTGAACCCCACCGTTCAAGGAGATCTTTGACGGGAGAACCTCGATAGGGACATGCTCATTTTCCACATAGGAAACTGCCAGATCCCCCGTAAGCTTTAGATCCATTGTTTCCAGAGTACCGGTTAAGAGGTCTTCCGCGTTTCTACCAAATTGAAGAGAGATTACGTCATATAGTCGTAGATAATCATCGCTTTGCCAGAACTGGAAATAAGCCTCAACGTCGGTAGTGATGACAGGAAAATCGAAGGGAACTGGTTCTTCTGCTGGTACGTCTATCCTGCCCTTAAGGAATGATGAAGGGGCCAAAACAGAATCTTCCATGGTTACATCTATTTCAAAGGTTATTCGGTCTTTTTCTTCTTCTCCCAAGAGATCCGTGAGGTAAGTCGCGGTTCCCTCGTATCTTAATTTCGGATCGTTTGTACTGGTAATAGTGAATTTGATTCCGTCAGTATCCCCATCGGCTCTGTGCGTAATATCATAGAACTCCTCTTCCCGAGTAACCTTCCAAGAGCCGGTTTTAGGTTCTTTATCACCAAGCTCCTCAGGCTCAATTACATCATCCCAGTCATAATTACCAGGATTTAAGTATATAAGGGCGGGCAGGAGTTCAAAGACGCTGGTGCTTATCTTCATGGCCATCTCTGCCTGTGGCAGATAAGGAAGGAGTTGTTCTTCCATCTTCGTCATGACTTCAACTGTCCTATTTTCAGCTAAGGAACCAATGTCGCCGACAACCCGCTGGGTGTCCTTGACAATCTGTTCGGCAAAGACAGCCAATGAGGGTTCATAAACCTCTACCTCGGCTGAGGCAGTTTTGCCTTTTGCCGCGCATATAACCCTACAATTTCCCGCCTTCTTTCCAGTAAAAACCCCGTCTTTACTAATCTCCCCTATCCCCTCCGGGTCAACCGTCCAGGTGAAAGTAACACCAGTCATCTCCTTACCCTTTTGATCTTTGGCTGTGGCAGTGAATTTCATGGTTCCGCCGGTTACCACCCTGGCTGAGGACGGGGTGATGCTGATGGTTGTTAAGACTGGAGCTTTAGTCTTGGAACACCCTGTCAACCCAAGCAGCAGGGCCAGGGCAATGAAAAGCCACCAGTATTTCAAAGGCTTATGTAGAAACACCTAAAAAACCTCCTTTTTTGTTTAAAATAATTTCATAGATTGTATAATTCAATATAATTTTTGGAAATCCTCCAATGTAAACTTTTTTAAACTTTGGTCATGGATTTTCATAATAAAAAACACCCTCTTAATGGGTGTTTTTTGCAGTGTTTTTATCCCCACGTGCTCACAGTTTTTTTGGACCGCTGCTGCCGGGCCTTTCAAAGTGGCGGCAAACATCGCAGTTCCCGCAGAAGACCACCCGGTCTTTGAAGATGCTGACCATGGTTTCGGCCTCCTCCGGCGCCCCATTGTGGTGGAGGACTATGCGCTGGGGAGCCAGGGTAATCAAGGCGCTCAACAAGAGGTCTTTATGCCTGAACTCCTCCCCTTTCTCTTCGCCCAGCACCTGCCGGAGGTACTTCTCTTCCAAGGGCTTTTTCTCTTCGTCCAGGAGAAAAAACTCTTCCGGGCTGAAAAAAAGCACATGGACCTCGTCAATCCGCGGTTCCTGGATTTCCACAAAATATTGGAGGAGTTTGATGAATTCCTGGTATTCTTTGTCCGCCAGGAAATTGTCGATTATTTCCTCAAGGCGCTCTTTCAATTCGAGGAAATAATCTTTCAACCGGAACCGCAAAAAGCCTTCCAAAAAAATACGGTCATTTTCCCTGAGAAAATCCTCGACTTCCTTTTGAACCCGGGCCAGGCGCCGCTCAGCCCCGGATTCATTCAAGGAGGAAACAACCTGGTCGCAGAGGAGCCAGGCTTCTTCCTTGGAAAGGTAAGGATGGTCGATGCGGGTCATCCGGTAGACAAAATCCTTGGAAACGTCCCCCAAAAGCAACGTGCTGACGATCGGAGAAATGGTGGTGCGGAGAGTTTCTTCCGGTTTCTTCCCGTCTTTTCCCGGGGCGTCATTGAGGATACAGGCAATAAAGGCATAACCCCCCAATTGGTGGGGTTTTATATCAATAAAAATCCCGTTCTCTTTGACCCGGGAAAACTCCTTATCCAGATTCCGCTGCAAATCAGGGAGAGACTGGCGGGTGCCAATATAAATGGCGGGCATGGTTCCCCCTCCTCTATGGATATTATATGGGCAGAGGGAGAAGGGATATACAGTCAAGTTACAGTAAAACCCCTTTTTCCTGGGACTCTGTCGTTTTTTTCTTATTCCGGATTATTATCCGGGTACATTTACCACCTGTGCTTCAAGAGGGCTTTCCCATTTAAAAATAAACCCGCTGGACGACGGGAGAACAAAATCCACCACCTCCGGCCAGGCAGCGACCGCCCCCGGGTCATGCACCGAGTTGTCGCCTTCGGGCGGCAAGTCATTCACGCGGTCAATATCCGCCAGCCGCACCCAAATCCCGGGCCTGGGAAATTCCAGGTTGACGGTGACGTCAAAAGCTTCAAAATTCAGCAGGACCACCATCTCCTCCCACGGGGCGTCCCCGGGCCGCGTGGCCCAGCCAATCACTCTCCGCCCGCCGCCCCGTGCTTCATCGAGCCAAGGGCCGATGAGCCACGAGAACTTCCCTTCTTCCGCCGGGTTATAGCCGTAAATACGCAACCCGGGATAACGGCGGCGCAGGGAGATTAGGCGCCGGGCCCATTCGTAATACTGGCTTTTCTTCGCCAATTCGCTCCAGTTCAGATCGATCCGGTTCCGGGGACGCTCGACCCCGAACTCCTGTCCCATGTAGATCATGGGTTGCCCCAGGGCCACGATGGTGGCAAAGAGTCCCAACCGGGATTTCCTTTCCTTGGCCGCCTCACTGGAAAGCTCAGCCCCGGCGGTGGCCACTTCGTAAGGGACGCTGTGTTCGTCATGGCTCTCGCAGTAGTTGATGACATTGTTGGTATGGGCGGCAAAAAAGTCGCGGCAGAAATAGAAGAAACTGCCGAGGCGTTCCGGCGAATCATCGGTCCAGTCTTCAAAAACCCCCTCTCTGAGCAGGGCCTTGATTTTATCATGGAAAGGGTCGCACCATTGGGCATAGCCGTTGTATCCTTCCAAATTAAGATCCGGCTCATTCGGGAGGTTCTCCGCAATCAACAGGCAGTCGGGTTTAAAGCCGGTATCCTTGATCTCATGGGCCAGGCGGCGCAGGAAATTGTGGTCCATCCAACTGCTGTGGGTGGCGTCAAACCGGAAGCCGTCCACATGGTATTCGCGGATGAACATCTTACAGGCGTCGATGAGCATATTCTGGACCTCGTCCTTCTCCGTGGCCACCCGGTTTCCCCAGGGGGTTTCGCCGTTAAAGTAAAAACCGCCCGGAGTGCCGTCGTGAATAATCTCCCACAAGGGGTTGAATGTGTTGGAAGTATGGTTGAAGACCTGGTCGACAATGACCGCCAGGCCTTGCCTGTGGGCGGCGTCGACCAGAGCCCGGAAATCATCGCAGGTGCCAAAGTCCCGCTCAATGGTCATAAAGCCGCACGGGTCATAACCCAGCCGGTCGGGGCCCAGGGCGGTCGGCGCCTCAGAAGTGGGCATCAAAGCCAGGGCCGTTACCCCCAGGCGGTTAAAGTAGCCGTCCAGGATCCGGCGGGTCACACCGCGAAAGGTGCCGGCGATCTCCTCCGGGATCTCCGGATCTTCACCGGTAAACCCATAAACGTTCAGTTCATAAATGATCAACCGGTCCATCGGCGGGGTCCGCCAGTTACCGTCCTTCCATAGATAGACCGTGGGGTCGATTAACTGGCAGTTGTTGGTGTTGTAATCCGGGCCGTAGCGGCGGGCGTAGGGGTCTTGAACCATGCGGACCGGCCGCTGTTCGTTGTTGAGGGGAACGCCGCCCACCACCAGGAATTTATAGAGATTTTTCCGGGCATCGGCCGGATCGGGAAGGGCTGTTCTTAAGAGCCAGATATTCGGCTCGTCGTTATAACCGCGGTAGAGTTTCATAGGGAGGAATTTCTCCGGATCCGGGTTAGGGTGGTAGGGCGACTGCCAGTCATTGAAATTGCCAACCACATAGACCCGGGCCGCCCTGGGATGGAAGAACCCGAAGAGGGTGGTCCCGTCCAGCAAATAATGGGCGCCGAGCAACGAAACGGCGCCCTTACCGCTGACATCCGTATCGGGGAGATAGAGGTTTTTCCCGGCGATCCCTTTGATCTCCTCATAAACTTCCCTGGTGGAACCGGCGGGTTTTTCCGGTCGGACCGGGTAGATCTCTTCATGGCGGGCAACAGTCCAGATCTCCCTGCCGAAATGCTGGCCGTAGCAGCGGATAAATTTTTCCCGCACCCTCTTTTCGCCCTGCCGGTCGGCAAAGCAAAAACAGAAGTAATTCCGCCTGAGCGTGAACTGGAAGACAGGGCCGTAATCATCCCAGCCGCCGGGGTGAACCTCGTGGACGGCCCCATCCTGCTGGGGAAACCAAAAAAGTAAAACCGGGTTGGCAAAGCCCAATTCCTGCGGGGCATGGATCTTTACCTGATGCATCTCCTCTTTCTCCTTGTCCAGCTTTTTTCGCAGATACACAAGTAAAGTATGCCCCGGTTAACCCGGTTTCAGTTAAAAAGGTATCCCGGTTTTATTATTCCGGTTCAGTTCCGGTACAGTTCTATTCTCCCGTTTTTTATCCTTCTTCCGGTTATCCCCTGGGAATTTCCGAAGGTTTCTCCTTTTAAGGGATCACCTGTCGATCTACCCGATGGCATCCAGGCATTTCGGGCATAATCCGGGATGGTCCGGATTGGCGCCTACTTCTTCATGGTAAATCCAGCACCGCTGGCACTTGTCGCCCAGGGCCCTTTCCACCTTTACCTCCAACTCCTCCCCACCGGTGAACTCCGTTTCCACCTGCGAGACAATGAAGAGGGTGGCCAGGTCTTCCCGGAAATGCCCCACCAGTTCCTGCAGGGCGGGGGGTACGAAAAGACGCACCCGGGCCTCCAGCGAGCTCCCGATTAACTTGTCGGCCCTGGCTTTTTCCAGCGCCCGCGAAACTTCCTCCCGGATCTTCATAAACCGGTCCCACCGCTCTTCCAGTTCCGGGTCAAGGTACTCGTCGGTAAACCCGGGCCAGGAGACCAGGTGGACGCTCTCCTCCTCCTTGTATCCGGCGGGCATATGCCGCCAGATCTCCTCGGCGGTATGCACCAGGACCGGGGCGATCATCTTCACCAGGTTGCGGAGGATGATATAGAGCACGGTCTGGGCCGCCCGCCGGCCCGGGTCGTTGGCCGCCAGGGTATAGAGGCGGTCTTTAATAACATCCAGGTAGAAGGCGCTCAGATCCACAGCGCAGAAGTTGTGGACCGCATGGTAGATATGGTGGAACTGGTAATTGTCATAGGCATCCGTCACTTTCCGCAGGAGCCTCTCCATCTTCAACAGGGCCCAGCGGTCCAGTTCCGGCAGGTCTTTGTAGGCCACGGCGTCCTCCGGCTTAAAATCGTACAGGTTCCCCAGGAGGAAACGGGCGGTATTCCGGATCCGCCGGTAGACCTCGGCCAGTTGCTTAAGGATGTTCAGGGAAAGCCTGATATCGGCCTGGTAATCCGAGGAGGCCACCCAGAGCCGGAGGATGTCGGCGCCGAAATCATTAATGATCTTCTCCGGCGCCACCACATTCCCCAGGGACTTGGACATCTTCCGCCCTTCCTCGTCCACGAGGAAACCGTGGGTCAGAACCGCACGGTACGGCGCCTTGCCGGTGACCGCCACCGAGGTCAGGAGGGAGGACTGGAACCAACCCCGGTGCTGGTCGCTGCCTTCCAGGTAGAGATCGGCCGGCCAGGAAAGCTCCGGCCACTGGGTCAGAACCGCCAGGTGACTGGAGCCGGAATCAAACCAGACATCCATGATATCCTTTTCTTTGGTAAAGGTCTTGCCGCCACATTCCGGGCAGGCAAAATCCGGTCCCAGGATCTCCGCGGCTTCGTACTTGAACCAGGCATCCGAACCCTCCCTGGCAAAAAGCTCCTTGACCCGGGTGATGGTCTCATCGTTAATCACCGGTTTTTCACAGTTTGAACAGTAGAAGATGGGTAGCGGTACGCCCCAAGCCCGCTGCCGGGAGATGCACCAGTCGCTTCTCTGCCGGACCATATTGCCGATGCGCTCTTCTCCCCAGGCCGGGATCCACCGCACCTCGCCGATGGCTTGTAAAACCTGATCCCGGTAGCCTTCGATGGAAGCAAACCATTGGGGTGTGGCCCGGAAGATCACCGGGTTCTTGCAACGCCAGCAATGGGGGTACTGGTGAAGGATCTTGCCGGCTTTCAGCAGGCTTCCGGCTGCCGTCATATCGTCAATCAGCGCCCGGTTGGCCGCTTCCAGTTTCATCCCGGCATACTTGGGAACCTCATCGGTAAACTCCCCTGTCGCCGAAACCGGGGAGAAGATTCGCAGGTTGTACTTGACCCCGACCTCAAAGTCTTCCAGCCCGTGGCCGGGCGCGGTATGGACGCACCCGGTACCGGCTTCCAGGGTGACATGTTCACCCAGGATCAACGGGGAGTTCCAATCCATAAAGGGATGACGGCACTCGACCCCTTCCAGATCCGACCCGCGGAAGGTTTTTTCACTGGCGGTGATCTCAATACCGGTTTCCTCGGCAAAGCCGGCCAGAAGTTCGCTGGCCACCAGGTACCGGTCGTCGCCGGCGCGGGCCAGGGTATATTCGTAATCCGGGTGGAGGCAGATGGCCAGGTTCGCCGGGAGCGTCCAGGGGGTCGTAGTCCAGATCACCACATAGGTCCGGTCCTCCGGGAGCACCCCTTTCCCGTCAACCACCGGGAAGCGCACATAGATGGAGGGCGACTCCCGGTCCTTATATTCAATCTCCGCCTCCGCCAGGGCCGTTTCACAAGTGGGACACCAAAAGACCGGCTTCAAGCCCCGGTAAATATAGCCTTTTTTTGCCATTTCCCCAAAGACCTCAATCTGTTTTGCCTCATATTTGGGGAAAAGGGTCATGTAGGATTCAGACCACAAACCCCAGACCCCCAGGCGCTTGAACTCCTCTTCCTGGATGGCACGGTATTTTTCCGCGTAGGCGCGGCACTTTCCCCTAAATTCCAGCGGGCTGAGGGCATGCCGGTTGATCCGGGTTTCCTTAATCACCTGCTGCTCGATGGGCAAACCATGGGTGTCCCAGCCGTGCACCATCGGTGTATAATACCCCTGCATATTCCGGAACTTGACAATTATGTCCTTCAAGGTTTTATTCATGGCGTGGCCGGTATGGATGTGCCCGTTGGCGTAGGGAGGCCCGTCATGAAGGATAAAACTCTTCTTCCCCCGGTTTTTCTCCAACAACCGGTCGTAGATCCGGTTCTCCCGCCAATATTTTTGGATCTCCGGTTCCCGCTGGGGAAGGTTCCCTCGCATCGGGAAATCGGTGGACGGCAGATTTAAGGTTTGGTCGTAATTCATTAAAATCACCTCCAAAAAAGGTTAACGGACGAAAAAAAAACGTCCCTTTTCGGGACGGGTTGTTTGGGACCCGCGGTACCACCCAATTTGCTTGAGAGCCGCTTTCCAGTGGGATAACGGCCACTAGCCGTTCCTCCTTACTTGGTTTGGGTTCGGGAGGAAACTCCGGGGTGATTTTCGCCTGGAACCCGTACCGGTTCTCACCAGCCACCGGCTCTCTGCACCGGCCTTCCAGGTTACTCTTCCCCGTCATCGCTGTTCTTTATATTTCCAGTTTTTATTTTGAGTTTTTATATAAATATTATTATATCTCCCTTTCTTCTCCGGGTCAAGCCAGAACTTGCCGTAGAAGCCGCCGGCACTAGGTGACCCGGTAGGGCGGCCCGGTAGATCCACAAGCTGGCCTGCTATATCTATTCTACCATTTTAACCGGGCGTTACAAGTACCGGTAAATAGCCTGGAAATAATTAAAGCTGTTTCTAGCAGGTCTTTTATGCTATAGTAAAAATAGACCCGAGGTAAAAATAAAATTAAAAGTATCATTTTCTTTCTTCTCTTCTTACCACCGGTGTTGGCCCCGGGTTTTTCGCATGGAAAATATTGAGTAAAATGGTCGCAGGAGGTTGGAACCTTTGGATAAAAACAAACTGCTGCCAACTGTCGCTTATTTTTGTATGGAATTCGGGCTGCATGAGGATTTGCCCATCTATTCTGGGGGATTGGGAATTCTGGCCGGTGACTACTTGAAAGCGGCCCACGAAGAAAACCTGCCCGTTGTTGGCGTGGGAATACTCTGGCGCAAAGGATACACCCGGCAATTGATAAATGAAGAGGGCTCTCCGTACGATCTGGAGGAGAGGTATTCCTTTGACGCCCTGCAGGACACTGGGATCAAAGTCCAGGTGGAAATCGAAGACCAACCGGTAACCTGCAAAGTCTGGCTGGTGGACCGGTTTGGCAACGCCCCCCTCTACCTGCTCGACGCCGATCTGCCGGAGAATAAAAATCCCTGGTTAACCCATCATCTCTACCGCGGGGATCCCACCGGGCGGGTCAGCCAGGAGATGATCCTGGGGATCGGGGGGATCCGGGCGCTGCGTGCCCTGAAACTCGATGTTGACATCTATCATTTTAATGAAGGCCATGCGGTCCTGGCAGGGGTGGAACTGATCCGGGAAAAGATGGCGCAAGGCGCCTCCTTTGACGAGGCCTTTGCGGAAACCAGGAAAGAGATCGTCTTTACCACGCACACACCCGTTCCCGCCGGCAATGAAGAGCACCCGCACGGTCTTCTTTGCTCCCTGGGTGCATACAACGGCCTTAATTATGAGCAGATGAAGCGGCTCGGCGGGGACCCGTTCAACATGACCGTGGCCGGCCTCCGCCTGGCCCGCCTTACCAACGCCGTTTCGCAGTTGCACCGGGAAACAGCCAAAAAAATGTGGCAAAATGTCGACGATACCAGTGAAATAATAGGGATTACCAACGGCGTTCACAGGAGGACCTGGCAGGATCCGGAGATTTACCGGGCTTACCTGGAAGAAGAAAACCTCCGGCCTATTCACCAGAGGAACAAGGAAAAGCTCCTGGCGGAGATCCGCCGGCAGACCGGGCGCGATCTCGATCCCAACGTGCTTTTGGTCGGCTTTGCCCGCCGGGCGGCCACTTATAAAAGGGGCGATCTCATCTACAACAACCGCGAACGTCTCCTGCCTTTCCTGGCCGGGAGAAAGCTCCACCTGGTTTTCGCCGGTAAGGCCCACCCGCAGGATGAAGCCGGAAAAGAGACGGTCCGCCGGATCATCGCCTTGACCCGGGAATACCCGGAAAGCATAGTCTTCTTAGAGAACTACAACATGCGCCTGGGCAAACTCCTGACCCAGGGGGTTGATGTCTGGTTAAACAGCCCCCGCCGTCCGATGGAGGCCTGCGGTACTTCAGGGATGAAGGCGGCGCTCAACGGCACGCTCAACCTGAGCACCCTGGACGGTTGGTGGGCGGAGGGCTGCCTGCACGGGATCAACGGCTGGCAGTTCGGGGAGGGCTATGAAGGGCCCGACCAGGATACAGTGGACCAGAACGCCCTTTTCCAGGTCTTGGAGCACCAGGTGTTGCCGGTCTATTACCGGCAACCGGAACGCTGGGAAGGGATGATGCGTCACGCCGTGGAAAGCGCCATCAACCATTTCACCGCCCGGCGCATGGTCCGGGATTACTATGAAAAGCTCTACCTGGCATAGACAGAGTAGACAGGGGACGGTTCCTTGTCCTAAGAAAACCGTCCCCTCCAGCCATTCATTGCGAGGACAGGGAACAGTCCCCTGTCCTTTTTAAAACCCCAGTTTTTCCCGGAGCACCGGCACCAGTTCGGCTACGGGGATCCGGATCTGTTCCATGGTGTCCCGGTCCCGGATGGTTACCGCCTTGTCCTCCAGGGAATCGAAGTCAACGGTAACACAGTAGGGGGTCCCGATCTCATCCTGCCGCCGGTAACGGCGGCCGATGGACTTGGCATCATCATAGGTGGTCATCCAATGACGCGCCAGTTCGCTCCGGATCTCCTTGGCCATGGCCACCAGGGGTTCCTTCCGGGAAAGCGGCAAGACCGCTACCTTGATCGGGGCCAATTCCGGGTGGAAACGCAAGACCACACGGATTTCGTCCTTATCCGGCTCTTCATGGTAGGCGTCGAGGAGGAAGCATAAGGTGGCCCGGTCCGCGCCGGCGGACGGCTCAATTACATACGGGAAATAGTGTTCCCCTGTTTCCTGATCAAAATAATCCAGGTGTACGCCGCTGGTTTCAGAATGCCGCCGCAGGTCAAAATCGGTCCGGTTCGCGACCCCCTCCAACTCCGACCAGCCCATCGGGAAGAGATATTCAATGTCACAACATTTCTTGGCGTAATGGGCAAGTTCATCGGGGGTGTGCTCCCGGATGCGCAGGCGTTCCGGGTTGACTCCCAGGTTGATATACCAGTTATACCTTTCCTTCAGCCAGTGGTCGAAGAACTCCTCATCCGTACCGGGCTGGACAAAATATTCAATCTCCATCTGCTCAAATTCCCTGGTCCGGAAGATGAAGTTCCCGGGGGTGATCTCATTGCGGAAGGATTTGCCGATCTGGGCCACCCCAAACGGGAGCTTCTTTCGTGTACTATTCAGAACATTTAAAAAGTTAACAAAAATTCCTTGCGCCGTTTCCGGCCGCAGGTAAACAATGGCTGCCTCATCCTCCACCGGCCCCAGATGGGTACGGAACATCAGGTTAAACTTACGGGGCTCGGTAAGCTCCCCGCCGCATTCCGGGCATTTCTCCCCGCTTATGTGGTCGGCGCGGAACCGCTGCTTACAACTTTTACAATCCACCAGCGGGTCGGTGAACCCCTCCACATGCCCGCTGGCCTCCCAGACCCGGGGATGCATCAAGATCCCGGCATCCAACCCGACCATATCATCCCTTTGCTGGACCACCCGCTTCCACCAGGCGCGCTTCACATTATTCTTTAACTCCACTCCCAGGGGACCATAATCCCAGCAGCTGTTAAGCCCGCCATAGATTTCACTGTTGGGAAAGATGAAGCCCCTCCTTTTTGCCAGGGAGACGATCTTTTCCATGGTTGTTGTCGGCTGAATTCCTTCGTTTTTCATTCCTATCCTCCTCACAAAAGCTTTCCTGCCTATTATGAAATCCTATATGTTAATAGAAAATAACGCCGGTGTAATAAAAATCTCAATGATCGCGGCCGCCAGGAGCAGGAAGAACACCAGCGGAAATAAGGAAACGAAATCTTTCATATTGGCGAAAAAACCCGGGGAGTTCCGGAGCCGTAGCCAACCCAGCCAGTTCCTGCTCCCCCAGATCATCCCCATGGCGGCGATGAGGAGAATCCCGGCAAGCTCAAAGATGCCGTGGGGAAGCAGGCCAAGAAAAAAGCGGTCTTTTGCCATAAGCTTATTAAACTCAAAATAGCCGGCGGTCATCCCGGCAATCATGCCGTGGCCGCTGATAACAAGCGGTGGGAAGAAGGGGAAAACTCCCCCCAAAAAAAGCATGACCGCCCCGGACTGCAGGTTATTGATGAAAACCCATCCGGTCAAAAACAGCCGGTTTCTCCCGCCCCCCCGGATGACCGGTTCGCCCAGGTTTTTAAAGAACATCTCTGTTAACTCGGCCACCTGTGCCTGGTTTTGCCGCCATGCCCCGTAGCCTAAACCAACCCCTAAAACAAAAAAGAAAAGCAACAAAGCGAGGGTCATGCGGAAACCCTGTGAAAAACAGGAGGAGAGCTTTGTCTTGGTTTCCAACTATTGCACCGTCCTTGATTCAAGAAATAACCCCTCGCAGCCTAAGGGCGAGAGGCGGCCTCGCGCGCGCAATTGACCTTACCTGCACAAATTCTCTCTGTGCATATGAAGGTGCGTATAGAAAAAGTATAACAGAATTTAAAGGCCGGTGTCAATCGGTACCCGCCGGCTGTTCCCTTTCTTTATCTGCAAGATCACCTTCTGCCTTATCCACTTCAATCCGGTACTTGGCAGCCAACGCCGCCACTGCACCAACCAGGGTCAGATGCGGGGCCAGGGCAGCCCCGACCACCCCGGCGGTAACAGGGATTTCCACCAGAACCTGGTCTCCCTTGCGAACCCGGATTTTGCTGCGGTTTCCCTCTTCCCAAAGCTTTTGCAGTTTCTCCATGAATTCGCGGCTGGGACCGTTCTTGGCCCGCTTTTCCAGTAAAATCAGGGCTTCCACCAGATTCCCGGAGGTTTCATCCAGCGCCTTCCGGGCTTCCTCATAACTTACCGGGAATCGCCTGCGAATCTCCTCGATCTTCCCCAGCAATTCATCGGACATTTTTTCACACCTCCCACCGGTAGCCTGCCCCGGAAGGAGGTTGGGCATGCTGGAAAGAACCGTGCATACCTGCAATTTCATATGAGATCCTTAATAGAATTGCGTACTTAGATTGAGAGGATAGATTGTAAAAAGCCTAAAGATTTTATGGGTTTCTCACTCCGGTATTCCAGGAAAGCCGTTAACGCCCCTTCAACCTCTCGCTGTAAAGCTGCAGGGACCTCCCAGGTAATTACCGACCGCAGATCGGCCGTGAGCAATTTCCGCATCAGTTCCAACCCGCCGGCAGAGAGCGCCAGCGGTTTGATCTCCGCCTCATCTTTGCAGGAGAAACAGAGCACACCCCCACTGTCGGGAGAAAACCCGCCCGGCGCCCCCTCCAGGGAACCACCGCACCGGGCGCAGGCCGTCAGTTCGGGAAGGTAACCAAGGTACTGCATGGCCCGCAGTTCAAAGGCCCTGGACAAAAGGACCGGGTCTTCCGCTTTCTCCAGAACCGTCAGGCCGGCCAAGGAAAAGAGGAAGAGACCGGTATTCTCCTCTTCCAGCGGGAGAAGGAGATCGAGGAACTCCGACCAGAATGAGGCATAAGCCATTTTCACCAGATTCTCCCGGATGAGGCCAAAGGATTTGATAATCTCGGCCTGGCTCAACTGGTCAAGGCTTTTCCCGGCAAAAATCAAGACCTTTAAATAAGTGAAGGGTTGGGAGGCGGCGGCCAGGCGGTTGCGGGGACGCCGGGCGCCGCGGGCCACCACTTCAATTTTCCCCCGGTCCCTGGTTAACAGGGTTAAAATCTTATCCGCCTCGCCCAGGGGGCGGGTGCGGAGGACAATCCCATCGGTCCGGTACAGGTTCATTTTTTCACCTCCGGGAGAAAATTGCCAGCAAGAGACTGAGCAAAAGGCTCAAGAGCAAAGAGGTGCCAAGAGGGAAATAGAAAACGAACCTCTCCCTCTTGATGACGATATCCCCGGGAAGGCGGCCCAGCCCCGGGATCCGGTCCCCCAAAAGAAAGAGGGCGCCCAGGACCAGCAAAAAAATCCCGGCAATAACCAGCAACCGGCCTATAGCTGCAAAATTGTTTCCCATTGAGAATAGCCTCCTGCTTAACCAGTAAAACCGCTCACGGCGGTTTCTATCCACCCTTGAGGGTCAGCTGTTCTTTGGCGGCTTGTAATAACGATCCCGTTCACTGTAGATACACCCGCAATAAGGCTGGCGGTAAAGCCCGAGTTCCCGGGAGAGCTCCCGGCTCCTCCGGTACCCCGGGCGCAGGTCCTCGCCGTAGAAGTTTAACCCGTATTTCCGGGCCAGGTCCTCCCCGGTCCGGCAGATCCCCTCAATCTGCTGGTAAGGACTGATCAAAAGGGTGGTCCCAAACCATTTAAACCCCAACTCCTTGGCTTTGCGCGCCGTCTTTTCCAGCCGCATTGCATAGCAAAGCGGGCACCGTTCGTTCTCCTTCTCCACCACCATCCGGAGAAAACCGGAAAGGTCGTATTCTTCCTCAAGCAAAAGGGGGAGCCCTTTTATTTCCGCAAAATCCTCCAGGGTCTCTTTTCTCTTCTGCCACTCCCGGTAGGGGTGGATATTGGGGTTATAATAATACATCAGCGGGGCATAACCCGCAGCCGCCAGGTGTTCCGTGGTGTAGGTGGCGCATGGCCCGCAACAGGTATGCAGTAAAATATCTTTCATTGATAATCTACCCCTAAAATTCCTGCTCCCGTTCACTCGACAGTTCCTTTTTTCCTCGCAACAAAACTCCTCCGTTCCTTCGTTAACGGGTAAATTGATTACCCGGTTATGCCCGGCTAAAACTGGAGGCGGCCTTGGAGGTCCCCGGTGGCCTCCGGCTCCAAGCCAAGGTGTTCCCGGCCCAACCTGGTGATTACCCTTCCCCTGGGGGTCCGCTGCAAGAACCCGATCTGCAGGAGGTAGGGTTCGTAAACATCCTCAATCGTCTCCACTGCCTCCTGGGTCGCCGCGGCCAGGGTTTCCACACCCACGGGGCCGCCGTCGAACTTCCCGGCGATGGTCTCAAGGAGCAGCCGGTCCACCCGGTCCAGGCCCATGGGATCGACCTCCAGAAGGTCCAGGCCCTTACGGGCGATGGCGGCGGTAATCACCCCTTCCCCTTTGACCTGGGCATAATCCCGCACCCTTTTCAAAAGCCGGTTGGCAATCCGCGGCGTCCCCCGGGCCCTTGCCGCCAATTCCCGGGCGCCCTCCTTTTCAATGGGGATCGCCAGGATGGAGGCGGCCCGGCAAATGATCTCTTGCAGTTCCTCACAGGTGTAATACTCCAGGCGGTTGATGATGCCAAAGCGGTCCCTCAGCGGCGCAGAAAGCGCGCCTGCCCTGGTGGTGGCCCCCACCAGGGTAAAGCGGGGAAGATCAATCCGGACCGAACGGGCGCTCGGCCCCTTCCCGATTATTATATCCAGGGCAAACTCCTCCATTGCCGGGTAAAGGATCTCCTCCACCGTTCTGTTCAAACGATGAACTTCATCGATAAATAAGACCGCATGGGGTTCCAGGTTGGTGAGGATTGCCGCCAGATCGCCGGGGCGCTCAATCACCGGCCCGGAAGTAACATAGATCTGCACTCCCAGTTCGGCGGCGATGATATGGGCCAGGGTGGTTTTGCCCAACCCCGGCGGGCCGTAAAGGAGGACATGGTCCAAGGCCTCCCGCCGCTTGCGGGCGGCCTCGATAAAGATGGCCAGGTTCTCTTTGACCCGGGTCTGCCCGATATATTCCGTCAAGCTCCGCGGGCGCAGAGCAACATCAATTTCCGAATCCTCTTCCCGTCTTTGCGGGCTGACAAAACGGGGTTCATCCATATGCGGTTCAACCATCAATCTTCACTTCCTCTCCGGCCTCCCGGTACTATCGCTCTTTCGCCAGTCTTTTTAAGGACTCACGGACCAGTTCCGGAACGGTTAAATCCGGATTTTCCCGCCAAACCTTTTCCACGACGCCGGTGGCTGTCGCGCTGGAATAGCCAAGGGCTTCCAGGGCGGCCATAGCATCGGCCAGCGGTAATCCGGCGCCGGCCGGTTCCCCGTCTTTCCTCTCTTCTTTCCGCAGGCGGGTTTTTAGCTCCAGGATCAGTCTTTGGGCGCTCTTCAGACCAATCCCCGGAACCTGGCGCAGGACGGCGGTATCCTCCATCATGATTGCCTGGTGAAATTGGGCCGGCGACAGCACGGAAAAGATGGCCAGCGCGGTTTTGGGCCCGATACCGGAGACTGTAATCGCCTGGGTAAAAAGGGCTTTTTCTTCCGGATTAAGAAAGCCGTATAAGGCCATGGCGTCGTCTTTGTGATGGAGATAGGTATGGAGTAAGACCTCCCCTTCCGCCCGGGACAATTCTTCCAAGGCTCTCAAGGGAAGGAAAACCTGAAACCCGACGCCGTTTACTTCTAAAATACAATGGTCCCCTGCCACCTGCCGGACCCGTCCCCGTAAAGTCGCAAGCATCGTTCCAACACCCTTTACTCGCGCATTCGGCACGCATGCGGATTATATTTCAGCCGGGAATGGGCATGACAAATAGCCACCGCCAGTGCATCGGCGGCATCATCCGGTTTGGGCGGCCGGGCCAGGCCCAGTAAGACCTTTACCATCTCCTGAACCTGTCTTTTTTCCGCCCGTCCATAACCGACAACCGCCATTTTTACCTGGAGAGGTGTATACTCCTCCACCCGCAGGTCTGCTTGGGCTGCGGCAAGCATCACCACTCCCCTGGCCTGGCCGACCGCCAGGACACTCCTGGAGTTTTTATTAAAGAACAACTCCTCAATGGCGATCTCGTCCGGCCGGTAATTCTTGAGCAAGGCCCCGACCTCCCGGTGAATCTGGAGGAGGCGTTCGGCATCGGGAACCTCCGGCTCAGTCCTGATCACCCCAAACTCCAGGAGGCGCAGGCGGGAGCCCTCCTGCTCCAAAAGGCCAAACCCCGTAATTGCCGTTCCGGGATCAATTCCCATAATCCTCATTATACCACCTGTTTCTGATTTCGGCATAATTCACGGTAATCCTGCTTTGACGGCGCCCGATTAATTTGTCGTGTAAAACCTGTACAGGCGGCGGAAGGACCAGCCATAAGAGTGGCAGGAGAAGCCTGTCCACCATTCTTGCCCGGCCGGGAATTACCCTCATTGATGTTACTTCATGTTACTTCCGTGACGGTTATTTCCTTGGCGTTACCCTTCCCTGGGGCTGATCTTCTCCCGGGTTACTCCTCCGTTTGTTCTTTTTCCACCCTTTCCACCACCCCCAAAGGCTCGTCGGTATAAAGTTCGTTATAAGACTCTTCGCCTCCGAGGTCCTGGGGGGAATCGGCCGTCCCGTACCGGTAAAGCTGCTCCTGGATCTCTTCCCGGTCCAGACCCGGGTCATCCCCACCGGGATCGGTCAGGTGGGCGTCGAGGATCTCCTCTTCCACCGGGCGCTCACTCCTCCTGTTTTCCTCTTTTTCCAACCGTTCCTGGCAAGCAAGGCAATTAACGGCATAAGGAAGGGCCTCCAGCCTTGCCAGGGGGATTTCCTCCCCGCAAACCATGCAACTACCGTAGTCGCCCCGGTCGATCCTTTCCAAGGCCTCATCGATCTTGGCCCGCAGCAACCGTTTGGCGTCTTGCAGCCCCAGGTCTTTTCCCCTTTCGTAGGTTTCCGTCCCGAGATCCGCCGGGTGGTTATCGTAAGCCGAAAGCTCTTGGGTGGAGCCGGTCAGGCTTTCTTCAAAGCCCAAGTGCCCGTGGTCATGACCCTCGTCCATCTTTTTTCTCTCCAGAAGCAGACGCTTTTTGAAATGGTAAAGATCCTTCTTCTCCATGGCCAAACGCTCCTTTCTTCCCTACGGTAATGCCGTTTTAATCCAGGCACTTTACCCCCCGTCCCTACCTGGGCAAATCCGCCAGTTGTTCTTCGACCAGCCGGATGACCTCCGCTATAAACCTGCTGATCAAAGGCAGGTTCAGGCTGGCGATCCGCGCCATGACCGCCAAAAAAAGGGCGGTCAGAAGGGTCAGCCCGAGGGCAATACCAAAACCCCTGGCCAGACCGGCCAAGAAATTCAAGTAGAACAAACGAAAGGGGCTCCCCAAGATCTCGCCCCAGTAATGCAGGTTACTCCTGAGCAGCAACCGGTTTAAAGTCTCGACCTGGTGTTGTAAGCCCCGCCGGTTCTTCATTTGCCAACGGCGGCCAGGCATCTCCTCACCCCGGGTTTAATTTACCCTCCTTTTCTCCCAACGGGAATGGGAATGATTGGCGGTAATGCGGCGCGGCGTTAACCGCAGATCTCCCGGTAGGCCTCGAGGGTCAACCGGCCAATCCGGTCCCATGTGTAATTGGCCAAAATATGTTCCCGCAGCCCGGGAGGGGGCGGGCTGTATAGGGCTTGGTGCAAGGCGGCACGGATCGATGCCGGTTCCGGCGAGCAGTACCAGGCCATATCACCCAAGTATTCCCGGGCGGTACCACGGTCGGTGGTGACCACCCGGCAGCCCGCCAGCCCTGCTTCCAAATTCACCAGGCCCGGCGTGTCGTACCAACTCACCAGGGCATGAAGGGCGCAGGCGGCGTAAGCCGAAGCCACCCAGGTCTGGGGAAGCGGCCCCAAAAACTTAATCTTCCCGGCCTGCCGGCATTCCTGGTAATACTGGTAGTCGTTGATCGGGCCAATCAGGACCACCGTTTTTCCCAGATCAGCAGCGGCGGTGATCAGCGCTTTCTGGTTTTTGCGCCGGCAGATCCGGCCCACGCAAAGGATGAAGTCTTTTAACTGGAAACGGTTGATAAACTTGTCGGGTTTGGCGTAGAAGAATAAGGGGTCCACCCCATTGGGGATCACCCGGGCCGGTGTGATCAGGCGGTACTTTTCCACCAGCAACTGCAGTTCCTTCCGGCCGTTGGGCAGGATCAGGTCAACCCCGTCCAAAATCTCTTGCCGCAGGTGTTCAGTGCTCTCCAGCCAGTCAAAGAAGGCGCTTTCTTCCTCTGCCTCAATGTGGCGGAGAAATTCCGCCGGGTCCCAGTAAATGGGGGATAAAACCACCGGCTTGTTCCATTTTTTTGCCTGCCTGTAAAAACGGTAGGTCTCTTCCACCGGGATAATATTGAAGATATGGACCAGGTCATACCGGGAGAGATCCGCCTCCGGGGAGGAATCAAACTCCACTTCCACTCCCAGTCGCAGCAGGGCTTCACGGGTCTTTGTCATCTGGATAGTATCCCCGGCCATGACCCGTAGTACCGTAGCCCTGTTTTGCATTAATACCCGCATGAAAATATCCTCCTGTCTCCATAAATATTTATTACCCCCGGTGCCAATAGTTGCCTGTCAAAATGATACAGGCCTTTGGTACGCACGGGCGTAAAACCAAAGACCTGTATCACGTGGGGGGAAGGGGAGATTCAGGGCAAGGTTTAGAAATAATAGGGTGGATACGGGACAACAACCTGTACCTGGAGTTGCTGGGATTCGGTGATTTTCACGAACAACTCCAGAACAACCTTTTGCCGTAGCCGGTTCGAATCAAGAAGTTCAAAGAGAATCGTCTCGATCTGCGGTTTAATGCGCACATCCATTCCAGGGACGGCGCCGGGGATATCCACAAAAGTGCTGAAAGGCACATCTTCACTCTGGTGGATCTCCAGGTTGTTTTGGTTGATGAAGAAGATCTGTTTATGAACAATCCCCTGGATGATGATTTTATCTTCAATTACTTCTGCCATTAGTTGCTCCACTTTTGCCACAATCTCACGGATCTTCACCGCCGGCTGCGTAAGGGCAAGGGTACTCTCCAGCAACAACTGGGAGGTCTGTTCACCGACGACCGTATCAAGCTTTAGCAGAGCGCCCGGTCCAAGCGCCACATTCATCTGTACACTCTCGGTGACCTTCACAAAGAACTCGACGACAATCTTCTGGAGAACGGTATTCTCATCCAAGAGCTCAAAATGGATAAATTCAATGGTCGGCTCGGTTATTACGTCCATCCCCGGTTCAGCGCCGGGAATATCCACAAAAGTACTGAATTCGACATCTTCCGCCTGGTGAAACTCCACATTGTCCTTGCCGATAAAGAAGATCTGCTTGTGCAACACCCCCTGGAGGACAATCTTATCCTCCAGAACCTCCACGCTGAGATCGGCGATCTCCGCCGTAATATCATCGATCTTAATTGCCGGGGTCTCCAAGGTAACCAGGTTTTCCAAGAGTTCTTGCTTGGTGGCTTCGCCAATTACCTGATCCAGGCGTACCAGGGGACCGTTTCCTTCCCTGATATTAATCTGCGTGGGTTCGGTGACTTTCACAAAGAACTCGGTAACGACTTTTTGATGGAGTAAAGTCGGGGTAAGCAAGTTAAAGAGGATTGTTTCCACTGTCGGGTGGATCTGGATATTCATCCCCGGCTCGGCGCCGAAAACATCCACAAAAGTGCTGAAAGGCGCCTCTTCTGTTTGGTGGTGGACGATATTGTCCTCACCGACAAAGAAGATCTGTTTGTGCAGCAATCCCTGGATAATAACCTTATCCGGAATCAATTCAGTGGTCAGATCGCGAATCTCCGCAGTGATATTCCTGATCTTAAGGGCGGGTTGGGAAAGGGTGATGTTGCTCTCAATCAATAGTTGTTTTGTCGCTTCACCAATGACCACCTCGGCCCGCACCAAAGGGTCCATTAAGGTCTCTCCTCCTTTCGGTAATTCTTGAACTCCGGTGTCTCCGGCGCCACCGGTTTCTCTTCTTTCTTCAGCCGCCGGGTATTGCGGCAATAGCCCGCAGGCGCTTTCCGGAGGATCGTGTTCTTCGCGCCTGTACGCGCAGCACTCTGTAACAGAATCTGTTGGCGCGCATTTACGCCCATTCATCGCTTTTTCCTCTTCCGCAATCGCCGGGCTTTCCTGCACTGGATCTTCCGTACCTGCAAAATCCGGGTTTATTGCCTCTGAGATTCTTTCATCTGATTTTTCTTCACCGCAGATTTTTTCATCCGGCTCTTTTTCATCCAGGCTATTGTCATCCGGTTTTTCTTCATCTACGCCATTTTCATCCATGGTTTTTTCATTCAAGCTTTCTTCATCTGAACTCTTTTCATCCGAGCTTTTTCCATCTGAACACTTTCCATCTGAACTTTTTCCATCTATCCTTCTTTCATCCGCGCTTTTTCGCTCCGGTTTTTCCTGGTCGTCATTGGTCTTCTCCGGAAAAGAAAGCTCAGCGCCGGGCTCCCTGGCCACCGCCGGGGGATCCCTCCCGCCCGGGGCTGTACCTACCCGGAGGGGCGAGATCTTCCTCTTTCTTCTCCTTCTCCTTCTTAACCTGAGACCCCCGGGCGGGTAAAAAATCTTATCGTCCGGCTTGAGAGAAGAGGCTGTGATGATCTGGGTGAGCCTTGTTTTATGAAGGCAGCATAACCAATAAACACTGAAGGCAATAAGGGCAAGGTAAAAAATTAACCCGATAATTCCTGTGGTTCCAAGTTATCCCCCCTTTCTCCCGCCGTCCAACGACCTTCGGATTCGCTACTATAATATATGAATTGGTCATCGCTTGTGCTCATGGGAGGAATAAAAAAAGGGCCTTTACGGCCCTTGCAAGGTTAACCGGGATCAAAACGGTTCCGGTGCAAAAACCACATTGGTAACCACTTCCACAGGGACGGGTTCAGGAATGCCGTCACCCACCACATCCAAAGGTACCACCGCTTTATCAACCCGGAGAATCCCCGGGCCGGAGACATCGGTCACTGCAAAGAATTCTTCCTCTACAATACCGGCCTCGGTAAGAACCGGCGCCCGGACCAAAATCCGTTCGGTGGTAATCCCCGGACCGGTTACCTCCGTAACCACATCGAACGGTTCGGGAGCTATCTCCTCCCCCTCCACCCGGACGCGGAGGACAATGAGCTGCCGTAAGAAGCGGCCGTCCTCTGACAGGGTGAAGGAGATATTCTCAATCTGTACACTCACACGGATCGGGGTATCCGGGGTCAAACCGGGGACGTTCACCAAAACCGAGAAGGGAACCTCTTCAGTAACCGCTTGCACCACATTCTTCTTGTTGACAAAGAAGACCTGCTTGTGAACGAACCCCTCCACCAGCACCTTTCCTTCGCTTATGATCCGGGCCCGGAGGTCAGTGATCTCCCCTCTTACCTCCCGGATCTTAATGGCTTTTTCCGGCAGTTCTACGACATTTTCCACGATAATCTGCTGCTCGCCGGTGACGGCGACGGGTTGGGGCACGACCCGGACCACCCGTACAGCGCGGACGGCTTCAGGAATGACTTCCTCCTTTTCTACGAGTAGCTGCCGGATCCCTTCCCCGATCACCTGTTCCAGCTTGAAGAGGGGACAATCGGTGGTCGCCAGGCGGGCCTGGATCGTTTCCGTCACTACCACCTTGGCCTGGAGGATCACTTTTTGCTGCAGGATCCGGTCATCATCCAAATGGAAAATTATCTGCTCGATCAGGATCTTCACATTGGCGTTTAAACCCGGCGCCGCGCCCGGGATATCAATAAAGAGTCCGAAAGGAACCTCTTCCATCTGGTGGCGTTCAATATTATCCCTGGTGATAAAGAAGATCTGTTTGTGCAAGATCCCTTGAATAATCACCTTATCCGGTATCACCTGGGCACTGACGTTTCGCACCTCGCCCACGATCTCCCGGACTTTGATGGCCGGGCGCTCCAGTTCGATGACGGACTCTTTCAAGAGTTGTTCCTGGCCTTCGCCAATCACCTGTTCGACTTTGAAGAGGGGGCCGTCGCCCGTACGGACCCGCTCCTGAATCTTCTCTGTTACTTTGACAAAGACTTCGATGATCACTTTTTGCCGCAGTTCCACCGGGGAGACGAGTTCAAAAATGATCTTTTCAATGACCGGGTGCACCTGCACATCCATGCCCGGTTCCGCCCCGGGGAGATCCAGAAACATACTGAATGGGACCTCTTCTTCCTGGTGGCGGGCGAGATTATTCCGGTCGACAAAAAAGATCTGCTTGTGGATTATACCTTGGATAATTACTTTATCGGGAATGATCTCCACTTGGAGATCCCGCAGTTCTCCCCTGATTTCATCAACTTTCTCCGCCGGCGGGTCAAGCTCCACTATCTCTTCGACCAGATGTTGTTTGCTGGCCTCGCCAACCACGGAAGGCAAGAGCAGTAACGGTCCTTCGTTTATCTCCAACCCCACCTGGACAAACTCAGTTACCTTAACAAAGATCTCCAGGATGATTTTTTGCAAGACCGACCGCCCGTCCGCGGCCAAACGGAAAAGGATCTTTTCAATGATTGGGTGCACCTGCACATTCATCCCGGGTTCCGCCCCGGGCACATCGATAAAAGTGCTAAAGGGGATATCTTCGGCAAAATGCCTGATTACACCGTCAACGCCAACGAAAAATACTTGTTTATGAATAACCCCCTGGATGATCACTTTATCGGGGATGATCTCCGCGGTAACATCCCTAATCTCGCCAGTGATATTCCGGATCTTCACCGCTGCCGCCGGCAACCGGGTAACCGGTATGGCCGGGGCGACCCGGGTTCTTGCTTCACCCACCTCTACCTGGGCGCCTTGAAAGGCCGTTGCCACCCCGGTCTCTGTTTCGACCTCTTCCACCTCTTCAACCTCATCAATCCCTTCAAAGCCGGGGGTTCCGACTTTAACCCTTACCAAATTGGGATCATACCCCGTGTGGGACTCTCCCGCCGTTTCCCCGCCCGTGCACGAATTCACCCTTACCTGTACCCTTGAGGGCATGACAATATTTCTTTCTTGTTCTACCTCTTTTTCATCTACCGGTTCCGCTGCAGCCACTTCCTGCTCTGCTTCAGTTGGCTCTGGCGGTTCCACTTGTTCTACTCCGGCCGTTGCCTGCTTTACCTCTTCTTCCTTGTTTGCCCCCGCTTTACCTTTTTCCGCCGTCTCCTGCCCGGTGCTTTGCTTTTTCCGGCTCTTCCGCGCCCGTGTGGTCTTTTTCTTTTTCTCTTTTTCCCCTGTCTCTGCCGCTGCCGCCGGTTTTTCCGTGGTTTCTGCCGGTTCTTCCGTGACTGCCGCCGGCTCTTCCATAGTTGCCGCCGGCTTTTCAGTGGTTGTCGCTGACTCTTCTGTGGCGGCGATCTCTTCCGGCCTTTCCTTCCCGTCCGCTATGGTTTTATCCTCAGCCCGCGGCCGGTTATCTTCCGGCCCACGCGCAGCATCCCTCTGATCAAACTCCATCAACGCACCCTCCTTTCTCCAGCCAGTTTCCGGCAGGCCTATGCCAAAACCTCAATAAACCGCCGGTCACCGCACCAAATCCGGATGGACATCCAGATCTGCTACATTATATGCCACCGGCGCCGGAGGTGCTTATAGCTGCATTCTTTCGGCATACCTTGTAAAAAAAAATAGCGCCCTTGCCGGGCGCTATTCCGGAGGAGGGCGGCGTTGCCCCTCCTCCCGAAAAGGGGTTTTTTTATCTACCCACGAACAATTGGGTGAACATGTTTCCATAAGGACCGCCTGCGACGATCCCGACCCCGAGGTAATTAAACCTCGGGTTCAGAATATTGGCGCGATGACCGGGACTGGCCATCAGGTTGTTATGGGCCGTGGTGACCGAAGCGGCGCCGGCCAGGTTTTCACCGGCAGTGGTGTATTTAACACCGGCGTTCCGCATCATCTCAAAGGGCGACCCATAGGTTGGTGAATTATGACCGAAGTAGTTGCGGTCGATCATGTCTTGGCTCTTCTTCCTGGCCAGTTCCACCAGGGACATGTCCACCTGCAACTGTTGTAAACCAGCCTTCGATCTTTCCTGGTTCACCAAGCTCACCATCTGCTGCTCCTTGGAGGTAAGACTCCCGCTTGGAGCAGGAGAAGGAGACGGAGTTGAAGATGGCGGATTGGTGGAACCTGGAGGTTGTGGAGCAGGCGCCGGAGCGCTTGGTTTCTGCGGGACAATAATCTGATAGTATCTGTGTTGGCTGGTAGAATTGTTCCGTGTCGAATAGTACGTTGAGTAGTTCGATGTTTGCTTCGTTGAATAGCTCCATGTGCCGCACTGGCTCCCAGCACCGGAAGTGCAATAATACGGGCTTGACGACCCACCAACGAAATAGTAGACACTGGCTGTTGCTGGAAGGATTGCTGCGAATACTAGCACGACGGCGATGACTAGACTACCAACGAATCGGGCGCGTAAAGAAAGTAGCGCTGACATCGAATACTCTCCTTTCATTACTGCCCTTTCCGGTGAGAAGGTTGCAACGACGATTTCTGCATTGTTTGGCGAAACCGGTGGTTGTCCGCCCATACACCTCCTTTTCAAGACAACCCGCAACCACTTCGGTTACTTTTTTAATTCAGTGCCCGGTGGGAAAACCCTTTATGTAAATAAATACAGCCCTGGTAATCAGGGCTGTAAATCGTAACTCTCCATCTCGCCCGGGGCCGGCCCCCGGCTCTTTATTCTAAACCTTATCCATCAAAGGTCTTCCAACTTAATAATCCCCTCTTTGAGGGCAAAGAGGGCAATCTGCGTCCTGTTTTTCAGCTCAAGTTTCTTCCGGATACTGGTGACATAGTTCTTTGCCGTTTTTTCACTAATGAACAAAAGCTGTCCAATTTCGCGGTTGTCTTTACCAGCGGCCACCAAAGGCAGGATCTCCCTTTCCCTGGGGCTCAACCGTTCAAGAGGACCGGGTCGATGAAGGTTTGGTAACTGAGCCATCTGCCCTTCCTCCTCTCCAACCGTCCTTTCGGAAACGCGCGCGCGAACGGGACGGTTTTTTTCTGGTACATGATATGACAAGCCGGAGAAAGAGGTGAGAGCTCCCTGCCTTTGCAGGGCTACCGGGCTATTTCACCACTATTGCCCCAAACGGGCACTTGCTCAGGCAGAGGCCGCACTTGCTGCAGATCTCCTGGTCAATAAGATAAGGCTCTTTGCGGACGCCGGAAATTGCCTGCACCGGGCAGACCCGGGCACAGAGACCACAACCTTTGCACTGTTCAGGAATGATTTCATACCGTTTCAACGCGGTGCAAACACCGGCCGGGCACCGTTTCTCCTTAATGTGGGCTTCATACTCGTCACGGAAATTCCGTAGCGTGCTCAAGACCGGGTTTGGCGCCGACTGGCCGAGGCCACAGAGGGAAGAGGAGGCAATTACTTTTGCCAATTCCTCCAGGGTTTCCAGGTCCCCTTCTTCGCCCTTCCCTTCTGTGATCCGCGTCAGGATCTCCAGCATATGCTTGGTCCCGATCCGGCAGGGCACGCATTTGCCGCAGGATTCGTCCTGGGTGAATTCTAAGAAGAAACGGGCGACATCAACCATACAGGTATCCTCATCCATCACAATCAGCCCGCCGGACCCCATCATCGAACCGGCGGCCTGGAGCGACTCATAATCAACCGGCGTATCCAAATGTTTCTCGGTCAAACAACCCCCGGAAGGCCCGCCGGTTTGGGCGGCTTTAAATTTCTTCCCATTGGGGATGCCCCCGCCCAGTTCAAAAATGATTTTGCGCAGGGTTGTCCCCATTGGCACTTCCACAAGGCCGGTGGTATTGATCTTCCCGGCAATGGCAAAGACCTTTGTCCCTTTGCTTTTTTCCGTCCCGATCCGGGAAAACCACTGGGCCCCTTTGAGGATGATCACCGGGATATTGGCAAAGGTCTCCACGTTATTAATTAAAGTTGGTTTCCCCCAGAGCCCGGATGTGGCCGGGAACGGCGGTTTCATCCGGGGTTCGCCCCGCTTGCCCTCGATCGAGGCGATCAGGGCTGTTTCTTCACCGCAAACAAAAGCCCCGGCGCCGACGCGGATCTCCAGGTCGAAAGAGAAACCGGTCCCCATGATATTCTGCCCCAAAAGGCCGTACTCCCGGGCTTTCGCAATGGCCTGTTTCATCCGGGCCACCGCCAAGGGGTATTCAGCCCGCACGTAAATATAGCCCTGACCGGCGCCGATGGCATAAGCGGCAATGGCCATGGCCTCAATGATGGAGTGCGGGTCCCCTTCGAGGATGCTCCGGTCCATAAAGGCGCCGGGATCGCCTTCATCGGCGTTGCAAACCACATATTTCTCCGTGCGCTCGTCCGCGCCGCCGGCTTTCCGCGTAAACTCCCATTTCAAACCGGTCGGGAAGCCCGCCCCGCCGCGGCCCCGGAGACCCGATTCCTTGATCACCTGGATAACCTCTTCCGGGGTCATCTCATTTAAGACCTTGCCCAGGGCAAAATAGCCGTCCCTGGCAATATACTCCTCTATACTCTCCGGGTTGATCAACCCCACATTGCGCAGGGCAATTCGCGTCTGGTGGCGGAAGAAATCCATCTCCCTGCTGGAGACAACCGGTTCCCCGGAAGAGGGATGCCGGTGCATTTTTCTCTTCACATATCTCCCCTTCAGCAGGTGCTCGTTGACGATCTCCTGCACATCCTCAGGGGTAACGTGCTGGTAAAAAACGCCTTCCGGATAGACAATGACAATTGGCCCCAGATCACAGGAGCCGACGCACCCGGTCTCGATGAGCTGGATCTCATCCTGCAACCCGTTGGCTTGCAATTCCCGGATAAACTCTTCTTTCACCGCATGGCAGCCGGAGGAGATGCAACCGGCTCCCCCGCAGATCAGAACATGAGCTCGATACAGCTTCATTTCTCTTCCCTCACCTGCAGTCTAGACTATGCAGCTTCAGCCTGGCAGTCTAGTAGTATTTTAGTAGCATTTATGGTGTTTATCTTTAACCGCGTGCAGCGGGTGCAAACCCTTCACTCTTCTTGCAAATTCTCCCGTAATTCCCGGCGCAAATAACCCAGTACCTCCGGGTGATTAATCGGCACTTCTTCCAGAACCGCCTTTACTTCCCTGGTATCAAAGGTGAATTCCTTCCCGTTCAGTCTCTGCCGGTACAAGAAATCCACCTCCGGATTGGCCGCAATCAAGGTCAAGAGCGTTCCGGCCATATCCCCCAGGGGCGGCCTGTCCCAATGGTGCAGTTGGAAGGTGGCCTCCAACCTGGTGCCGCGGCCGGGGGTGGATGTTACCTCAAGGCCGCCGCCGCTCCGGCGGGCGGCGGCTTCGAAAAGGGGCAAGCCCAACCCGACCCGGCGGCTGGTGCGCGTGGTATAAAAGGGGTCCAGGACCTTCTCCAATTCACCGGCGGGAATCCCCTTCCCGTCATCTTCAACCGTAACCCGCAGGAGATCATTTTCCACCTCTTCCACCAGGTGAATTTCGATGAACCGCGCCCCGGCCCGCAGGGAGTTTTGGGCCAGGTCCAAAATATGCAAGGCAAAATCTTTCATCGCCGGTTCCCACCTATAGTTTCTGCCTCTTAGTTTCTCTTTTTTTGCTCTGGTTTGCGCTTTTTAGTTTGTGCTTCTTTTCACAAAGAAAGGCAGAAAAAAAATCACTCTTGGCGATAGCGTTCAAAGATCTCCGGGACCTTATCCGGGGTTACCCGGCCGTAAACATCGTCACCAATGGTAAGTACCGGCGCCAACCCGCAAGCCCCCACACACCTGGTGGTGTCAAGGGTGAAAAGGCCGTCTTTGGTTGTTTCCCCGTCTTCAACCTGCAAGGTTTCTTTAATCTTCTCCAGAAGGGCCGGCGCCCCTTTAACATAACAGGCCGTGCCCATACAAACGCTGACCGTATATTTACCCCGCGGCTTCAGCGAGAAAAACGAGTAAAAACTGCTGACCCCGTAAATCTCGCTTAAAGGCAGGTCCAACTCCTCGGCGATTCGCACCAGAACATCATGGGGCAGATAGCCAAAGAGGAGCTGTGCCTGGTGCAGGACGGGGATTAAGCCGCCCTGTACCCCCTTGTACTCTTGTAAGATTTCATCTAGTTTCTGGTACTTTTCGGCACACCCGTGCGCAGACGCCGGGCAAGAACTGGCCGCCATCTTCTTTGCCTCCTGTCGCCTTTTTTCCACCGTATGCTACTGTTTTTATTGGTTTCCATATTCAGAGTAACACTTTTTCCCCGCTGGTACAATTAAACTCTGGTCATCACTTTGTAAGAAAAATGTTAACAACAAAGGCCACGCGGTTAAAATTATTATTAATAATTGATAAATTAATAATCATAGATGGAGAGTTCCGCCCAGCGCACCAACTCGCTCCAGCGGGCGCCGGCAAAGGGGAAAACAGTCCTTCCCCGGCCAATCTCCGTCAAGCGGTGGGCATCAGAGGAACAGATAAACCGGTAGCCGGGGTATTCCTTCTCCAGGGCTGCTTTATCGTCCCCCGGGCTAATCTCCAGGACCCTCTGGGGCAGACAAGACGGGACAACCCCCAACTGCGAATAGATGCTGAAGGAAGGACGCCGGCAATGGGCGGGGTAAACCAGGCCGTTCCGCTCCGTCACCATTTCCACTACTTCCTCCAGGCTAAGGGAGACGGAGTTCAAGAGTAAAATCTCCTCTTCGCCAATGGTGTTCCCCTCCGCATCCACCACTGTCTGCTCGCCAAAGAACTCCGGCCTGTTTTTCACCGGTGGCAGGTGTTTTTTCACCACCGCCCCCCAGTCCATCGCCTCCTCCAAACGGGGAAAAAGACAGACCATGTGCACCTCTTCCCTGGTCTGAACTTCCATTCCCGGGATCACCCAGAGATCTTCGGGAGGGGAAGCCAAAAAGGCCGGGAGATTGGCCGTGCTGTTATGGTCGGTGATGGCAATAATCCTTAGCCCCGCCTCCCGGGCCCGGGCGAAGACCCGCGGCGGATCCATCTCCCGCTCGGCACAGGGGGAAAGGGTGGTGTGGATATGGAGATCCGCAGGAAAGAGCAGGCTTGTCATTTTTCTTCCATTAATGCCCGGTATAAACGGCCGGCCGCCTCAAAAGTCGGCAAGGCGGTGGCAAGCAGGACAACCCCTTCCGCCCGGGCTTTTTCAATGGTGGTGGCATCCGGTTCGGCGCCTGCAGTAAAAAGCACGGCGGCCAGGTTTAGAAGTAACGCCACAGCCACCACATTACTGTGGGTTTGGATGGTCAACCAGACCTCTCCCTCACCGGCGTTACCCATCACATCGCTTAATAAATCCGAGACATAAAACCCCCGGCATTCCCGGTCCGTCTCACTCTCCCCGGTAATCATCCGTGCCTCTGTCTTCTCCAGGACTTCCTTCAGATTCACCCTTTACGACCTCCTTTTCGCTGCCGGTTTGACCCAAAGCAGGGGGGCGCTTCTGCGAGAGAAGCAATAATTTACCGGCCAATTCCTCCAGTTCTTCCCTGAGAATAAAGATACAATCGGATAATTGGGCGTTTTCTTGTACAATATCCTCAGCCAGCGAGCGGCAGGTGGGTGAACCACAGGCCCCGCAATCCAGCCCCGGCAATTTTCTCATCAGCCCTTCAACCTGCTCCAGCTTTTTAATGGCAACGCCCAGATCTTTATCAAGCTGCAGGGCGGGGATGGCCGGTAAATCTTGTCTTAAGTGGAAAAAACCCTGGGCATAAAGGTCTGCACCCAAGGCTGAAACCTCCGGCGGTAATTCTTTGTCGTTGGCCGCTTCCGCCAGTTTCCTGATTTTCACCCGGGCGACAAAAGGATTCTCCACCGTTAACGCGCCGCCGACACACCCTTCCGGGCAGGCCATCGCCTCTATATAATCGATATCGTTCAACTTATCCATTTCAATCTCTTCCAAAAGGGCGGCCACATGGTGAATACCGTCAACAGACAGGGAATTATCCCACTTAATCGCGACGCTTTCGCCACCCGCCCGGGCCCAGCCGATCCCTACGCCGGTGCTTTGCGGCGCGACATCGATCTTCTCCCCGGAGTCCAACTGTTCCTGGAGTTTGCCAAAGATCGAGAGGAAAGGAATGGCCCCGTCCACATGGTAACCGGCTTGAGCCACGGTTTTTATCTCTGTGATCTTGGCGGGACAAGGGGTGATAAAAAAGAGCCCGATCTCTTCCGGGGAATACCCCAACTCGGGCAGGCGCTCACTGTAGAACATCTTGGCTGCTGTAACATAAGGGGGTTCAACCGGGATAATCCTGGGGATTAAACCCGGGAAGCGCACTTGGATCAGGCGGACCACCGCCGGGCAGGAAGAAGAGATCAGGGGCAGGTTTTTCCGGTCGTTTTTCCGGGTGTACTCTTCCAGGTAGGTTCGTACCGCATAGGTGGTCAACTCCGCAGCCGCCGCCACTTCGTAAACCTCGTCAAAACCAATCTGCCGGAGGGCCGCCAGCACAGCACGGGGCATCACCCCTTGCTTAAACTGCCCGTACAGGCTGGGGGCGGGCAGGGCTACCCGGTAACGGAAGTTCTTCAGATCATCCAGGGTCTCGCTGAGGGCTTTTTTCGCGTGGTTCTCACAAGTCCGGATACATTCACCGCAATCGATGCAGCGTTCGGTTAAGATCACAGCTTTCCCGCCCCGGACCCGGATGGCTTCCGTCGGGCAGTTCTTAATACAATTGGTGCAACCTTGGCACTTCTCCTCATCCAGGACGACCGAATGGTATCTGGTTTTCATATCGTCACCTCATGGTCATCGGTGATTAAAATCCATGATGACTTTCGTTCCCCGGTCCTTTACAGTCTCAATGGTGATCGTATCGGAACACTTCTTCATATTCGGCAAACCCATGCCGGCGCCGAAACCCATCTCCCTGGCCAGATCGGAAGCGGTAGAAAAGCCCTCCTGCATCGCCTGGTCGACATCGGCGATTCCCGGCCCCTCATCTTCAGCAATCACCCGCAACTTGTCTTCGGCCACCTCCAGGGTCATCCGCCCACGGCGGGCGTGCAGGACGATGTTCATCTCCGCCTCGTAGGCGGCGATGGCCACCCTCCTGATCACCCCGGCGTCAATACCGATCTTCCTTAGCGCCTTCTTGATTTTGCTCGCCGCTTCACCCGCAGCGGCAAAATCCCCACCTTCCACCGAGAAGTGTAAAACCATCCCGGGGGTTGTCATGACTTCACCTCCTGCGGGAAGGCAAACCACTACAACCTTCCAGGCCGGCGGAGTACAAAATTCCACAGGTCTCGTAAAGCGGTAACTCCGTCATCAATAGCGGCAGGTTACGTTCCTTGGCCATGGTAACCACTTCTTGCGGCGGCCGTTTCCCCCTGACAAAAATAATCCCGCTGAGATCGATCATCTCTGCGGTCCGGATCACCTGGGCGTTGGTCAGGCCGGTTAAAAGAAGGGTCCTTTCTTTGGTAAAGGCCAGGACATCACTCATCAGATCCGAGCCACAGGCGTAACGGGGCTCAACGCCGTCGAGAATCTCTTCTCCCCATAGGATTTCTGCTGCCAAGAGTTGCTGGATTTCTCGTAAGTTCATACAAACACCTCATCTTCATAAACGCCTCTATAAAATAAGATACGACAATTCTCCGGGAAATACCTTCTCAGGCAGGAGAACTGTCGCATGATAAATTGTAAATTATGATAAATTTAAATAAAACTATCCTTCTGATTTAGGTAAACTACTCTTCTTTAACATAGGCGCGGTAGCCCTTATCTCCCAACTCCCGCTTTAACCGGTCGGCGTTGACCGGGTTGGCGAACGCCCCAACCTGAACGTAACAGGGAAGATCCTGGCTGACGAATACCGGGTAACCCTGTGCTTCCAGTTCGGCGGCGGTCTTGAGCGCTTCCTCCCGCACTTGGTAGGGGCCGACTTGCACCTTATATCTTACTGTCACCGTCTCCGTAACGGTTTCCGGCGCGGAAAAAATCTCCTCATAAACCCCTTCGCTTTCCGGTAATTCAAACGTCAGCGGGGTTTGGATCTGTTCATTCCAGCTTTGCACCGGAGTCAAGGGCCCTTCCCGCACCCAGTCATAATAAAGGGTACCAAAGATTACCCCCACCGAAATCGCAAGAAAGGCCATGAAAACCAGGCCGGCAATCTTGGTCAACAGAGTTGTAAAGGCCTTTGTCTTTTCCCGGCGTTTCTCCATCTTGCTCCCTCCTTACTCTTCGCGCGCGCGCGTACCCACTTCCTATATAAATGTTACGATCCCGCCCGGAAAATATTCCTTAAACTTACCCCGCGGGGGCGGGCGCCGCGCGCGGGCGCACAGTCGCCGGCTTGTCCCCGGCAACAAGGAGAAAGGAGTCTTTTTCAAGGGTTTTTGGCCTCATCCTTGGAATGATGAGCGCCGTAATTCCCTTTCTTCATTCTTCATCTTTTATTTTTCATCCGTATCTTCAGCTTCTATTCTTCATCCGTAACCAAACGTTTAATCCGCGCTCCAAGGGAAGCCAACTTCTCTTCAAACTTTTCGTAGCCGCGGTCCAGTAAATCCACACCTTCGACGGTGGTCTTGCCCTTGGCGGCCAAACCCGCCAAGACCATTGCCGCTGCGGCCCGCAGGTCCGGGGCGACCACCGAAGCCCCGGTAAAACAGGGCACCCCTTTAACCACGGCGCTCCTCCCCTCCACCCGGATATTGGCGCCCATCCGCACCAGTTCATCGACATAACGGAAACGGCCGCTAAAAACATTCTCCGTGAGCAGGCTGGTCCCCTCGGCCAACGCAAGGGTCGCCGTCATCTGCGGCTGCAGGTCCGTGGGGAAACCGGGATAAGGGAGGACCGTCACATCCACCGCCCGCAAACGTTTACCGGCCTTAACTCTAATACTCTCCTCCTTTACCTCTACCTCCACGCCGGCCTCCTTCAGTTTGGCCGTCAATGATTCCAGGTGTTCCGGGATAATCTCTTTCAGGCGGATCTCGCCTTTGGAGATTGCTGTCGCCAGCATAAAAGTGCCGGCCTCAATCCGGTCGGGGATCACCGTGTAGTCTATGGGGATGGAGCGCAGGGCTTTAACCCCTTCAATCCGGATCATATCGGTCCCGGCGCCCCGGATATGCGCGCCCAAACGGTTATAGAAATTCTGTTCCTCAATGATCTCCGGTTCTTTCGCGGCATTGCGGATCACCGTCACACCCTCGGCCAAAATCGCGGCGGCCATGATATTCTCCGTCGCCCCCACACTGGGAAAGTCCAGATGGATATCGGCCCCGCGGAGCTTGTCGGCTTGGACATAAATATAACCGTGTTCCTCCACAACTTTGGCGCCGAGACTCTGGAACCCCTTTAAATGGAGGTCAATGGGGCGCTGCCCAATCACGCACCCCCCCGGCTGGAATAGCTTGACCTTCCGCATCCGGGAGAGCAAAGGACCCATAACCTGCACGGAAGCTCTCATCTCCCGGACAAGCTCATCCGGGGCCGAATAGCCCAAATCCTTCTTGGGTACAATCCGGAGAACCGCGTGATCCGCCCAGGAAACTTCCGCCCCCAGGCTGCGCAGGACCTCGATCATGGTTAAGACGTCTTTGATCAGGGGGACGTTTCTGATGATGCATTCATTCTCCGCCAGGAGCGAAGCGGCCATCAGTTTTAAAACCGCATTTTTTGCGCCGCTGATTGGGACCTCCCCCTGCAAGGGGTAGCCGCCCTCAATCTCCAAGCGTTCCACCGGCTTTCACCTCCAAGGCCGCCGCAACAGTTGGTTTTTTCGTTGCCGCGCGAGACAGTAGATATTTTATGCATAATCCGTTTTTAAGTGACAGAGGCCCATAGGCAAAAGGCTTGTCCCGGTACGGATTGGATTTTACGAATTGGATTTCAACCGCTTCTCCCTGCTTCCTTCGAGATATTCAATAAAATGCCGATGGAGACGAGGGTAATCCATAAAGAGGATCCGCCGGCACTGATCAGGGGAAGCGTAATCCCGGTCGTGGGAATGGTGGCAGTCACTACGGCAATATTGATCAAAGCCTGAACAACAATGCACGAGGTGATCCCCACCGCCAGCAGGCTGCCGTAACGATCCGGCACCGTCAGGGCGATTTTATAACCCCGCCAGGCGATAAGAAAGAACAAAAAGAGGAGAAATACGGTGCCAATCAGCCCCAACTCCTCGCCGATGATGGCAAAGATATAATCCGCGTGGGATTCCGGGAGATAGAAAAATTTCTGCCTGCTCCGTCCCAGCCCGACACCGAAAAGCCCGCCGGAACCAAGGGCCATCAAACCTTGGTTAATCTGCCATCCGTCTCCTTTCGGGTCGCGCGCCGGGTCAAGAAAGGAGAAAAGCCGCCGCAGGCGATAGGGTTCCTTGATAATCAAAGCCACACCGGAGCCAAAGCCGAAGAGCCCAACCAAGCCCAGGTGGAAGAGGTGGGCGCCGGCGGCAAAAAGCATGATAAAGAAGATCCCGAAGACCACCACGGTGGTGCCAAGGTCCGGTTCCAGGATGATCAAAAGGGCGATGAGGCCCGTGTAAACCAGTGGCAGCAGGATCCCGGTGACAAAATTTCTTACCCCGGAACCCAACTCCGCCAGGTAATGGGCGAGGACAAAGACCAGGGACAATTTGGCGAATTCCGAAGGCTGGAAGGTAATAAGACCCAAATTAATCCAGCGCCGCGCCCCTTGAATCTCTTCCCCGACAAGCAGGACAACCAGTAAAAAAACAGGGGCCAAAAGAGCAAAAAGACCGGTAAACCTGCGCAACCGGCGGTAATCCACCCGCAGGGCGGCAAAGAGCAGGAGGACCCCGAAAAGAGCGTAGATGGCCTGCCTTTTCCCATAAAAAAACGGATCTTTCCCGCCGGTCTGGCTTAAAGCCCTGGGGGCACTGGCACTGGTGACCAGAATTACCCCGATCACCAGCAAGAAAATGGTGGTTAACAAGAGCAGGAGATCCGGTCCCCGTTTTTGCAAAGTTTCACCCCCGGATGTTTATGGTCTGTAACCCGCCAGCGCCAGCAAGGCCAGGAGGATACCGACAAGCCAGAATCTGATCACCACTTTACTCTCGACCATTCCGCCCAGTTCGTAGTGGTGATGGAGCGGGCTCATCCGGAAGACCCTTTTCCCGGTCAACCGGAAAGAAATCACCTGGATAATAACGGAAAGGACTTCCGCGACAAAAATCCCGCCGGCCACCGGGAGAAAAAGGGCGGTTCCGGAAAGAACCCCCACCGCTCCTAAAGCCGCGCCCAGGGCCAGGGAACCGGTATCACCCATAAAAACCTGGGCCGGCGGGCAGTTGAACCAGATAAAACCCGCACAGGCGCCGGCCAGGGCAACAGCGAAAACCCCCAACCCCGTCTGCCCTTGCAGGACAGCCAGAATACCCATGGCCAGGCCGGCGGTGACACAGTTCCCGGCCGCCAAGCCGTCCAGCCCGTCGGTGAGGTTGACCGCATTGGAGGCGCCCACCACAACAAAGATAATGAAGAACGCAGCAGCCAGGGGATGGAGAAGGGAAAGCCGCCAGGAAAAGAAGGGGAACTGTAGGCTCTCCATCACCCCGGACCTGATTACATAGATACTCAAGAGGGCGGCGAAAAATACCTGGAGGAGCAGTTTGTACCTGGCCTTCAGTCCCAGAGGGCGCCGGCGGACGATGATCAACAGGTCGTCAAGGAATCCAATGAAGCCGTAACCGAAAGTAATAAAGAGCGCCCAGCGGAGAGCCGGGTTCCATGACCGCCCCATGCCCGCGATTACCCCGGCCAAAAGCCCGGCGAGGATTAAGACCCCGCCCATCGTGGGCGTACCGGACTTGATATAATGGGTGCGGGGTGCATCCGTCCGCACATTCTGCCCGGCCTTAATCTTTTTCAGGAACCGGATCACCGGAGGCCCGGTAAGAACCACAAGGGCAAAAGAGGTTAATCCCGCGGCAAAAAAACTCATCCATGGTACCTTCATTTCTTCTCTTCCTCCCTGACGATCTCCCCGAATTCCTTGAGCAGTTGCTTGATGACATTCTCCATCTTCATTCCCCGGGAACCCTTCACCAAAAGGATGTCACCCTCTGCTACATAACCCTGCAAATCCCGGATCAAGGCCTCCTGCTCCGGATAATGACGGCTAAAAACCCCGGCAGCAGCCGCCGCAGCCGCGGTCTCAGCCGACATGGGCCCATAGGCAAAAAGAGCTGAACAGCCATAATCCCCTAGGATCTCCCCGATTTTCCGGTGGGCCTCGGCGCTGAACTCCCCCAGTTCCAACATATCGCCGAGAACAGCGATCTTCCGCTTCCCTTCCATCCCGGACAACACCTCCAGGGCATTCCGGACCGATTGGGGACTGGCGTTATACGTGTCGTCAATGATGGTCAAACCATATTTTTCCATGACCCGTAATCTTTTTTCCAGGGAGGGCAGGTTCTTCATGCCTGCGGCGATCTCCTGGAAAGAAAGGCCAAAAGCGAGCGCCGCCGTGGTTGCAGCCAGGGCATTGGCCACATTATGCCTGCCGGGGAGCGGGAGAAAGAAGGTGAAATCCCCCCACTTTCCGGTAACCGCCACTTCCTGCCCGCCGGCAACCGGGCGCGCGTTTCCCCGGAGATCCAGCCCGTCCCCTTCCAGGCCATAGAAAAGGGAACTGCCGGGGAAAAGCCGGTCCATCGGGCGCACCCGCGGGTCGTCCCCGTTCAAAACCGCCAATCCGTCCCGGGGCAGGGCGGCAATGAGTTCCCCCTTTGCCCGGGCAATGGCCTCCCGGGAACCCAGGAGCTCCAGGTGGCTGTGGCCCACATTGGTGATGACACCCACCGTTGGGCGGGCGATCCCGGCCAAGTAGGCAATCTGCCCTTCCCCGCGCATCCCCATCTCCAGGATGACAACTTCCGTATCCCTCTTCACCGTCAATAAGGTCAGGGGCAACCCGATCTCGTTATTATAATTCAGGAGGTTCTTTACCACCCGGAACCTCCGGGCCAAAAGGGCGGCCAGCATCTCTTTGGTAGTGGTCTTCCCGTTACTGCCCGTGACCCCGATTACCGGTATGGAAAAGCGCTGCCGGTGCCAGGCAGCCAGCCGTCCCAGGGCTTTAAGGGTATCCGCCACCTGGACCACGGCTACTCCCGGCGGAAGATGATCCTTCTCCGGTTTTTCCTCCACCACCAGGAGGCCGGCGCCGCCGGCCGCCGCCTGGGCCATAAAATCATGCCCGTCATATTTTTCCCCCCGGAGGGCAAAAAAGGCTTCCCCCCGCCGGATGGTCCGGCTGTCCGTTCCCACGCCGGAAACGCGGGCGCCGGGCTTCCCGGCTAAAAGCTTGCCCCCGGTCGCTTCGAGGATCTCAGCGACTGTAAACTCGGCCATCTGCTCTCTCCTTTAACCTCTCCGCCCGCTCGCGCAAGGCGGCCGCCGCCACTTCCCGGTCGTCGAAAGGCACCGTCCGGTCACGAAAGACCTGGTAGTTTTCATGGCCTTTTCCTGCTATGACCAGCATATCCCCGGGACGGGCGGCAAAAACCGCTTCCCGGATCGCTTCCTCCCGGTCAAGAATCACCCGGCAACTCTCGTCCGGATCGCGCCCTAAGGCCAGTATCTCCGCCCGGTAACCCTCCGCGATCTCCCCGGCAATCGCCGCCGGGTCTTCAGAGCGCGGGTTGTCACTGGTAATAATGGTTAGATCGGCAAGCCTTGCGGCGATCTTCCCCATCTCCGGGCGCTTGCCCCGGTCACGGTCGCCGCCGCAACCAAAGACCACCAGCAACCGGTTTTTCGTCAAAGCCCGGGCCGTCCGCAAAATATTCTCAAGGCCGTCGGGGGTGTGGGCGTAATCCACCACCACCGAAAAATCCTCCGCCCCCGGGATTAACTGAAAACGCCCGGGAACTCCGGCCAGCCCTTCCAACCCCTGGGCGGCTGTTTCCAAATCCACGCCCAAAGCCAGGGCCAGTCCCAAAGCACCCAGGGCATTGTAGACATTGAAGAGCCCGGGTAATTTCAGGCTTATGCGCCTTTTCCCCCAGGGCGTATTGGCCGTAAAAGCACTCCCCTTGATGGTCATCTCCATCTCTTCCGCGCGAATGGCGGCCGCCGGGGAGAGGCCGTAGGTGAACTTCCGCCCGCTTGTCCGGTCCAGGATATACCGGCCGTGGGGGTCATCGATATTAATCACTGCCGGGGCTTCCGGCGGGAGGTTGGTAAAAAAGCCGGTCTTTACCTGTAGATACTCGTCAAAACTCCTGTGAAAATCCAGGTGGTCCGGGGTGATGTTGGTAAAAATCCCCCCCGCAAAGGTCAACCCGTCCACCCGCCCCAGGGCCAGGGCGTGCGAGGAAACCTCCATCACCACATAGTCTACGCCTTCCTTAAGCATCCCGGCGAAAAGACGCTGCAGGTCCAGGGGGCCGGGGGTGGTGTTGCCGGAGGCTTCGGCCTTACCGCCACAAAGGTGGTGGATGGTTCCGACCAACCCGGTGGGCCGGGAAGCCGCTTCCAGGATCGAACGGAGAAAAAAAGTGGAGGTGGTCTTCCCGTTGGTCCCTACCACCCCCAACAATTGCAAACGGGCGGCGGGATCATGGTAAAAAATCCGGCCGATGGCCGGCAAAAGCTGCCGGGTGTTCTTCACCAGGATAAGACCGGCCGCTCCTTCCACCCCCCGGGGTTCTTCGGCAAGAACAGCAATGGCGCCACGGGCCACCGCCTCCTGGATATAGTCGTGGCCGTCGGCCTTGCTCCCGCGCAGGGCAATAAAGAGCGAACCCGGGGAGACCCGCCGGGAATCATATTCCACCGAGGTGATCTCAACCTCCGCGTCACCCCGGAACTCCTCAACCGGCAGTTCTGCCAGTAAGGCTTTTAACTTCATGCTGACCACACCCGTTTTCTCTTTATATCATTACCACAATTTAGCATTTTATGAGTGACATACGGGCAGCCCGCAGAGCGCTGCGGGAGAAAGCTCCTGTAACATCCCACGCGGGCGCCGTTACATCCCGGCTTCGAGAAAATAGACGTTGACCGTCATGCCCGGGCTCAAACGGGTTCCAGCGGCCGGAACCTGTTTGACTGCCAGGCCGCTACCGTGGGGCGCCATCTTTAGGCCCATCTCCTGCAAGACCTTGCCGGCCCTTTCCACCGAGAGCCCGGTCAAGTCGGGTACCAGGACCAGCGGCTCACTCTTCACATTATACTTTGCCTTTTCGTTATAGTAAAGAAGGATCTTTGTTCCTGGTGGAACCATCGCCCCTGCTTTAGGATTCTGCTCCATTACATAATCTCCTTCTCCCAATTCCCGCCAGGAGAGGTTGGTACGGGTAAGGATCCTCCGGGCTTCTTCCCGTGTGAGGCGGAGCAGATTGGGGACGGACCTGAGCGTAGTCTCCTCCCGCGCCCGCCCTTGCGGGCCCGTGCTTTGCTCTTGGGAGGTTTCCGGGGGTACGCCCAGGTAATAAAGGGTATCACGGACGACGGCGGCAAAGACCGGCGCGGCAATCACCCCTCCGTACTTCACCGGTCCCTGCGGTTCATCAAGGATCACCAGGGCTGCCACGCGGGGGTTCTCCACCGGGCTGAAACCCAAAAACGAAGCCACCCGCTCTGTGCCGTAGGCGCCGCCCACCGGTTTCTGGGCGGTACCGGTCTTCCCCGCCACCCGGTAACCGGGGATCTGGGCCCGGTTTCCTGACCCGTGTTTGACCACGGATTCCAGGAGCAAAGCAGTCTCCTCGGCGGTTTCCTGGGAAATCACCCGGCGGATTACCTTCTTTTCGTATTTTTCCACCACTTTCCCGTCGGGAGTGCGGACTTCCCGGACCAGCCGGGGTTGGAGCAGGTAACCGCCGTTGGCTATTACCGACAAGGCCTGGATCAATTGGAGCGGCGTGACGGAGATCCCCTGGCCAAAACCGAAGGTGGCGAGTTCGACATTTTTCACCCGTGCCGGCGGGGGGACAATCCCCCGCCCTTCACCGGGAAAGTCAATGCCGCTGCGGGCGCCGAAGCCGAAAGCCTCCAGGTAGGAATAGAATTTCTCCTTCCCCAGGCGTAAAGCCAGGGTGGCAAAGACGGGGTTGCAAGAGTTTTCCGTGGCTTCAAGGAAGGTCTGCCGGCCATGGCCCCCGGCCCGCCAGCAACTCAAGCGGGTTTTATCCACCATTATGTAACCGGGGTCAAAAAACTCCGAATTCCGCCGGACAATCCCCTCTTCCAAAGCGGCGGCGGCAGTCAGGATCTTAAAAGTCGATCCCGGCTCGTACTGGTCGGTTACAGGCCAGTTCCGCCAGAGGGCGGACGGGTACTCCTGGTAGTTGTTGGGATCAAACCCGGGATAGGAAGCCATCGCCAGGATCTCCCCGTTCATGGGGTCCATAACGATAATCGCCCCGCGTTTCGCCCCCTCTTCCAGGACGGCTTTTTCCAATTCCCGCTCGGCAATATGTTGAATCCGCTCATCGATTGTTAAAACAATACTCGACCCGTCCTGGGGCGGGATGTACCGCCGCTCTCCCAAAGGAATGCTTTGCCCCCGGGAATCAAACTCCGCCTGCTGGCTTCCGGGAACACCCCGCAGGTGCCGGTCGTAATACTGCTCCAGCCCCTCCAGGCCCTGGTTGTCAATGCCGACAAACCCCAAAACCTGGGCGGCCAGTTCCCTCTGGGGATAAAACCGTTGCGCCCTTGGGATCACCTTAATCCCCGGCAGGCGGGCCTGGCGGATCAGTTCCGCCTCTTCCGGGGTGGCCTTCATCTTCAGCCAGACAAAGGAGAGATTCCGGGTGAGGAGGTTGTAAACCCTTTTTTCCGGCATATTCAAAATCCCGGCGACGGTTTTTGCCGTTTCTTTTACCTCTCGAACCTGTGCCGGGATTGCATAAATACAGTCAGTATTAAAACTCATGGCCAAAGGGCGGTGATTACGGTCGAAAATGATCCCCCGTCCGGGTTGTAAGGGAATATCCCGTAAACGTTGGTCCTCGGCTATTTGCTGGTAATAGCCGGCCCGGATGATCTGGATGAAAAAAAGGCGCCCGGTCAAAACGGTCACACCAGCAAAAACCAGCAAAAAAAGGATGGTGATTCTGCGCTTGAGAAGCAGGACCCCTTTCAAATCCACCCTGGCATAACCCCCAAAACCCTTTAATAACCCGGGACGGCCATAACCCGTCCGGCTCCGGAAAGCCAATCCGCCACCCTTTGCAGTACTCCCCGCTCCGTCCCCAAGTAACCTGGGGCCTGCATGTACAAGGTAATCTCCGGTGTTTCCGGGAGTACCGGCGTATAGGCCAGCAACTGCCGACCGTCGCTCTCTGCGGGTTTCATCCCCAGATCATTAAGGGCGATAACCTCAATCCGCTGGCTGGAACTGAGATCCGCCAGTTCGTACTGGAGCCGGCCGATTTCTTTCTCCATCTCCCTTATTTCGTCACGAACCACTGCCAACCGGTGCTGGGTCTGGGCCAGCAAGGCCTGGACCAGAATATTAGCAGTCATCAAAAGGAGCAAGATCGCAACGAAGCGGACCCGGCCCAGCAGTTTCTCTTTATTCACCCTCATCCGGTAGACCTTCCGGATTTTCACCCTGCGTGGGGCTGGATGCGTGGACGACGGGTATGCGCCATACGCCTCTTGATTTTTTGCTGCTAACATTTTTATGCCTCCTCATCCGGTGGTAGACCATTCAGAGTTTTCGGATGGCCCGCAGTTTTGCACTGCGGGATCGGGGGTTTTTCTCTTTTTCTTCTGCTGACGGTGTTACCGGCCGGCTGGTCAGGACCTCGACCCCGGGGCCGCCGCCGCAGCAGCAGACAGGAAACCCCGGCGGGCAGGTACACTTGCGGGCCATTTTTTGAAAGGCCTGTTTCACCAGGCGATCTTCAAGGGAATGAAAGGAGATTACCACCATTCTCCCCCCGGGAGCCAGGCACCGGATGCCGGCCATTAAACCGGTTTCCAGCGACTCCAGTTCTCTATTGACAGCGATCCGCAAGGCCTGAAAGGTCCGCCGGGCCGGGTGCGGCCCCCGCCGGCGGGCTCCCGCCGGAACCGCCGCTTTAATCACCTTCACCAGGTGGTGGGTGGTTAAAATCGGGTTTTTCTTCCGTTCCTCCACGATAAACTGGCTAATCCTGGCCGCCCAGGGTTCTTCCCCGTATTCCCGGATAATCCGGGAGAGCTCTTCCCGGCTGGCACTGTTCACCAGATCCGCGGCGGTGAGGTTTTGCGAGGGGTTCATCCGCATATCCAAAGGCGCATCTTCCCAGTAGGAAAAGCCCCGGTCTCCCCGGTCCAGTTGTAAAGAGGAGACCCCGAGGTCAAGAAGGATGCCGTCGGGAGCGGGCAGCCCTTCCTCTTCAAGGAAAACCGGGAGATCCCTGTAGTTCCCCTGCCGGAGAATCAAGCGGCCACGGAAAAAAGATAAATTTTCCCCGGCCTTGGCCAGGGCTGATGGGTCCAGATCGATCCCAAGAAGTGTACCTGAAGGACCCAGTTTCCCGGCGACCAGCGAGGCATGGCCGCCCAGGCCGATGGTCCCGTCGACAAAGATTTCACCGGCTGCCGGGGCGAGATACCTCATGACTTCTCCGGGTAAAACCGGAATATGAACAACCGGGTCCATATTACCGTTTTTCCTCCTTAACCAGCGGCGCCCAACAAGCGAAGAGCCGGATCAAATCCCGATCCCAATAATCTTTTCCGCCAACGCTTCGTAGGCTTCTTCGGCCTTCTTCGCGTATTCTTCCCAAACCTCCCGCGCCCAAATTTCAATTCGCGTGGAAACCCCTAAGATGTAGAGATCCCTTTGAATCCCGGCATGCTCCCGGAGATGAGGGGGGATGGAGATCCGTCCCTGCTTGTCCGGTTCGCATTCAACTGCTCCGGAAAAAAACAGGCGGACAAAGGCTCTTGCATCCGCCTGGGTAGTGGAGAGGGTTTTCATCTTCTCTTCAATGGCCTTCCATTCCTGGAGTGGGTAGAGGAAGAGCGAACGATCGAGACCACGGGTGAGCACAAACTTCTCCCCCAGATCATCCCGGAACCGCGCCGGGATAATGAGCCGGCTTTTTTCATCCAGGGAATGTTGGTATTCGCCCATGAACAAGCTGGCGTCACCTCGTTGTCTCCACTTTCCTCCACTTCGCTCCACTCGCTACCGCTTACTATTCATAATGCTCCATTTTAACGTTTTTGTCAAGTCTTTTTTGGATCTTTCCCCCATTCCGGTAGGAAAAAAAAGAAAAAAAGCCCGCTTAAGGGCTTAATTCTCCTATACCGGAAAAATAAAATCTTAAAATTTTAATTATTTAAAACTTTTTGCCATTTGTCGCCAGGATCACCAGGATCAATAGCCCGGCGAGGATTAAGACATCGAGGGCGTTTGGGTAAAAGAGGCACTTGATCAAGACGATACCGGTGATGACAAGGAAGATGATCTTCTCAATTTGGCGGAAATGGAAAAAGGGGTGCAAATGCTCCTCCTCCTTCGGCTTCAGGATCCCTCCGGCGCCGCGCGTACGCGCGGTCCCCCCCGGCGCCGGCCACGGCATAACAGTATATTATATGAGAGGAGCATTAAAAAAGGAACCGAGCTTTCCCGGTTCCTTTTTTTATTGGGCCTTTTCCGCTTCCAGGAGTGCGGCCTTGCGTGAGAGGTTTATCCGCCCCAACCGGTCGATTTCGACCACCTTCACCAGGATCTCATCACCGGGTTTGACCACATCTTCCACGCGGGCCACCCTTTCTTTGGCCAGTTGCGAGATGTGTACCAGCCCTTCCTTGCCCGGCAGGACCTCGACAAAAGCGCCGAAATTCATCAGCCTGACCACTTTACCCAGGTAGGTCTTGCCCACCTCCACATCGCTGGTGAGGTGTTCAATAATGGCCTTGGCTTTTTCCCCGGCCGCCTGATCAATGGCGGAAATATAGACGCGGCCGTCATCCTCGATATCAATCTCCGCCCCGGTTTCCTCAATAATCTTCCGGATGGTCTTGCCGCCGGGGCCAATCACATCCCGGATCCGGTCGGGGTCGATCTCCATGATGATCATCCGCGGTGCGTATGGCGAAAGATCCGGGCGGGGCTCTGCGATCGCCTCTTCCATCTTCTCCATGATAAAGAGCCGTCCCCTTCTTGCCTGTTCCAGGGCTTGCTGGAGAATTTCCTTCCCGATCCCGGCAATCTTGATATCCATTTGGATGGCGGTGACCCCGTCCCTGGTTCCTGCCACCTTGAAGTCCATATCACCCAAATGGTCTTCCAACCCCTGAATATCCGAGAGGATGGTAAACCGCTCCTCGTGTTTGATCAGGCCCATGGCAATCCCGGCCACGTGTTTTCTGATTTTTACCCCGGCATCCATCAACGCCAAGGAACTCCCGCAAACACTCGCCTGCGAGCTGGAACCGTTGGATTCAAGGACTTCCGAGACCACCCTGATGGTATAGGGGAAATCCTCCTCCGGCGGGATTACAGGCAACAATGCCCGTTCCGCCAAAGCGCCGTGACCGATATCCCGCCGCGCGGGGCTCCGCATCGGCCGGACCTCGCCCACACTGTAAGGGGGGAAATTATAGTGATGGATATAGCGTTTGGTGTCTTCTTCTCCCAGCCCGTCCAAGATCTGCTCTTCACTAATCCGGCCCAGGGTGACAATGGAAAGGACCTGGGTCTGGCCACGGGTGAACAGTGCCGAACCGTGGGTGCGGGGGAGTAACCCCACTTCGCAGGTGACCGGCCGGATCTCCTCCGGTTTCCTCCCGTCCACGCGGACCCCTTCCAGGGAGATCATCTTTCGGACCTCTTCTTTAATGATGGTATCCAAAACCCCGGAAATATCCTTCGCTTTTAAGGCGTACTCCTCTTCGCCCAGTTTTTCCTGGAAGTACTCGTGGGTCTCATCTTTGACCTCGTCCAGTTTGGCTTCGCGTTCCAGTTTCTCCGGGGTTTTCAAGGCCGCCAGCAGCTTGGGGGTGGCATACTCCTGCACCGCCGCGGCAATCTCCGGATCCGGCTCATCCGGTTCCACTTCAATCTTAGACCGGCCGTGCTTCGCTACGATCTCTTCTTGAAAAGCCACGATCTTCTTGATCTCTTCATGGCCAAAAAAGATCGCATCGAGGATCACTTCTTCCGGCACCTCCTGGGCCCCGGCCTCCACCATAATTATGGCGTCTTTGGTACCGGCCACGATCAAATCCAGATCGCTCTTGTTGTTCTGTTCAGAGGTGGGGTTAATGAGAAACTTGCCGTCAACCCGCCCCACGTGCACCGCAGCCACCGGACCGGCAAACGGGATCTCCGAAAGGGAAAGGGCGAGCGATGCCCCGATCAGGCCCGTGGTGTCGGAGGGGCAATCGGGTTCGACCGACAAGACGGTCACCACCACCTGGATGTCACGGGTGAAGTTCTTCGGGAAGAGCGGGCGGATTGAACGGTCAATGGCCCGTGCCGCCAAAATGGCGCTCTCCGGCGGCCTTCCCTCCCGCCGCAAAAAGCTGCCGGGGATCTTCCCCACAGAATAGAGGCGTTCCTCGTAGTCGACCAGGAGCGGTAAGAAATCCACCCCTTCTCTGGGTTCTGCGGCGACGACTGCTGTGACTAGTAAAACCGTATCTCCGTACCTGATTAAGACAGAACCGTTGGCCTGTTTGGCTACTTTCTCTATCTCAAAAACCAACGGCTTGCCGGCCAGGTCGATTTGGTATTTTTCCAACTATCAAAACCTCCCTTTTTCTGAGCTGTACAGAAAGAAAAGCGGGACCTCCCGCTTTTTGGTTATTTCCGCAGCCCGAGGCGTTCCACGATCGCCCGATACCGCTGGATATCCTTTTTCTGCAGGTAATTGAGTAATCCCCGGCGTTGTCCCACCATTTTCAGCAAGCCCCTGCGAGAATGGAAATCCTTCTTATGGACCTTCAAGTGCTCGGTCAATTGATTGATCCTCTCGGTCAAAATGGCGATCTGGACCTCCGGGGAACCGGTGTCGTTCTCATTGATCCTGAACTTCTCAATCAACTGCTGCTTGCCTGCCTGGCTCAAAGCCACTTTTTTCACCTCCTCTTGTCGTTCATCCCTTGCCCGAGAAGACCGGCGGAGGGGCGGTAATCCCAGCCAAGGGTCGGCAAAAAAACCACTGAGTAAATTTTATCATAGTTCGCGGGAAGTGTAAACATTTAGATTATTCCACGCCCCGGCGGTAATGACCGCGGGTTGTTTTTCTCCCGGTTATTGCCTCAACCTCCTGCCAGAGCCCGGGGGTAGCGCCGCGGGTACCGTCGCGGGTATCGCCACGGGAAACGCCGCGGGGACCGCGAATGACCCTGTTCTCCAGGGCCTTCTGAAAAAGGAGGATTAAGCGGGCGGCAACCGGCGCCCGGTAAAAACGGAGATCCAAACGGAGCCCGATCCCCTTTTCCCGCAAAGCCGGCAACTCGCCGAGCAAGGAAAGATCGTGGCTGTTTATCAGGTGGCTGCGGCAAAACTCGTCGCAGACCAAGGGGAAAACATAGCCTTTTTTATCCTGCAATTCGTACCGGGCCCGGCGGCAAGGCCGGCTGCAGGCGGCCGGGGGCTGCCGGGCGCTGAAGGCGCCCACCGGGCAGAACTGGGAGACCATCAGTTCCAAAGAGGCGAAGACCAGGATCTCCAGTTCCAACCCGGAAAACCTCCGGGCGGTAAAGAAAGGTTCAAGCTCCGCAGCGGAGAGTTCCGGGGAAAGGGTGAACCCGCGGACCCGGGGGTCGCCGGCCCAGAAGAGACCGGCGGCCGTGTTAAATGTGTAAAGGGGATAATTGATATAAAGCGGCAGATCGGTCTCTTCCTTCATCAGTTGGTAACTGCCGGCATGGGAGACCAGCACCCCGTCGGGGGGATAACTCCGGGCAACCTCCAGGTAGGTTTCGACCCGCTCCCGCTCCCGTTCCCGGGTAATCCGTGGCAAGGCCAGCACCGGGCTGATCCCGGCCTGGCGGCAGGCGGCCACCGCCCGGGCCAGGGATGTTTCATCCCAGACGGCGCCGGGGAGAAGGCTCTCACCGCCAAAGATGATCCGCGCGATCCCCGGGCCTAAGCCGGCGGCGGTCTCAACGGTCTCCAGGTCGCCGGCGAAGACCACCAGGGAAGAAGGGCCGCTGCGGTCCGGGCCCTTCTCCCAGGCCAGCGCCTTTGCCATTGCCTCCCGCGCCAGAGGGAGGCGATAACTCCCGTCCAGCCTGGCTTTGCTCAAGGCCGCTACCGCTTCCTTCCGCACCTGGTGGATCCGGCTGAAAGACAGCATCGGCTCGCCGGTGATCTCCCCATGGAAATCCTTGACCACAAAGGGGGTATCCCCCAACCGGCAGAGGTGCTCCTCTAAAACCCCGGGGGTTAAGGGGAGCCGGCGCGCCCTTTCCGCCGGTCCGGCCGAGCTTACGGTCGCCGTATGCCCCTGGTAATCATCGATGGTGACCGTCAAGGGGGCCCCCGGCGCCACCCGGGCTCTAATCCTGCACTCGACTTTGCCGGGCCCGGAATCCGCCCGTAACAGGCGGTGGTACTCCTGCTGGAAGCGGCGGGAGTTGACAAGGAAGACCCGGTCCCCGGGTTGCACCGGTTCAGCCAGGGGAAAAACCGCCTCCGGCTTCTCCTTCCCCGTCTCCAGGAGAAGCTCCCGGAGGAGCACCCGCCGCCGCCCGCCTTTACTCGTCCAGATCTCGATCTCATCTCCCTCCGCCAGTTCCTCAACGAGGGTTACCCGGCAAGAGCGACGCTCCCGGTCATATTCCTTTACCCGTCCGGTAAAGAACCCCCGGTTGCTTGGACGGGCGGCGGCGCTCAAATCCGGGCCGGGGTCCCCTTCCAGGTACCCGGAGGAAAGGTCCCGGTTAAAAACGGAAAAAGCCGTTTTTTCCTCTTCCGGCAAGACCCGGAAAGCCCGGGGGTCTTCCGCCAGGCGGTCCAGAGCCCGCCGGTAGATCTGCGTGACCGCTGCAACATACTGGGGGTTCTTCATCCGTCCTTCTATCTTCAAACTGGCGACCCCGGCGGCGACCACCTCCGCCAGGTGCGGCAGGAGGAAAAGATCTTTAATTGACAAGGGATGAAACGGGGCGCCGGCGCCCGGCAGGGTTTTCCCGGGCTGCCCGTTTTCCAGCAACTCATACTCCATCCGGCAGGGCTGGGTACAGGCGCCGCGGTTGCCGCTCCTCCCCCCGACCATACTGCTGAAGAGGCAGGCGCCGGAGTAAGAGACGCAGAGGGCGCCGTGGACAAAAACCTCCAATTCCAGGCGGGTTGCCTCCTTAATCGCCTTAATCTCCGCCAGGGAAACCTCGCGGGCCAGGATAACCCGGTGAAAGCCGGCCTCTTGCAAAAAACGAACCCCTGCGGCGTCATGAATGGTCATCTGGGTGCTGGCATGCAGGGGCAGGTCCGGCCAGAGTTTCCGGGCCAGGGCGGCAACGCCAAAATCCTGGAGGATGATCCCGTCCACTCCCAAACTATAAATGTAGTTGATCTCTTCCAACACCGCCGGCAACTCCGCCTCTTTAATCAGGGTATTGACGGCGACGTAGATCTTTTTCCCCCTGACGTGCAGGTAATCGGCGGCGCGGGCCATTTGTTCCCTGTCAAAATTCTGGGCATAGCGGCGGGCGCTGAAGGCCTTAGCGCCTAAGTACACCGCGTCGGCGCCGGCGGCGACCGCCGCCCGTAGGGATTCCTCATCACCGGCCGGAGCTAAAAGCTCCGGCTTAATCTGCTTCTCCATTTCTTTCCACCCGTATCAGCCCGGAACAGGGGATAATCTCAATACCGGCGGCGGCCACTTTGTCAAGGAAAAGATTCATCCCCAGCGAGTCGCTGGCGATATGCCCGGCAATCACAACCCGGATATGATTCTCCTTGGCCGCTTTCCGGTTCTTATCACTCAGGTGCATGCAGACCAGGGTGCCGACGCCGGCTTTGGCCCATTGGGCGAACATCTCCGGCGAGCCGCCGGTACCCCCGGTCATCTCCACCACAATCTTCCCGGCCCGTAAGCGCTCGCCTCCGGGATCAAGGGGCTGCGGGCCCACGCCCAACTTGGCGGCTTCCTTGTATTCGGCGATCGTGAGCAGCGCCTCAACGATCTCGCCGACCGTCTTTGGCTGCTCCCGGTCAAGAAACTCCTGGAGGTAAGTGGTGACGCAATTGTCCGACGGGGTGTGGACGCACATCAACATATAATCCAGCAGGCGGGCGGCATCCACCACCCGGTTGTGGTTTTGAGGGAGAAGGCCCCTTCTCACCTCTTGAATCCGGTCGGCCAGAACCCCCTCTGCCAGGTTGATGGGGATCCCGTAGGCCGCCATAAAGTCTTCCTGCAACGGCATAACCTTATAAAGTTGGGCCAAAGCCCGTCCCGCCGGGTGGTGGGAGAGCAAAAGGTCCACCGGTTTCCCCCTGTCGGCCAGGCGTTCCGCCAGGAGCACCTCGCCCACGCCGATATCGATCCCGGCCAGGATCCGTTTTATCTCCCGCTCGGGGTCGCCCGCCAGGATCCGGGTGTCCGCATAGGGGTTTTCCAGGCTGTCCAGGTCAAAAAACTCCTTTTGTGCCGGTTTGCACTCTTCCCAGCTTTTTTTGGCTTCATCAAGAACCCGCTGGACATCTTCACTGGGACGGGGATCCTTTTCGATCCCGGTCTTAATCGCCAGTTGGTACAGGTCCTTTAATTTCAATGCCATCGCCTCTCCTTCCAAACTAATATACCGCTATAACCACTGGTATATGCTGCAAGCAACATGCCGCTATAACCCTGGCAATGTACGCGCAGCAACATACCGGATACGCTACGTTAAAACCCGTAATACTCGCTGAACTCGCCGAGCTCGCTGAACCCGCTGAATCCGGGGAAAGTCCCGAATCCCTCCGGACGGCTTTTACCACAGACGGGGCAGGGCAGCATGGGGTAGACCGGAACCGGTTCGGGCCAAACCTGGCAGTTGATCCCGGTCAGGGCGGTGTTTCTATCATATACGCAACGGCGGTAAAAAAGGTGGTACCCTTCGAAGGTTAAACACCCGTCGCTCACCCGTCCACAGGAAGTACACTGGAAACGGGGGAAATGAAACGCACCCTGCTTTTCCTTGCCTTGGTACCGGACTCTGCCGCCACAGGCGATACAGGTGCTTCCATCCAGATCTTCATTTCTAACCCTCCGGATCTGCACCCCTTCCGGGGTCAGAAAAAAACGGGGCACTTCCGCCGGCAAGACCTCTTCCTGGAGAAAATAGAAGAACGGCGTGATTTTCAAGACATCTTCGGCCAGATCCGATTCGTACAAGGGTTTCTTCAGGGTATCCCAAGGCAGGGAGGCCATTAACAGGAGAATAAGGACCCAGACCAGCAAGACCTTTAAACCGCCAAAGATCGCCCCGGCCACCCCGTCAATAAAAAAAACCGGAGTTGATACGGCCGTCTCCTGCCATCGCAAACCCAGATAGGCCATTACCGAACTGATGCCGACAACCAGGACGATAAAGGCAAGGATTTTGCCGAGGTTCTCTGAGATATTGAGCCAACCGGTCAGAGCGGTTCCCAATCCCGAACAATAGCGAAAGGCCAGCACCAATGCGAGAATTGACCCGCCTAAGCCAAAAAGCTGCTGAACAAGGCCGCTTCTAAAACCCCGGTGGACATAGATGAGCAGGGAGATAATAATAGCCCAGTCCAAGCCGTTCATTATCATTGGTTCCCCCTTGTCGCCGGGAAATCACTGCGCCTTTTATCGTTCCGCACCCGCCATTATTTTGCTTCTTGTAATAATTTTACCATCTTTTCGTGTTCCATACGAAGCTGCTGCAGTTCATCGGTGACCTGTAAAGCGACTAAGACCGCCAGTTGGGTTTTGGATAGCTTGGCATTACCGTGGGCAGCCGAAACCGCTTCAATTCTTTTTTCGACATTTTTAATGAGATCATTAATGTAATCCTCCGGCGCGGAACCGACAATCGTGTAATCGTCCCCCATTATCCGTACTGTCACCCGGTTTTCTCCCTGCCGCTCATTTTTTCTGGTCAGCAAGATCTCCACCACCCAAGGCCGGGGTGTTTTCCTCCGCGCACCCGGCGCCATTAAAGTATTAGGCAAAAGATCTTAAACTCCTGCACCGGAAGAAGGAGAACCAAGACTCGTACAAAAAATGAACAAAGGCAATGCCGGGAAATAAAAACCCCTCCTTGGGAAAGGAGAATCCCTTCTTGAAACTGAAAACCCATCCTTAAAATTGAAAACCCCTCCTTGGATTGAAAATCCCTCCTTCGCAAGGACTTTTAGGGCTCCGTGGGAAGGAGGGATTTTTAAAACTACTTCACAAAACCGGCTTTACGCCCCCGGCGGGCTGCCGGTCACCGGCGGATTTCGGCATCATACTCCGCGGCCAGCCGGGCAAGGATCTTCTCCAGCACCGCATTGACTTCATCATCTTGCAAAGTCCGCTCCGGCAGGCGGAAAACAAGGGAGAAGGCCAGGCTGCGCCGGTCTTTCGGGATTGCCCCGCCGCTATAGACATCAAAAAGCTCCACCTTTTCCAGGATACAGCCGGCGGTCGCTTGTATCAGGCTCATGACCTCGCCCACCGGGATCCCGGCGGGCAGGACCAGGGCGATATCCCGCAAGACCGGCGGGAATTTCGGCAACGGTTTTACCTGGATGATCTCTTTTTCTGTCGCCCCCCAGATTACCTCCAGATCCAATTCAAAGAGGATCGCCGGGAGATTCAGGTCATAAGCCTCTTTGACTTTGGGGTGGACCTCGCCGATCACCCCCGCCCGCTTCCCTTCCACGACCAGGAAGGCGGTGCGTCCGGGGTGCATGGCGGGATGCTCGCCCCTTTCGAATCTCCACTCTTTCACCGGCAACTCGGCCAGGAGCGCTTCGATAACCCCTTTGGCGTCATAAAAATCGGCCTGCCTTGCCGGCTGGTTCCAGCCTTTCTCATGGATCCGCCCCATCAAGCCCCCGGCCAGGTGGAGGTCCTCCTGCGGCAAGGTTTCTTCGTCCCCGGCCGGCAGGTAGATACGGGCCATCTCAAAGAGGCTCAGGTTATCGATTTTTCTCTTCGCATTATAGCTCAGCACCTCAAGCACGCCACCGAGGAGAGTCGTCCGCATCAAAGACCCTTCTTCACTGAGGGGGATCTTTAAACGGACCGCCCGGCGTAAAGGATCATCTCCCGGCAGGTTCAAGCGGTCAAAGGTTTTTTCCCCATGAAAACTGTAGGTGACAATCTCGGAGAAACCGTAACCCTGCATCAAATCGCGGATCTCTTTTTCCCACAGTTGCCGCGGGGTCAAGGTCCCCGGCTGTTTTGCCGCCGGGTAGGTGGCGGGGATCCTGTCGTACCCGTAGAGCCGGGCGATCTCTTCAGCCAGATCCGCCTCGTTCTCTATATCCTGGCGGTAGGAAGGGACTCCTACCTGGAAGACACCGCCCTGTTCCTTGCTGATCTCAAAATTGAGCCGCCCGAGGATCTCTTCCATCTGACCGGCCTCAAGGTCCAAACCGAGAAGGTTGTTGACCCGCTCCGCCCGCATCCGGACCTTTCTTGCCGGCAGCGGCCGGGGATACCGGTCAATTATCCCCGCGGCCGTACGGCCGGCGCCGATCTTGGCCAAAAGATGGGCCATGCGGTCAAGGGCGGCCGGCGGCCCTTCCGGGTCCAGCCCTTTTCCGAAACGGAGCGCCGCCTCCGAGTGGAGGCCGAGGTTCTGGGCGGTCCGCCGGGTATTAACCGGGGAAAAATAGGCGGACTCCAGAAATACCGTGCGTGTCTGGGGAGAGACCTCGCTGGCCTCGCCCCCCATTACCCCGGCGATCCCCTGCGCCTTTTCCGCATCGGCAATCACCAGGTCTTGCCGGGTCAAGACCCTTTCCACCCCGTCCAGGGTGACCAGGTGTTCCCCGTCTTTGGCCCGGCGTACCAAGATCTTCTTTCCGGCCAGCCGGTCCAGGTCAAAGGCGTGCAAAGGCTGGTTTAACTCCCACATAACATAGTTGGTCAGATCGACCACATTGTTTACGGGCCGCATCCCGGCAGCCAGGAGCCGGGTTTTTAGCCACAACGGCGCTTCGCCCACCTTAAGGTCGTAAAAGACCCTCCCCGTGTATCTGGGGCAAAGCTCAGGATCGAGGAGTTCCACATCGATGAAGTCCTTGATCTCCCGGCCCGCCTCCTCCACCACGGTCAATTCCGGTAACCGGAGCGGGCAGCCGGTCAAAGCCGCCACCTCCCGGGCTACGCCCAGCATCCCATAGCAATCGGCCCGGTTGGGGGTGAGCTCCAGCACCAGCACAGGGCTGTCAAGCCCAAGGATTACGGGGAGATCGGCCGTTAAGGCGGTTTCCGGGGGCAGAACCATAATCCCTTCCGCCTCCCGGCTCAACCCCAATTCCTCTTCGGAGCAGAGCATCCCCTGGGAAACAACGCCTTGAAAATCAACCTCCTCAATTGCCGTACCGTCGGGGAGCCGTGCCCCGGTCAGGGCGACCGGTACCTTATCCCCGGCCTTAAGGTTCCGGGCGGCGGTAACAACGGTAATCTCGCCGTCGCTAAGCCTGACCCGGCAGACAAGGAGTTTTTCTGCTTTGGGGTGAGGCTCCAGGCTGCAGACCTCACCCACCCGCAGGTCCCGGTAGGGGGCGCCGGGGTCGTCCAATTCCTCCACGGCGATCCCGGCCATGCTCATTTTATCTGCCAATTCCTGAGGATCCAGTTCCACGGGAACATATTCACGCAGCCAGTTGTAGGGAACTCGCATCTTCTCCGGCCTCCTTCACCAAATTGCTCCAGAAAAATACCTGGCAAAGCTCGAAAAAAACCTAAAACTGCGCCAAGAAACGGTGATCGTTCTCATAGAAGTAGCGGATATCCGGAATCCCATAGCGCAACATGGCGATCCGTTCCACTCCCATGCCAAAGGCAAACCCCGAATACTTTTCCGGATCATAACCGGACATCTCCAAAACCCACGGGTCAACGGAGCCGGCGCCCATAATCTCGAGCCAGCCGGTGCCTTTACAGATCCGGCACCCTGCTCCCTGGCAGCCGCAGGAGACATCCACTTCCGCACTGGGCTCAGTAAACGGGAAGAAACTGGGGCGAAAACGGACTACCCGGTCTTTGCCGAAAATCTCCTGGACAAAAACGGTCAAAACCCCCTTGAGATCGCCAAAGGTAATCCCCTCATCCACCGCCAAACCTTCGATCTGGAAAAAGCACGGCGAATGGGTGGCATCCAGCGTGTCCCGGCGGTAAACCCGGCCGGGGGCGATGATGCGGACCGGTTCCGGGCGGAGTTTTTCCATCGTCCGGATCTGCACCGGAGAGGTATGGGTCCGCAGGAGGATTTTCTCGGTGATATAAAGGGTATCATGCATCTCCCGGGCCGGGTGCTCCGGGGGGATATTCAAAGCCTCGAAGTTGTAATAATCCCATTCGATCTCCGGCCCTTCCGCAAGGTCGAAACCCATCCCCAGGAAAATTCCGGTGATTTCATCAATCAACATCAGCAGGGGATGCGGCCGTCCCCGCCGGGGCCGTCTGCCGGGAAGCTCCACATCGATCCGTTCCTCTTGCAGCCGGGCTTCCTCCTCCTGCCGGGAGATGGCCTCTTCTCTCTCCTCGAGGATCCCGGTGAGTTCCTGGCGGAGATCATTCACTAACTTGCCAAAAAGCGGCCGCTCTTCCGGGGAAAACTCTTTCAGCCTCCGGGAGAGCTGTGTTATTGACCCCTTTTTGCCAAAGAGATCGATCCGGACCTGATTAAGCTCGGCCGTTGAAGATGTACGCGCAATTTTTTGCCGCGCCTCTTCCGCTAATTTCTCCAGTTCTTCGTGCATCGCTCTGCCTCCCCCCCTGCCGGTCCCGGCGTACGCGGGCGCACGCCGGCCAGCGGCAGGATAATCTTCATAAGTAAAATTGAATTGGGTAAAATGGATAATAAAAAAAACCTTCGCCTGTAAGGGACGAAAGTTTTTCCGCGGTACCACCCTTTTTAGCCGGCAAAGGCTCTCCTCGATCGCATGTGGGATTAAGCCCGGTCTTTACCGGTCTCCCACATCATCTTCTCCGGTAACGGCGGAGTTCCGGCCCGGCCTACTTAAGCGCTTTCTTGCGCCTGTTCAGCCTGCGACTCCAGAGTGAACTTCAATCGGGCTCCCGGGGAATGTTCGCAGCCCCCCATTCCTCTCTGTACCGTTTGCTCCGACTTACTCTCTCTTTCCTCGTCTTTCTCCTCGCATTTGTATTTTTATAAATAATCAATTCACCCGGTTCAGAAATTCTCTATATACTAAATAGGCTGATATCGACCCCGTAATCTTGAAGAGCTTCCAAAAAAACTCGGCGGAAAGGATCATCACGTCCCTCCCCTTCCTTATCGACTCGGTCGAGCCATCCTTTCTTTTTTCCATTATAGCACAAGCATTTTCTCTTTACAAGTCCCCTTCTTATGCCAGCGCGGTTCGTTTGCATAAAAAAACAAGCCGGTTCCTTTGCAAGCCGGCTTGTTGCTAATGCCAAAATATGGTGGGGGAGAGCGGAGTCGAACCGCTGACCTCTACGATGTCAACGTAGCACTCTAACCAGCTGAGCTACTCCCCCGGCAGCCTCATTTATTTTACCACAAGGCTGTGCCCTCGTCAAGGGCGATCTGCGGAAATTGCCAAAGGTTTTTGCAACAAATATTCCTTAGTTTACCCGCTCAGCCCGGCAATGGCGGCAAATTCCCTTCATAACAACCTGTACCTCCCGGACCAGGTTCCCCTCGATCTCGTCTTCTTTCTCCAGGGACAGGACCCCGGCGTGGCCAAGATCGAAAAAGGCCCCGCATTTAACGCATTTAAAATGGGCATGAGGGGTTAAATCCACTTCGTAGCGGATTTGGTCCTCATCGGTGGCCAACGCGGAGACGACCCCTTTTTCCTCCAACAGCTTCAGGGTATTATAGACTGTAGTCTTTGAGAAAGTGGGAATAACCGCTTTCAACTGGGAATAGATCATCTCGGCGGTCGGGTGCACCCGGTTTTCGGTCAAATATTTCATAACCTCGATCCGCTGGTGGGTCGGGCGAATCCCAACCTCTTCCAAGCGGCGGCAGATCTCCTTTACCAGTTCCGTTCTCATCTTCTTCCTCTCCATTTCGGGTATTTCCCGGCCTTCACCGCCGGGCATTTACCGGCCCCGCCACCCGCGGGTTCCCCAATTTTTCCTTCTTAATCTTAACACAGACCGTCCTCCACCTCAAGCAGATATCTCCTCCCCCGCCAAACCCGGGGATAAAAAGGGGGCCGGCTCTTTTGCCGCACCCCAGTTTCCTACCGGACTCCTGTTATTCCTGCCTGTATCTGCTCTTAATCTCTAGGCCAATTTTTTATGGCAGAACCACCAGTCGAAACAGGCATAGGCCTCTTTCCGTTTCTTGGCGGTCTCTTCGTCAGTGGCCGGCGGGATAATCACTTCCTCGCCGATCAGTTCATTATTGGGCCAATTGGCGGGGAGGGCCACTTCATTGTCTGTGGCAACCTGCAAGCCTTTAACCATCCGCAGGATCTCGTCGATATTCCTCCCCAATTCCTGCGGGTAATAAAGGATGGCCCTGATGACCCCTTCCGGATCGACGATAAAGACCGCCCGGACAGTGTTGGTTCCCTGGCCGGGGTGGATCAAACCGAGTTTTTTCGAGACTTCGCCGGTGTCGTCGGCTACCACCGGGAAAGAGATCTCCACCTTCAAATGGTCTTTAATCCATTCCACCCATTTGATGTGGGAAAAAACCTGATCAATGCTGAGCCCGACTAGTTCCGCCCCGAGCTTCCTGAATTCATCCGCCCGCTTTTGAAAAGCAGCAAATTCGGTGGTACAGACCGGGGTGAAATCCGCCGGGTGACTGAAGAAGATAAACCATTTTCCGTTCAGATCATCGGGATAGGTTTTTTCACCGTGGGTCGTCTTCACAATCATCCTGGGAAACTTCTCTCCAATCAAAGGTATCCTGTTTTCCATCTCTGCCATCCCTCCAGTTTGTAATATTTTTATTTTTGATTTTAATACAAATTTGTATTAATGTCAATATCGAAATAAAAAATTTTTTCTGTGGCCAATCGGCAAAAAAGCCTTATTATACTGGTTTTTTCTTGAATAAAAAAATTTTTTAAAAAACCCTTGCATTATTTTTTCTTCTGTGTTATAATGATTTACACCTTGAAATACTATTTCAAGGTGGAGCGTTACGACGCTCTGGCGCCAGCGGCTGAGTAGTCGCTCGCTTCTCTTGACCACGCCGGCAGTCAGAGAAGGGAAAACAAAGTTTAAATCATTGACCACCTAACGCGGTGGTCTTTTTTCTATCCTCTTGCTGTCTTTTTTTTACATTGGTCTTCCCGGCCGCCACCATTTATCCCCGGGCATAAACAAAACTCGCAAAGGACTAAAGAGCGACCAGGAGAAAACTCCTGCCTGCCGACCCTTCCCCGGTCCAAACCGGGCTGTACAGAAAAAAAGCCCCGGCTTCTGCCGGGGCTTTTTTAGACTGGGCTTTAAGCCGGGCCCGCCACCTTTTCCAGTCCGGACCCGGTGTCCCGCTACACCTCCGCTGCTTTTTCCGGGTATTTCACGCGCTTGGTGTATTGGGTATGCAAGAGATGATGGGATTTCTCCCCCAGCGGCTTGCCGAGGAATTCCTTGTAAAGGGTTTGGACCGCCGGGTTTTCGTGGGATTTACGCAACGGCATGCCGGCGTCCGCCCGGTAAATGGCGTTGATCCGCTTCTGCCGGATCTCCCTGGTCGTCGGGATCGGCTGCCCGCCGCCGCCGATACAACCGCCCGGGCAGCACATGATCTCGATGAACTGGTAATCGGCTTTTCCTTCGTTAATCAAATCCATCAGTTTTCTGGCATTACCCAGCCCGTGGGCCACCGCCACTTTGACCTTTTTCCCTTTCAGGTCGACTTCCGCTTCCTTAATCCCTTCCAACCCGCGGACGTCGGTGAAGTCAAGGGAAGCCAAGGTTTCCCCGGTAACTACTTCATAAACGGTCCGCAAAGCCGCTTCCATTACCCCGCCGGTGGCGCCGAAGATCAGCCCGGCGCCGGTGGAGATCCCGAGGGGATCGTCATACTCTTCCTCAGGCAAGTCACTGAATTTGATCCCGCTCTCCCGGAGCATCCGCCCCAGTTCCCTGGTGGTCAAAACCGCGTCCACATCGGGATAACCCGAATCGGTCATCTCCGGGCGCTGGCACTCGAATTTCTTGGCCGTACAGGGCATGATGGAGACCACATAAATATTGGCCGGGTCGATTCCCGCCTTTTCCGCGTAGTAAGTCTTGGCCAGGGCGCCGAACATCTGCTGCGGCGATTTACATGTGGAAAGGTGCGGCAAGAGATCCGGGTAAAAGTGCTCAATATACTTGATCCAGCCGGGACTACAAGATGTAATCATCGGCAGGGTTCCGCCTTTTTCCAAGCGTTCCAGCAGTTCGTGGCCTTCCTCCATAATGGTCAGGTCTGCGCTGAAATCGGTATCAAAGACCTTGTCAAAGCCCAAGCGGCGCAGGGCGGCCACCATTTGCCCGGTAGTCACCGCGCCCGGCTCCAGCCCCATCTCTTCGCCGATGGAGACCCGGATCGCCGGCGCCGTCTGGACCACCACATGTTTATCGGGGTCGGCCAGAGCCGCCCAGACCCGCTCGGTATGGTCCTGTTCGTAAATGGCGCCGACCGGGCAGACCAGCGAGCATTGGCCGCACTGGACGCAGGCGACGCTTCCCAGATCAACACCGCCGGCCGGGGCGATGGTGGTGTCAAACCCCCGGTTCACCGGGTATAAGGCCCCTACCCCCTGCACCTGGTGGCAAACTTCCACACAACGCCGGCAGAGGATACATTTGGACGGATCCCGCACCAAGGCCGGGGTGGAGATATCTTTCTCTTCCGCCCTGACCCGGTGGGGGAATCTCAGTTCGCGGACGCCCAACTGATCGGCGAGGGTCTGTAATTCACAACGCTGATTCCGGATACAGCTCAGGCAATCCTGGGGGTGGTTGGAGAGCAGGAGCTCCACATTGACCCGGCGGGCCTGCCGTACCCGGGCCGAATTGGTGTGAACCACCATCCCGTCACTGACCGGCTGGGAACAGGCGGTCTGCAAGGTCCGGCTGCCCTCCACCTCCACCACGCAGACCCGGCACATCCCTTTAACATCCAGATCTTCGTTATAACAAAGAGTCGGAATCTCAATCCCGGCGGCCCGGGCCGCTGCGAGAATCGTACTGTTCTTTGGTACTTGCACTTCACGACCGTCAATGGTTACTTTTACCGTTTCCATGCAGGTCACTTCCTTTCTGGATTTCGAACATCGATGCGCAATTCCTCAAACCGCCCGGTTAGACCGCCCGGGAGGCGGTGGTAAGGGCCCGGCAGACCCCGGCCGGACACTCCCCGGCAGCATGGCGCAGGATTTCATCTTCAAAATACTTAAGGGCGGTGACTACCCCGTTCGGGGCGGACTGCCCCAGGCCGCAAAGGGATGAGAGTTGCATGGCCTGGGAGAGTTCTTTAATGAGTTTAACCACATCCTGGCCGGCTTTACCGTCGGCCAGGGCGGAAAAAAGTTCATAAAGACGGTAAGTCCCCTCGCGGCAAGGCGTACACTGGCCGCAGGATTCGTGCTGGAAGAATTTCATAAAGGAACGCAAAACATCGACAATGCAATGGGAATCATCGATCACCAGCAAAGCCCCGGAACCCAGGGCGGAACCGGCCTCCGCCAGCGTATCGTAGTCCATGGGCAGGTCAAGAAATTCCTTCGGGAGGCAACCGCCGGAAGTTCCGCCGGTCTGGGCCAGCTTAAACCCTCTCCCATTGGGGATCCCGCCGCCGACGCCATAAATCACTTCGCGCAGGGTTATCCCCATGGGAACCTCAATCAACCCCTGGTTGGCAATATCGCCCAGCATCGTGAAGACCTTGGTGCCCGGGGTCCTTTCCGTGCCGATGCTGCGGAACCATTCCGCGCCCTTCAGGATAATCGGGGGAATATTCGCCAAGGTCTCGACGTTATTGACAACAGTCGGTTTCCCCCACAACCCGGCCACTCCGGGGTAGGGCGGTTTCAGCCGCGGCTCTCCCCTCTTCCCTTCCAGGGATTCGATGAGCGCGGTCTCCTCGCCGCAAACATAAGCGCCGGCGCCGGTACGGATCTCCACGTCAAAGTTGAAACCGGTGCCGAAGATATCCTTCCCGAGGAGCCCCATTTCCCGGGCACGGGCGGCCGCCCTCTGCAACCGCTCGATGGAAAGGTGGTACTCCCCGCGGATATAGATGATGCCCTTGTCCGCGCCAACGGCATAGCCGGCAATGGCCATGGCCTCGATAACCGAATGGGGATCTCCCTCCAAAATCAACCGGTCCTTGAAGGTTCCCGGTTCCCCTTCATCCGCGTTACAAATGATATATTTCTGATCCGCAGTAATCGGGGCAGTGAACGACCACTTGAGCCCGGTGGGGAAACCGGCGCCTCCCCGGCCGCGGAGGCCGGAAGCTTTGACCGTCTCCACCACCTGTTCCGGGGTCATGCCGGTCAGGGCTTTCCCGAGGGCTTCGTAACCGCCGTTGGCAATATACTCTTCAATGGAATCGGGATCAATCCGCCCGCAGTTGCGGAGGACAACCCGGTACTGCCGGTCCAGGTAACCCTGGTCTTCCAGGGAAACCACCGGCTTGGTTTTCCCCTTCTCCGGCCGGTAAACTAGTTCTTCCACCACCCGGCCCTTCAGGAGATGCTGTTGGACAATGCGGGACATATCTTCCGGCTTTAATTTGCTGTACATAACCCCTTCCGGGTAAACAACAATCACCGGCCCGTCATCGCAGGGACCCAGGCATCCGGTTTCCACAACCCGGATCTCCTCCTGCAAACCGGCGCGTTCCATCTCGCGGCAAAGCGCGTCTTTTACCGCCCCGGCGCCCTTTAACATACAAGGCGTCCCGGCACAGACCAAAACATGAGCGCGGAAATAACTCATGGATACGCCTCCTTACAAATAATCTCCTTTACTCGTAAGTCTTCAGGATCTCCTTCACCCGTTCAGGAGTCAAGTTGCCGTATACTTGGTCCCCGATCATCATCGCCGGGGCGACGCCGCAGACCCCAAGACAACTGGTAAGCTCCAATGTGAATTTTTTATCTTCCGTTGTTTCGCCGGGGTTAACCCCCAGCACCTCTTGGAGGGTTTCCAGGATATTGACGGCCCCCCGGATATGGCAGGGCGGGCTCTCGCAAACCCGGATAATATGTTTCCCTTTGGGTTCCGTGGCCAGCAGGGTGTAAAAGGTGGCCACCCCGTAAACACGGCTCACGGGGATACCCAGTTGGTCGGCGATCTCTTCCATAACCGCCGTGGAAAGATAACCGTGAATCTCTTGGGCTTCACGGAGGATATCCAGTAACGCTCCGGGATCGGAGTTATGCTCCGCAATCACCTGGCGAAGACTCTTTTTCCGTTCGGTAGCAGAGTTAACCGGCACCGGTTTTCACCTCCAACATCTTTTAACGGTTAATGACCCACTCGCCGATGATGTTACCGTTCACCACATGCCTGGCAACGATCTGCCGGGCTTTCTCCGCCGTTACCTTGCCATAACTAATCCGCGGCTGGCCCGGTATTTCCACTTCAAGAATGGGCTCCTGTTCACACAAGCCCATACACCCGGTCTGGGTGACCAGAACATTATCAAGGTTGCGCTTCTCCAGCTCCTCAAGAACAGCCCCCATTGTTTCCCGGGCGCCCGCAGCGATCCCGCAGGTTCCCATTCCAACAACAATCTTTGTTTTTTCCCCGCTTTCACCGTCGCGGATCTCCATCATTTTTCTGGCTTCGTCTCTAATCTTGGCCAGTTCCTCGAGGGATTTCACCTCTTATCCTCCTCCTTTGCCCGTCGCGTCTTACTTGGTTTGTTCCAAATTTCACAAATCCGGCCCAAAAAACAGGCGCCGGAATGAACGGCCACCTTCAGAGCCCCCTCTTAAACCAGCTCCTAACCTTTTCCCATATTATACTCAAGGCAATTATACCTCATTTATCTCCTCTTGGTCAATGCCGGTATTAAAAGGAAATAACCAAGACCCGGCAAAAACCCTTCTCCTGGCTGGCGTAAAAGATCCGTAACCAAGTAAGTAAATATTCTGTAATATTTCTTTTAACTTGTCAGTCCCGGCGCACGTAACTTGTTAGTCCCGGCGCACGGAGGGCGCCAGGGCCTCCTTTTTTGCCGCCCAGAGTTCCTGCACTGTGAGGCCGAGTTCCGGGTGGACCCAGCCGGCCCCCATCTCCACCAGGGGGAGAAGGACAAAAGAACGTTCAACCATGCGGGGATGGGGGATGGTCAACAGGTGCGATTTGAAGACCCAATCCTCATAAAAGAGGAGGTCCAGATCGATGCAGCGCGGGCCAAAGCGCGGCCCGCCCGGCTCGCGCCCCATTTCCCGTTCAAACTCCTTGAGCCGGAAGAGCAATTGTACAGGGGGGAGTTTGGTCTTGCCCAGGCAGACCTGGTTTAAAAACCACGGCTGTTCCAAGTACCCCACTGGTTCACTCTCATAGACCGGGGAAAAGGTTACCTCGCCGCTGAGGAGTTTTCGCAAGAATTCACCGGCCCGCCGCAGGTTTTCCTCCCGGCGGCCCAGGTTGGAACCGAGACCTATTGCAACGGTAAACATGAAACCTCCCCCTGTTATGAACGGCGTACATCCGTGCGCGCGCGGGTAGCACGAATAATCGCATCGGTCATCCGGGCGACCCGGACCATCTCCTTCACATCGTGGACCCGGATGATATCCGCTCCTTTGCTGATCCCCACCGCCACCGTGGCTGCAGTCCCCTCCAGCCGCTCTGTGACGGGCAGATCCAGGGTCAGCCCGATTACCGACTTGCGGGAAGTGCCCAGTAAGATTGGGACCCCCAGGGATTTTAACTCATCCAGCCGCGCGATGACCTCTAAATTGTCTTCCCTGGTCTTGCCGAACCCGATGCCCGGATCGATGATCACTTTTTCCCCGGGCAACCCGGCGGCTTCCGCCAGGGCGATACTCTTCCGTAAAAACCCGGCAATTTCCCCCATCAGGTCCTGGTAGCCGGGGGCGGTTTTGTTATGCATCACAATCACCGGCGCGTTGAAACGGGCGGCCACCGCCGCCATCTCCGGGTCATACTGCAAACCCCAGACATCGTTGATTATGTCTGCCCCGGCCTCCAGGGCCGCCTGCGCCACCGGGGCCTTGTAGGTATCCACCGAAATGGGGAGCGGCGACTGCTTGGCAAGGGCTTCGACCACCGGAAGGAGCCGCCTTTTCTCTTCTTCCGCAGAAACCGGCGTGGCCTGGGGCCGGGTCGATTCGCCCCCAAGATCCAGGATATCCGCGCCTTCCTCCAGAAACCTCTCAGCCTGCCGGAGGGCGGATTCCACCGGTTTGCCCGCTTTTAGCAGGCCGTCCCCGGAAAAGGAGTCCGGGGTGAGGTTGATAATCCCCATAACATAGGTCCTTTCTCCCCAAGCAAACCGCTTTCCTTTAACCGTCAAGGGGGCAGGGGGGGTGTTGCGGGCGGCCAGGAGGGCCTGCAATTCCCCGGCCAGTGCCGGCAGGTCAAAGGGTTGCAGGGGAAGAACGGCCAGAAGCCGCTCATACTGGGCCCGGGTCCCCATGATGATCACCGGCCCGCTACAGCCCTCAAGGCGGGCATGTTCCCAGCTTACCGCCACTTCCCCGCCTTTGGCCAGCATCTCCTGTTTAAGGATATTGGCGGCCTGGGGTGAGACCCCTTCAGCCTTGACCAGGATAAAATCGCCTTTCGGCTCCATGATCTTTATGCCTTCGGGGCTGACATTGATTGCCTCAAGTTCCTCCAGAAGTTCCCCGGGGGTGGAAAGAGAGAGCAAACGAAGGTTGTATCTCATTTTTGTAGAAGGCCTCCCTCGAAAAATTGCCGCCGTTTACTGCCTATTCCCGCTTCTAGCAAAAAAGTATTGCTTATATTATACAATGCCGCGCCGGAAATTCAAGGCTTAGATCTCTCATATCTCCTCTTGAAGCAGTTCTCTGAGGAGTTTGAGGGCGGTTTTCTCCAAACGGCCCACCTGGACCTGGGAGATCCCGATCCTGGCGGCGATCTCTTCCTGGGTTTTCTCGCGGAAAAACCGTTCTTCCACGATCAACCGGAGCCGCGGTTCCAACCGGGCCAGTGCTTCCCGGAGGGAAAGGCTCTCCATCCATTTTTCTTCCGGTTCCTCCCCCACCCGGTCTTCCAGGGTGATGGCGGCCCCGTCCTCGCTATGGAGGATCTCCTGTAAGGAGGAGACGGGCTGGGCGATCTCCAAAGCGGCGGCGATCTCTTCCCGGGAAAGCTTCGTTGCCTCTTCCAGTTCAGAGATGGTCGGTTCCTTCCCGTAACGCTCAAAAAACTCCTGCCGCGCCCGGTAAACCTTCCCGGCCAGTTCCTTCAGGTTTCTACCGGTTTTTATTAACCCGTCATCCCGCAGGTACTGCCGGATTTCACCCATGATCACCGTCACCGCGTAAGTGGAGAACTTCACACCCTTTGCCGGGTCAAACCGGTCAATCGCTTTGAGCATGCCGAGGGAACCAATCTGGTAGAGGTCGTCAAATTCAACGCCCCGGCCTTCGAAACGCAAAACTATACTCTTGATCAGGCGGGAGTTGTGTTTGAGGAGTTTTTCTGCGGCTTCGGCCTGGCCGCTGCGGGCCAGCGCAATCAGGGAGCGGGTTTCTTCCTCGGAGAGGAGGCGGGGGACGGCATGTTCGCTCCCGGGATCAGCCATGGCCTTTACCCCGTTCCGGTTTTTTCCTCATCACCACCCGGGTCCCTTTGCCGGGCTCCGACTCAAGAACCATCTCATCCATAAATGATTCCATAAAAACCAGGCCCAAGCCCATCCGTTCCGGATCCGTGGAGTAGGCGGGAGTCTTGGCCAAAGCCAGATCTTCAATCCCGCGGCCGTAATCAACAACGACAATCTCCAGCATCCCGCGGTTAATCGCCAGTTCCAGGTGGATTTCACCCTCGCGGTTTCCAGGGTACCCGTGGATAATGCAGTTGGAAACAGCCTCCGAGACCGCGACCCGGATCTCCTCCAGTTCGTTCAGGGTAAAATCCAATTGCGCGGCAAAGGAAGCGACAATAACCCGGGAAAGACTGATATTCTCCGGCAGGCTGGGAAATTTAACCTGCAAATAGTTGGTTTTCATCTTCTCTAAGGCCTCCTCAAAGCGTATTGAGGGCGTCCTCGACTGTCGGACAGATGATCATTATCTTCAGCAGTCCGGATAAGGCAAACAACTTCTCCAGATGCGGCGGGACCTTCACCCCCGCCAGCTTACCACCCCGCTGGGAAATGCTTTTAAAGCGTCCCAGAACAGCGCCCAAACCGGAACTGTCAATAAAAGAAACGTCTTCGAGGTCCAGGACCAAATGGCGGATGTTTTCGTCCCGTGCCAACTCCGCCTCAATTTTATCACGGAAAACCGGCGAAGTCGATAAGTCCAATTCCCCGCGGACTTTAACTACCAGGGTGCAACCGGCCCGGGTCAGTTCGATATTCAACCAACTTCCTCCTTACTTTGAATCTTTTGGCATTAAATCTTCGTCATTTTTCCCTTTTCTCCTGCCGCCAAAGAAAAGTTGCGCCGGAAAAAACCCGGGCAAAAAAAAACCGGCTCCCGCCGGTATACTGTGCACACATGAGAGTTGTGCACACATGAGAGGTAAAACCCTATATGGAATCTCCGCCCCAGATCCTGCCTAACCCCCGAAAAAGACGGAGAAAAAATCCCTGGTAACCTGGAGGAGGAAACGGAAGAACCCGACTTCCGCCACGTCGGCGGCGGCCACCAAATCGGCCCGGGCTTTAACTTCCCCGCCCATCTTCACCAGGGCTTCACCCACCCTTTCCCCGCGGGCCAGCGGCGCCTTGACATGGGGGGGCAGGGCGATCTCAACCTCCGGTTCCCCTTGTTCCTCCCTCTTTACCACCAGGATCAGGTCTTTTCCCACCAGTACCTCTACTTCCCGGTCTTCTCCCTTAATGACGCGGATTTTGCCCACCTTATCCCCGCTCTTGGCCACGGGCAATGCCTTGAACCGGCTGAACCCGTAATTAAAGAGTTTGGTGATATCACTGTTCCGCGCCGCGGAAGTGGGCGCCTTCATTACCACGGCAATCACCCGGACATTATTCCTTTGCGCCGTCCCCACCAGGCTGTAGCCGGCTTCATCGGTATATCCGGTCTTCAGGCCGTCGCATCCTTCATAAAAACGCACCAGGTTGTTGGTGTTACGGAGGAAAGACTCCCCGCCGCGGAGGCTGTCGATCCAAGTCCCGGTCCACTGGAGGATCGTCGGGTGTTTCAGGAGTTCGCGGGCGAGAACCGCCATATCATGAGCGGTGGTGATGTTCCCCTCGCCCCCGCCGTCCGGGTCAAGGCCGGTGGCATTTACATACCGGGTATTGGCCAAACCCAACTCTTGGGCGCGTTTATTCATCATCTCCACAAACAACTCATGGGAACCGGCCACATGCTCGGCCAGGGCATAACTGGCGTCATTTGCCGAGACAATGCTGACGGCCTTTAACAACTCGGCGACGGTCATCTCCTCGCCGGGCTCCAGCCAGATCTGGGACCCGCCCATCCTGGCCGCCTCGGGGGTGGTCACCACCACATCGGAGAGTTTTATCTCACCCGCCGCCACCGCCTCCATCACCAGGAGCATCACCATCATCTTGGTGATACTTGCCGGGGGCAACTGCCGGTGCGGGTTTTTTTCAACCAGGATTTCACCGGTGGTGTATTCCATCAAAACCGCCGCCTCCGAGCGGAGGTCCAGCCCGTCCGTACCGGCGGCGCCGGCCCAACCCGCCGTGTTAAAGATAATGAGGACGGCCAGGATCATCCCGGCCCAACGCCGCCACGGGCAGGCGCGCTGCTGCGAATCTACGCGCTGCCACAAAGAGATGTACGGTACCTGCCCATGCCGCCCACGCCTGCGCTTTTCTTCTCTTGTCAACGGGCGCATTTCCTTCTTCCCCCTAAAAACTCTTCTGCAAAAAGTCTGCACAGAAAAACCGGCCTTTATTCCCTGCCGCCATCCACCGGCCGGTTGGTAAAGAAAGGCCCCACCCCCGGTGGGGAGCCTGTCTTTCAAGCGGGGAGCCCGCCCCCGGAGAAAGGTTTAAATATTGCCATAAATCAAAAAAAAATTATATATAAAAACCTGGCTTTGCCCTATAATGAAAATTGTATTAAAATTAAGTCATTAATATTTATTTTTGAAAGAATAGAGATTTACCAGATCAGAAAGGGTGATTTTGACAGATGGCAATTGAAGGGTTGACAATTATTGGCGAATCAATCAACGATTCCGTGCCTTCCACCCATGAGCTCTTTGTCAACCAGGACATCGAGGGTATAAAAGCCCTGGCTGTGCGCCAGGCGGAAAAAGGCGCCGCCTATATTGATGTCAACGTTGGCCGGCAATCGCCGGAATTCATGGCCTACCTTGTGGAAGAGATCCAAAAGGTGGTCGACAGGCCGCTATCCATTGACACCCCCGATCCGGAGCTGGCAGCCGCTGGCCTGAAGGCCTATGACCCCGGGCGTGTGCGCCCGCAAAAACCCGGCGGCGTCCTGCCGATCCTCAATTCCATCTCCCCCCTGCGCCCGGAGATGTTTGACCTTTACCGGATACAACCGTTCATCCCGATCCTTCTCGTCTCCGAGCGCATGGAAGACGGGGAGCGGAAACCCGCGCGTAACGCGGAGGAGACCTACCAAACCGCCAGGGAAATGGTGGCCAAAGCCGCAGCCCTGGGAATCCCGGTGGACCAGTGCATTATTGACCCGGGGATCGCCCCCGTTGGCACTGATCTGGAGGGCAATCTCAAGCGGCTGCTGGGCGCTTTGGCTTTAATCCATGAGGACCCGGAGTTAAAAGGCGTCCATATCTCTGTGGGTTTGAGCAACTTCACAGTGATGCTCCCTTCGAAAAGGCCCGACGGGATCCCGGTTAAGAGCGCCTTGGAAAGCGCTTTCCTGACCAAAGCCATGCCCCTGGGCCTGGATATGATTATCGGCTCGGTGAACAGGAAATACGAGATCCTCCCCCCCGACCACCCGGCCATGGTCTGCCTCAACGAATACTTGGAGTTGGACGGGTTTGACGCCTTATTGAAGATAAAAGAGTTTTACTCCTGAGCGTTCGAAGATGATAAGGACCTGATAATGACTGGATAAGGACTGGAGATAAAGGTTTGGCGATTGGAATCTGGAAATAAGGATTTTGAGGATCAGGACTTCTTGAGGAGAGGAGAAAATGGCAGAGTTAAATCCATTAACCATGAAAGACTGGGAGATCGCGGAGGCCGCAGAGAAAAAAATGAAAACCGTTTTCCAACTCGCGGAGGAACTGGGCCTGGCAAAAGAGGAGTTGCAACCCTATGGCCATTACACCGGAAAACTTGATTATGCCCGGATCCTTGAGCGGACCAAGGAGAACCCCCGCGCCAAGTATGTGGTGGTAACAGCCATCACCCCCACCCCCCTGGGCGAGGGGAAATCCACCACCACCATCGGGCTCATCCAGGGTTTGGGGAAAATGGGCCAAAGGGCCCTGGGTACCATCAGGCAGCCCTCCTCCGGCCCCACCTTCAACATCAAAGGTTCGGCGGCTGGCGGCGGCCTCAGCCAGTGCATCCCCCTGTCCTCCTTCAGCCTGGGCCTGACCGGCGATATCGATGCGGTCACCAACGCCCACAACCTGGCGATGGTTGCCCTGACCAGCCGGATGCAACATGAATTCAACTACAGTGACGAGGTTTTACGGGAGAAGAATTTGCAACGGTTAAATATCGATCCGCGAAACACCGCTATAAACTGGGCCATTGACTTCTGCGCCCAGGCGCTGCGGGAGATCATCATCGGGCTGGGCGGGAAAAACAACGGCTTTATGATGAAAAGCGGCTTCCAGATCAGCGTCTCCTCGGAGATCATGGCGATCCTCGCCATCACCACCAGCCTGGCGGATTTCCGGAAACGCATGGGGCAAATGGTTGTTGCCTACAGCAAGGACGGGCGGCCGGTGACCACCGCCGACCTGGAGGTGGACGGGGCGATGACCGCCCTTACCTTGAATGCCCTCTGCCCCAACCTCCTCCAGACCCTGGAAGGCCAGCCGGTACTGGTCCACGCCGGTCCCTTTGCCAATATCTCCATCGGCCAGTCGTCAATCATTGCCGACCTGGTCGGGATGAGGCTGGCGGATTACGTGGTCACAGAGAGCGGCTTCGGTGCGGACATCGGCTTTGAGAAGTTTTGGAATATCAAATGCCGGCACAGCGGGTTAACCCCGGCCTGCGCGGTGATTGTCGCCACCATCCGCGCTTTGAAGATGCATGGCGGCGGGCCGCAGGTCAAACCGGGCAAGCCCCTGGACAGGGTCTACACCGAACCGGCCCCGGCATTGGTGGAAAAAGGCGTGGAAAACCTCCTTGCCCATATCGAAATCGTCAAGAAAAGCGGGATAAAACCGGTTGTCTGCATTAACCACTTCTACACCGACACAGAGGAAGAAGTTGCCCTGGTCAGAAAGGCGGCGGAAGCCGCCGGCGCCAAAGTGGTCGTCTCCAAACACTGGGAGAAAGGGGGCGAAGGCGCGCTGGAACTGGTGGAGGCGGTGATTGAAGCCTGCCGGGAAGAATCCGCCGCGTCCTTCGGGTTTTTATACCCCAAAGACCTGCCGGTCAAAGAGAAGATCCTGCGGATTGCCACGGAAATCTACGGCGCTGGCGGGGTTTCCTTTACCCCGGAAAGCGAGGAAAAACTGGCACGGGTAGAGGCGGACCAGGAGTTGGCCGGTTTCGATGTTTGCATGGCCAAGACCCACCTGAGCCTCTCCCACGACCCGGCCTTAAAGGGTCGTCCCCGCGGCTGGACCCTGCCGGTCAAGGACATCCTGGTTTACCGCGGCGCCGGCCTGGTGGTCCCGGTAACCGGCGAAATCAAACTGATGCCGGGTACGGCCTCCAACCCCTCCTACCGGAAGATCGATGTGGATTTAACCACCCGGCGGGTCACAGGGCTTTTTTAAGAAATATTAAGAATTATTGTAAATTATTACAATATTGCAATAAATCATCTGTGGCAATATCATGCGGGCGCCCTCCACGCGCTTTAAGGAGAGATACGGATGGTTACAACAAGAATTGATAAAGACTTATTCGAGTTGCTTGCCGTCAAACATAACGTGGAGGACTTTGAGGGAGAAATGGAGAAGTTTGCCGAACGCTACCAGCTTTTTTTAGAAAACGACCTGGTAATCAGCGTTCCTGACAACCCCATGAGCCACCTCTCGTATATGGGTACGGAGATGATTGAGGCCCTGGATTTACCGGTTGAACCGGAAAAATTCGTCCTGCACCTGAATACCTTTCACCGGAAAACCGGGGAAAAATACGACCCGGCAAAAGACCAGAACGAACAAGACTTCGATATTCTCGTGGGGCACGCCGCGGCCTTGGGCATAAAATATATCCTCTGTATCTCCGGCGACGGCAGCGAACGCCTCCCCCGCTTGCAACCGGAAGACCTCGGCTACGACCCGGAAAAGACCAAGACCGTCACTTCCGTACAGTTATTGGAGTATCTCGGCCGGGAGTACCCCGGGGTCTTTATTTTGGGCGCGGCTTTTAACCAGTATGAACCCTTAGAAGCGGAAATGGAGAAACTCCGGAGAAAAATCGCGGCGGGAGCGGCTTTCATCATCACCCAGCCGGTGGTCTTGATCGAGTCGGGCGACCCCGCGCTGACTATGGCCAACAACAACCTCCGCGAGTTGATGAAATACGCCGATGGCCATGGCGTACAGGTCATTCTCGGGGCCTGGATGTCGGCGAAAATGGCCTACCTGATCCCGGAGTGCATCGGGTTTGATGTGGATTTTGGCGACTATTCCCCCGATGAAAACCTCAAAGTCATCCGCCGGACCTACCCCGAGCGGCGGCTTTACTACAGCATGGTCTTTACTGCCAAAAGGTTACAGCAAATCCAGGCGATCGCGGGGATAAATAAACCTGAATATAAGTAATATGGAAAACAAATAAGCAACATAAGAAATAAATGAAACGATCCGGAGAATAAAAATACTGAGAATAAATAAGCAATAAAGAGCAACTCCAAGAGGATTTGGGGGGTCTTTCACGAATAGGTGATTAACCCGGCAGAAAAAGAAGTAGGCACTGGGCCGTGCACGAAGAAACCCACAGGCTCTTGGAGGGAATCCCATGAAAGATATTCAAAACTCCCCGGACCAACGGGGCATCGAAATCCAGCAGGTGGGGGTGAAAGACTTTCACCTGCCGGTCCTCATCGCCACCCAATCCGGTTCTTTCCAGCAAGTGCTGGGGAGGATCACCGCCTCCGCCAGCCTGCCCCGGGAGTTCAAGGGTACGCACATGAGCCGGTTCATCGAGATCCTGGCGGAATGGAGCCAGAAACCCATCTCCGGCCGGGAGATAAAGCTCGTGCTTAAGGAGATCTGCAGCCGCCTTGCGGCCCCCGCGGCCGAGATCGCCCTGGCTTTCCGGTATTTCCTGCCGGTCACGGCGCCGGTCAGCAAGATCCCTTCCCCATTGGATTACTCCTGCGAATTCCACGGGCGCCTCACCAATACCGGGCAGGCGCCGGCCTATGATTACCAGATGGGCGTGGAGATCCCCGTCATCTCCCTCTGCCCCTGCAGCAAAGAGATCTCCGATTACGGCGCCCACAACCAGCGGGCAATGATCCGGGCCTGGATCCGCTGCCGCCCCGGCCGTTATCTCTGGCTGGAGGAGCTAATCGGCCTCCTTCAGGAACAAGGGAGTTCACGGGTTTACCCCCTACTCAAAAGGGAAGACGAGAAATTCGTCACCGAAGAGGCCTACCTGCGCCCGAAGTTTGTCGAGGATATCCTCAGAGACTGCGTGCTGGTCCTCCGCGGCGAGGAGCGGATCACCTGGTTCCGGGTGGAAGTGGAGAGTTTTGAGTCGATCCATAACCACAACGCCTTCGCCCGTCATGAAGAAGGGAAAAAATGATCAAACCCCCGGGCCTTAAGGGGGGTAATCCTTCCATCCTGTAAAATCCTGAGCCCTTCGGCTGCCGGCGTGATCTTGCCAATCACAGTAAGCGCGACCCCGGCAGCCTTCATTTTTTCCCGGGTTTCCGCCGCTTTTTCCGGCGCCAGGGCCACCAAAAGCTCGAAATCCTCACCGCCGTAAAGGGCCCAGTTGAGGACGTTCTCCTTCAGGAACGCCGCCGCCGCTTTAGTGTTACCGTCGATTGGCAGCTCGTCCCCGTAAAGGAGGGCCCCCACCCCGCTGGCGGCGGTCAGTTGCCGGAGGTCGCCGGCCAGCCCGTCGCTGAGGTCGATCATGGCTGTTGCAGCGCCGGTCGCCATCAAAATCGCCGCCGCCCGCAGGCGCGGTACGGGAAAGAGTTGCGCCCGGAGCAGGTCCTCCCGGACCGTTTCCGGTAACCCCGGTTTTTGACCCCGCACGCCCGCCCTTTCCGTACCTTCTTCCAAACCCTCTGGCGCGACCTCTTCTAAACCCGCGCGGAGCAGGGCTAAACCGGCGGCGGCCGCCCCCACCCGGCCGGTCACGGCCAACAGGTCGCCGGGACGGGCCCCGTTCCTGCCCACGGCTTTCCCACGGCTTTCCCCGATGACCGTAACATTTATAGTCACCACCGGCGCCCGTACCGTATCGCCGCCGATAATATTCACCCCGTACTCTTCCGCCAGGGCATATAACCCTTCATAAACACCATCCACATATTCCAGGGTACAACCGGGCGGCCAGCCGGCGGCGACCAAGGCCTGCCGCGGTATCCCGCCCATGGCCGCGATATCACTAAGGTTGACGGCCAAGGCCTTGTGGCCTACGGCCGCCGGGGGCGTTTTCTCCCGGGAAAAATGGACCCCTTCCACCAGCATATCGGTGCAGGCCAGGAGGGAACCGCCGTCCGGTGCCTGAATAACCGCGGCGTCGTCACCAATCCCCAGCACCACCGATTGGTCGTATTTCCTGCCCGCGGTCAGCCGGGCAATCAATTCAAATTCGCCAATATTTTTAATCTCCATTTTCACCTGCTGACAAACGCACAGGCACACCCCGTTCTGCCAGGTATTCCTTCATCTGCCGGATTGTATATTTCCCATAGTGGACCATGGAGGCCACCAACACCCCGTCGGCCCCGCCCTCAACAATGGCGGCATACAGATCCTCCAATTTCCCGGCGCCTCCGGAGGCAATCACCGGGATCTCCACCGCCTCCGTCACCGCGCGGAGCATCGGCAGGTCGTACCCTTCCTGGCTCCCGTCCCGGTCCATACTGGTGGGCAAGAGGGCGCCCGCTCCCAGTTCTTCCATTCTTTTCGCCCACGCCACCACATCGATCCCCGTTGCTTCCGTGCCGCCGCGGATCATCACCTCAAAACCAGAGGGCATTGCCGCGGACCGCCGGGTATCAATGGCCACGACCAACTTTTCCCTGCCGAATTCAAGGGCTGCCCGGCGGATTAATTCCGGGTCACGGACGGCTGCGGTGTTGACGGCAACCCGGGAGACCCCGAGCGCCAGCAGTTCCCGGATATCCTCAAGGGCGGCAACCCCGCCGCCGACAATCAGGGGGATGGTCGCGGCGGCCACCGTTGCTTTTACCGTTGGCAGCAAGGTCTTCCTTTTTTCGGCGGTGGCGGTTATATCCAGAAAGACGAGTTCATCGGCGCCTGCGGCGCTATAAGCCGCGGCCGCCGCCACCGGGTCGCCGAGATCCTTCAGGTTCGAAAAATTTACCCCCTTGACCAGACGCCCGTCTTTCACATCCAGGCAAGGGATGATCTTCCGGTAGGTCATGATTTTTCCCCTTTCTACCCGCGCCTCCGCGCAAAACATAAAATCATGGGTTTGGTCAACCTGAGCCTCTTCAATCAGAGAGTTTCTCAATCTGTACTAAACTCTTTCATCCGCTTAACTATTTCAACCCGTGTTAAGTTTCTTCAATAGCCAGGCCATATTCTCCCCGAGCGTCTTCATGGTCTGTATCCCTTCGGCATCATCCTGCACTTCACCCATGCCGCCACCCAGCGCCAGGTTCCAATAGCTTGACCCGGGGACGATCATCTCATTAATGAGGAAAAAGGCGTTAATCGCATTGAAGACATTCAGCGCCCCGCCCCGCCGGACGGCGATCACCGCCGCTCCCACCTTGCGCCGGAAGATGTTGCCGTTTCCCCGGGAGACAAAACCGGCCCGGTCAATCAAGGCCTTCGTTTCCGGGGTCAAACCCGCGAAATAAGTGGGAGAGCCGATCAGCATGCCGTCGGCCTCCAGCATCTTCCCGATCCACTCGTTGAGCTTGTCATCATTATATATGCAACGGCGGTCTTTTCTCTCCCGGCACTTGTAGCAGGCCATACATCCACGGACGGGCTGGCCGCCCACCTGCACAAGTTCGGTTTGGATCCCCTCCTTCTCCAGTTCCTCCATAACCTGGCGGAGAAGAAAGGCGGTGTTCCCGTTCTTGCGCGGGCTCCCGTTAAAAGCTACGACTTTCATTTTTCCCTTCCTTCCCTTCCGCTTTGCCGTTGGTAAAGGTTTTAGTAGATCTCATCCCCGTCCAGCAAATGAAAGCCCTTCTCCTGCAGGATCTTTACGGCATTGTCGATATCCTCCACCCTGAAGACCACCACGGCATTCCCCTCGCGTTGCCCGACAAAAGCATAAATATACTCGATATTAATGGCATGGGCCTCCAAAATCTCCAAAACGCTCGCCAGGCCGCCGGGCGCGTCGGGGATCTCCACGGCGATGATCCGGGTTTCGCTGACGGTAAAACCCCGTTCCTTCAAGACTTTCCAGGCTTTTTCCGGATCGTTGACGATCAACCGTAGAATCCCGAAGTCTTCAGTATCGGCAATCGAAAGGGCCCGGATGTTAATGTTATGTTCCCCTAAAACCTTGCTCAACTCGGAAAGCCTTCCCGACTTGTTCTCCAGAAACACGGAGATCTGTTTGAGTTTTACCACTGACAATCCCCCCTTTTTCCTTTTCCGGAGTCACGATCCGTAAATATCTCTCCGGTCCACCACGCGTTTAGCCTTCCCTTCACTCCTGGGAATGGTCTTGGGCTCAACCAGTTTCACCCGGACGCCAATGCCCAGGGTACTCTCGATCTTCTGCCGGATCCTGTTCTCCAGGTGCTCCATCTTCCGCACCTCATCGGAGAAGAGCTCTTCCGAAACTTCCACCCAGACCTCCAACTCGTCCAACTGCTGCTGCCTATCCACCACCAGCATGTAATGGGGCTCGGTCTCGCCGATTTCCAGAAGGGCGTTTTCAATTTGCGAAGGAAAGACATTAACGCCCCTGATGATCAACATGTCATCGGTACGGCCAAGGATCCGGTGCATCCTCGTCATGGTCCGCCCGCAGGCGCACGGTTCCGGGTATAATATGCTGATATCCCTGGTCCGGTAACGGATAACCGGGAAGGCCTCTTTGGTCAGGGTCGTAAAGACCACTTCCCCCTTTTCCCCCGGGGGCAGTGGTTTCCCGGTCTCCGGATCAACCACCTCTACGAGGAAATGGTCTTCAAAAACATGCAACCCGTTTTGTTCCAGGCATTCGCTGGCCACTCCCGGGCCGATCACCTCGGAAAGGCCATAGATGTCAATGGCGGTAATCCCCAGCTTTTCCTCGATCTCTTTGCGCATATTCTCCGACCAGGGTTCCGCACCAAAGATCCCCGCCCGGAGCGGCAATTCTTTGGGGTCGATCCCCTCTTCCGCGGCGCCTTCGGCAAGGTAAAGCGCGTAAGAAGGGGTACAGGCCAGGATGGTGGTGGCAAAATCCTTCATGATCTGAATCTGCCGTTTGGTATTACCCCCGGAGATGGGGATGACGGTGGCCCCCATCATCTCGGCGCCATAGTGAACGCCGAGCCCGCCGGTGAAAAGCCCGTACCCGTAAGCCACCTGGATCCGGTCATTGGCGGTTCCCCCGGCGCAAGCCAGGGTCCTGGCCATCACCTGCGCCCAGATTTTAATGTCATTCCGGGTATACCCCACCACCGTCATCTTGCCGGTGGTCCCGGAAGAGGCATGGATCCGGACCACCTCCTCCATGGGCACGGCAAAGAGGCCGAAGGGATAATTCTCCCGCAGGTCCTCCTTGGTGGTGAAGGGAAGGTGCGCCAGATCGTCCAGGCTCCGGATATCCTCCGGCTTAATCCCGGCTTCCTCCATCTTCTGACGGTAATAGGGGACTCTTGCGTAGACCCGGTCAACAACTTCGCGTAACCTTTTTAACTGCAGTTCTGCCAAGCGCGGGCGCGACATGCTTTCATACTCCAAATTCCAAATCAAGTGCAACCAATCTCCTTTCAACCGTGCTACTTCCTGATGTTTTCAGCATATGATACGCCGGCGGCATATCGTCTTCCGGTTTTATTTAGCCGTTGATTGCCATTTTCCTCTTAATAATTTTTATTAATTTGCCTGAGCAAAAAGCCGGGGACCGCCATGGCGCTTCAAGGCGTTCCCGTCCGGTTTATCCCGGAAGACAACTAATCCTCTTCGATCAAGGCCAGATCCGTTACTGCCAGCGCAAAAAGTTCCGGCCCTGTATGACAACCGATGGTCGGCGCCACGTTCCCCTGGAAAAGCTGGAAAGGACGGCCGTATTCCGCAGCAATATTCTCCCGGACCTTCCCGGCCAGTTCTTTCATGGCATCGTCACCCCAGGCCACATATAACAGGGGTTTTTTACATTTTTCCATCTTCTCCAGGATGATTGCGCTCATCTTCTCTTGCAACGCCTTGGTTCCCCGGGCCTTGTCATAGGGGGTGATCTCCCCCTCTTCAACGGTTAAAATGGGTTTGATATTCAGCAACCCGGCGGCAAAACCCTTGGCCCGGCCCACTCTCCCGTTTTTCACCAGGTAATCCATGGTGTTTACGGTAAAGGCCACAAAGATAAGGTCCTTTTGGCGCACCAGTTTTCCGATGAAACTCTTTATTTCTTCCTTGTTCTCCCCCCTCTTGATCCTCTCCGCCACCATATAGACGAAAAGGCCAAGCGGCGGCCCGACCTGGCCGGTATCGACCGTCAGGATCTCCAGGTCTTTTTCTTGCATCATCTCAACGGCGACCTCCGCCGCCTGGATGGTGCCACTCATTTTGCTGGAGATATGCAGGGAAAAGACGGTGTCGTAGCCTTCTCTATGCAATTGCTGGTAGAGCTTGAGAAAATCTTTGGCCTGCGGTTGCGTTGTCCTGGGCATGATCTCCGGGTTTTCCGCCATTTTCCGGTAGAACTCTTCGTGGGTAATGGTCACCTGGTCGGTATATTCCTCTTCCCCAAAATGTATCTTCATGCTGGCCAGGAAAACATTGTGTTCCTTACGCACCTCCAGCGGCAGATCACAACTGGTATCCGTCAGTAAAGCAATTTTCGTCAATATTTTTCCTCCTTTTCGTAGTGGTTTTATAGTAATTTCTTTTCTATTCGCGTTTTTTCCGTTAATTCCTTTTTTATGTTTCTAAGAAGATTAATAGCAGCCTGTGCAGATATTTCATGGCCCCATTAACCCATACAGGCTGCTATTTATGGGTTTTCGCCAGTCTTTCCTTATCTTTTTGCCCGGTTCCCTTTCCCCGCCAGATCCCCTTTGCTTACCTGATTCCCTCTTTTCCTGAATTGTATCCTCCTTCTTCCCCAGTTCCATCCTCTCCGGGTAAATCCGCAAACTCCTCCGGATCATGCTTCCCCCCCGCCCTTGCGCCCAGGGCTATGGCGGCGCCGGTCAGCAAAGCCGCTAAAACCTGCGGGGTAAACAGCCGGTCCAGGGTGAGATGGAGAAATGTCCCCGCCAGCAAGGTAACGGTAATCATGACCCCCACGGCCTTGACCGTATCCCTAACCCCCAATTCCTTGATGATGATGACAAACGTTGCCGCGCAGGGAAAATAAAGGGTTAAAACCAAAGAAACAATGGTTAATTGGGCGGGGGTCAGGGCCAGCGGTTCCAAAAGGGCAACAGCCACATCCTTCCGGAGGAAACCAATGAGCAGCGTGGAGGTGACCGTCTCCGGGAGCCCCCAAAACCCGCTGATCACTGGGGCCAAAAACCTGGAAAGCCACTTAATAACCCCCAAGGCATGTAAAAGATCGACCAGGAGCAACCCGCCGAAGACAAAAGGCAAAGCCTCCACAAGAAAGGCGGTTATCCGCATCTTTAACTTTTTTAACTGTACCGCTGCCCGCGGCAGGCGATACGGGGGGATCTCCATTAATAGCGAGGGCGTGTGCCCGTGGACAAGGCGGTTGCCAACCACGCCCAGGACGGTCCAGACAAAAAAGAGAAAGGCAAAGATGAGCAAAAGATAGGAGAACCCGTACCGCCCGACCAGGCCGATGATAATCGAGAGTTGGGCCATGCACGGGATGCCGATGGCCATTAAGATCCCGGCGATAAACTTTTCCCTGCGGCTCTCCAGGTTGCGCAGGGCCATCACCCCCGGGACATTACAGCCGAAGGCCAAAATCAGGGGGACGATGGCGAACCCGTGCAAGCCGATGCGGTGCATTGCCCGGTCCATCAAAACCGCCAAACGGGGCAGGTAGCCGAAGTCTTCCAGAAAGCCAAGGATAAAATAGAAAATGGAGATGTAAGGAAGAACAACGCCAAAAGCCACATAAACCCCGGTGGTAAGGAGCCCCAGTGATTCTTTGAGGCTCACCCCGCCGGCGACCAGTTTGCCGATGAGAACCTCATGGAGGAGGCCTTTCCTTCCCAAAAGCCCGCTCAGTTTCTGGATGAGCGGCAGATACCACCGGGTCATCAAGGATTCGATAATACCGCTGAAAAACTCGCCGGTGTAAACTATGAAACAAATAGCGAGCCCCATGATTACGGCCGCAGTGAGCAAACCGTAGACCGGGTGTAAACTGAGGTTTTGCAACCGTTCGAGGAGGGTCGGGCGACGGCGGCGCAGCGACTGCACCTCCCGGACGATCAGGCCTATTCTCCGCCAGCGCTTATCCGGTTTCTCTATGTAAAAAGGAGGGATCCCGGCTTCGGGCAGGCGTTCCACCATCTTGCCCAGCCCCTCGCCGGTCACGGCGCTGACCGGGATGACCGGCACGCCCAGGAATTTTTCTAATTTCTCCGGGTCGATCTCGATCCCCTTCTGTTTCGTCTCATCCCAGAAATTCAAGAGAACAATCATGGGTTTCCGGCAAACCGCCAGTTGGAGTGTGAGGTTTAAATTCCGCTCCAGGTTGGTGGCGTCCAAGACGTTGATGATCAGGTCGCCGTAGTCCAGCATCCTCCGGGCAACCCGTTCCGCTTCACAACCCGGTTCCATACTGTACATCCCCGGGACGTCAATCACCTCGTACCGTTCTTCTCCTTTCCACATATGGCCGCGGTAAAATTCAACGGTCGTCCCCGGGTAGTTGGAGGCCGTGACATTTAACCCGGTTAACTGGGAAAAAATCAAGCTTTTCCCGACATTGGGGTTACCGACCAGAAGGATCTTCAACTTCCTCCACCTCCACCCAGATCCTTCGCGCCTTTCCGTATCCGATCGCCAGTTCACTGCCGGCCACAGCCACAATTGAAGGCCCGTACCCAAAAAGCGCGCTCTTTTTCCTTATTTGCACTCCGGGGTAAACCCCCATGGCTTCCAGGCGCTGCTGTATCCCCCGGCCCCCGTCGATCCTCACCACCCGCCCGCTACAGCCCGGGGAAAGATCAGCCAAGAGCAGTACGCGTTTGGCCTCCATCACCTATCACCTGCATTCCTTCGCGCGTGCGTCTCCGGCAAGTATGCTGCATCCCGTTTCGCCGGTACTGAAAATCTATTACGAACAGAAGGGTTTTATCTATACTGAACGTTTTTTTATGTACTAAAAATCTTTTATGCACTAAACCGTTTTCTAAGAAAAAGGAGAGGTAATGCCCAGCGTCATCTGCCCTCTCCTGTTTCGCTTTTATTTTTATTTTTTTTGGAGGAATAAAAAGTTAGATGAATTTAATTTTCAGATTAGCATTTCCCCCTTGGCCTGTCAAGTTAATTTCTTGCGAAACGGATTTCAGAATATTATTCCCCGGAAACAAGGGTCAACATATCATCAAGGATCTGCACGGCCTCGCCGATAATCACGTCCTTTTGGATCTCATCGCGCCACTCCTTGAGTTTCTCTTCAGGCAGGGCCGTATCATCTTTCAGCAGGCTGACTTCGAGGAGGATCTCCGTGCCGGCTTGCGTCTCCTCAAAGCGGTTCAGCTCTTCCCTCCGCGCTTGCTGCTGGCGGTAGAACTTTGCCAGGTGCAAAGACTGCCGGGTCTCCTGCCGGTCTTTATTGACCTTCTCCACATACGCGACGATCTCCTGGAAAGACCGGTTGGCGGCCACGCGCTCGTTGCTTTTCCCCTGTATCACCCGTAAATCAACGGGCGCATCCCATTTCGGGTAGTCCAGGGCGGTCAAACGTTCCTCCGGCAAGGCATGCTTTAGCGTCCTCTCGCCGGCTTCGATATAGCCGTAGGGATCGGGGAGGATAATATCGGGAACCACGCCATGGTATTGAATGGGTTCCCCGGTCACCCGGTAAAACTGCTGGATGGTCAGTTTCATGGAGCCGAGGGGCTTAAGCCCGCCCAAATCCAACGGTAAAAAGTGGTCCAGGTCAAGGATGGTCTGGATGCTCCCTTTACCAAAAGTCCTGTTCCCGGCGATTACCGCCCGGTCGTAATCCTGCAAAGCGGCGGCCAGGATCTCCGCTCCCGAGGCGGTAAAGGTGTTGACCAGGACCAGGAGCGGGCCGTTGTAAAGCGTGCCCTTTTCCGGATCCCAGAAAACATTGGTTTTTTCTCTCCCTTTAACCTGGAGCAAGGGACCGCTGTCAATGAAGAAACCGGCAATTTTCAAGGCATCGTCGAGAGAACCGCCGCCGTTATTCCGCAGGTCCAGGATGACCCCGTCCACCCCTTCCCCGTTGATCTGCTGGAGAATCCTTCTCAAGTCCGCTGCGGCGCTGCGCCCGTTCACATTGGCAAAATCCCGGTAGAAAGAAGGGAGATAAATATAGCCGTACCTCCGCGCCGCGTCTCCTCCCGCACGGGCGGGGGAAAGCAAAGCCTGCCGGGCGTAGGTCTCTTCCAAAACCACAATATCGCGGATGATGGAGATGGTGACGATCTGCCCGTCCGGTTTCTTCACCGTCAGCCGGACCTCGGTGCCTTTCTTGCCCCGGATATATCTGACCGCCTCGTCGACCCGCATATTATAAAGGTCCACTACTTCTTCCTCTTTGCCCTGGGCTACTTCTAAAATCAGATCGCCCGGTTTCAACTCGCCTTGGCGCCAAGCCGCGCCGCCGGGGATGATCTCCACGACTTTAATGTATTCCCCGTCTTCTTGAAGCAAAGCGCCGATCCCCTCAAGGGTCCCCCGCATCTCAATATCAAAATCTTCCCGCTTCTCCGGGGTGAAATAGGTAGTATGCGGGTCAAAACTCTTGGTTACAGCATTGAGATAACGGTGGAAGGCCTCTTCCTGGCCATCCTCAAGCAGCCGGCTCAGAGTCCGCCGGATGTTTCTCGCCACCCTCTCCCTGGCCTGCGCCTCTATTTCCTTGTCAATGACTTCCAGGAGAACCGCTTCTTCTTTTCCTTCTTTCCCGGCTGCGGCCAAATCCAGGTAAGTAAGGATTGTCTGGTATTTAAGCATTTTCCGCCATAATTCCCGTAATTCCCGGCTGTCATCGGCATAATCCCTTTTGTCGGCATCAAGCTCCAGTTCCTCATCGATGAAATAATCAAAGGGCTCCGCCAGGATCTCCCCGGCCATGGCCTGCACTTCTTCAATCCTTTGGCTCAGCAACCAGGAGGAGAGCGCCGTCAAGCGGCTTTTTCCCTCTTGAACCTCATTGTCGATGGCCCGTTCAAATTTTTCCAGTTTTTCCAGATCGTCTTTGGTAAAAAACCGTTTATCCGGATCCAGGCTATTAATATAGAGGGCAAAAGCGTCCTTGGAAAACTGGTCATCGAGTTCTCTGGGGCGGTAATGCCATTCCTGCAAAATACTCCAGGTCAGACCCGTTAACACCTGAGAGCGGTCGACAGACCAGCCAAAAGTAATCGAAACCAGGGAAATAATAATGATGAAACTGGAAAGAACCCTAAAAAAATACCTGCGCATTATTTCGCTCCTTCTGCCCGCACCCGCACCACCCTTGGGTCGCTCCATGGGTTGCTAATGCGTGCGGGCTGTCATGCCACAATACCTGCCGCAGAAAATACGGCATGAAACGGGGAAAACATGTTTATAATAATTTTACAGTCACCCCGGATCTCCTTCCGGAAAAACCTTTGTTCCAAGAAAATTAAAGCCCAAAAAGGGGGATTGCCATGTCCGGCCTGGTGGAAAAAGCCTTGCGGCGCGTTGCCGATAACGTGGTCGACAATTTTCTCTTCCGTCTGATGCGCGACCCATACGTGGAAAACCTCTGGGAACTGGTGGCCACCACGATGAAGGTCACCCCCTTGCACCTGATGGAGACCGTTCTCCGGGCGGAAAAAGGAAAACCGTTGGGCCGCCCCTTTGGTAGTGTCTACCACTTTTCACCCTGGCAGGAACTGATGTTCAACCCGGTTCACCTTTTTCGCCTGCCGGTCCGGGAGCCAAGTATGGTTAAGACCCAGGTTACCATCGGGCCTGCGGCCAAAAAACCGCTGGAACTGGAGATTCCCCTCATAATCACCGGCATGTCCTACGGCGGCGCCCTCAGCAAAAAAGCCCGGATTGCCCTGGCCCGGGCGGCAACTGCCGCCGGAACGGCCGTCAACACGGGGGAAAGCGCCTTCATCCCGGAGGAGAGGGAGAGCGCCACCCGGTACATCTACCAGTACCACCGGGGCCAGTGGCCCCACGGGAACAAACGGGAGTTTTATGCCCTGGCCGATATGATCGAGATCCAACTGGGACAGGGCGCCCAGGCTTCAACCCCCCAGACCACCCCGGCGCATAAAATCGACGAGGAACTCCGGGAGATCTTCGGCCTCAAGGAGGGGGAAGATGCGGTGATTGCCTCGCGCCTCCCGGGAGTGGAATCCAAAGAGGACCTGAAAAACCTGGTCTTCCGTTTGAAGGAAGAGACGGGCGGGGTGCCGGTGGCCTATAAATTCGCCGCCACCCACCATTTGGAAGAGGAACTGGAGATCGCCCTCTTTGCCGGGGTCGATGTGGTCGTCATCGACGGGGCGGAAGCCGGCACCCACGCCGGCCAACCGCTGCTGGAAGATGATTTTGGCCTCCCGACCATGCACGCGCTGGTGCGGGCGGCGGATTTTCTGGAAGCAAAAGGAGTCAAGGACAAGGTCTCCCTGATTGCCGGCGGCGGCTTGTTTACCCCCGGCCATTTCCTTAAAGCCATGGCCCTGGGAGCGGACGCCGTTTACCTGGGCACGGTGGCGATCATGGCCATGATCCACACGCAAATGGCAAAGACCTCGCCCATGGAACCCCCTACCCAACTGGCCCTCTACTCAGGAAAACTCAAGGAGGAACTGGACGTGGAACTGGCCGCAAAAAGCCTGACCAATTTCCTCCGTTCCTGCGTTGCCGAGATGGTCCTGGGCGCAGTAGCCCTGGGGAAAGACGATCTCCGCGCCATCAACCGGGAAGACCTCTGCGCCCTGACCCCGCATGCGGCGGCGATTACCGGCGTTGCCCCGGCCTACCGGGAAAGGATGCCCTACCACCCGCCGGCCACAGCCCGGGAAGAAGAAAAGGCGGGAACGGAAAAAAGCCTTCAATGAGCGGTACCGGTTCCACCAAGATTACCCGGGCAAAAGCTCCCCGTTCTTACCGTATCGATTGTAGAACCTGAACACTGAGGGGGGCTTCCGTTTCTTCTCCGGTATTTCGCCGGTCTCCGGGTAACCCAGGGTAATAATGAGCGCGGCCCTTTTCCCGGAGGGGATCCCCAGGATTTCCCGGACTTTCTTTTCATCAAACCACCCCAGGATACAGGTGCCCAGGCCTTCCTCAGCCGCCTGGAGCGAAAAATGGGCGGCGGCAATCCCCAGGTCGACCAGGTTGAACTCTTTTTTCCGCAGAAAGCCGCCGACCTGCGCAATGAGGTTGGATTTCTCAAGAACGGCAACGACCAGTACCGGGGCTTGCAAAGAAAATTTGTTGAAAGAGACCAGTGGGCTAAAGGTGGTCTTCGCCACTTCCTCCTTTAGCCCCGGGTCATCTACGACAATAAACTGCCAGGGCTGGGCGTTGCAAGCCGACGGCGCCAGGCGCGCCGCCTCCAGGCAACGCTCGATCTTCTCCCTTGCCACCGGGCGCCCGGAATACCTCCGCACGCTGTACCTCTTCTTCACCAACTCCAAAAAGCTCACCATAAACCCCTCCCTTTTCTTGAATCTCTGCCCATCTTCTTTTTATACTTCTTTTGTCTCATTCTGTTTCTGCCATGAAATAACCTTTTCCGGCAACGCCCGGAATCCTCCTCGGGCGCCACCCTTCCGCGGCCCGGATCTCCAGTTGGCGTCTTCTTCCACCGCGGCCCTTGGCGGGCGCCGCCCTTTTTCCCCTGCGCAACCTCGTTTTTGGAAGTAAATACCTTACTTCCCATCACTTTTTCTGATAAAATATAGCTAGACCCGGTAAGAGAGGAGAATTCTTCGTGAAAAAGGTTAAATTAGGTCTTGCCCTTTCGGGCGGCGGCGCCTGCGGCGCTTATGAGGTGGGCGCCATTAAGGTCCTGGCAAAAATGGGCTTTGAGCCCCGGGCGGTTGCCGGCGCCAGTATCGGCGCGCTCAACGGCGTGGTAGTAGCCGCCTTCAGGCTGAAAAAAGCCGCCGCCCGCCTGGAAAAGATCTGGTTGGATTTATACCCTGAGAAAGTCCTGCAACTGCGGAAGCAGCCGCTTCCGGCCAAGACCGTAGGCCCCACTACGGGCATGCGCCGGGCGCTTTTACGCCTGCGGCGGGCGGCCGGGCCGGCCGCAAACAGCGCCACCGAGACCACCAGCGATTTCTTTGCCAAGCTCCGGTGTCTCTTGATGGACAAGGCCTTTGCCATTTACGATGAAACCCCCCTGGACAACATCATCAATTCAGCGGTAAACCTCAAACGTTTATACAGGGGAAAAGAGTTTTATGCCTCTGCTTTCCCCGGTTCGCAGGGGTTGACCGGGGCCGTCGCCGACCTCTTCGACTGGCTGCTGGCCAGGGGCAAATCCGAGTTTTTCCATATTCAATCCCTTTCCCCGGATAAGATCCTTACGGTTTTAAAGGCCAGCGCCGCGGTACCCCTGGCCTTCCCGGCCCAGGAGATCAACGGCCGGTTTTACCGGGACGGGAGCCTTGGCAGCCGGAACAGGGGGAACATCCCCATCGAGCCCCTTGTCGCCTGCGGCTGTACCCACATCATCGCCGTCATCCTCGAAAACAGCAGCCGCCTGGATCACAAGGAATGGCCCGGTGTCAAGGTGGTGGAGATCCGTCCTTCCACACCCATCCTGCAGATGGGGAGCCTCAAAGCCCTCTTGGATTTTTCCCCGGAGCGCATAGCCGAACTCATCGCTTTGGGGGAAAAAGACGCCCTGAACCATAAGGAACTGTCGCAACTGAAGAAAGAGCTCTCGCCCTTCAGACGCCGGTGGGAACGGTTGTCCGCCGCCATGCGCAGGAAAAACAGGTGACCCCTTTCGAAAAACGGGTGACCTCTTTCCCCCTGTTTCTCCCTGCCCGGTGGTTTGTCTGAAAATTCAAAATAATCTTTACCGTTAAAAAAATGGTGAAATTACCCAAAGGGGAAAGGGGATTCCATGGCGAACTAAAATATTGAAAAAGATTTCACCGGAAATTTGCTGCAGAGAGTGATACACCATGAAACGTTTCCCCTTTTTCCTGATCCCCCTGGTTATTACCGGTTGTTCCCCGGTCAATCCCCCTGTGCACGTAAAGGGCGATCTCTATGTTGCCGCCTGGTATGCGGCATATGCCAGCGGTGGTTATGATACTTTTAAAGACCACTATTGGCTCTTTGATGAGATTAATCCTGTCTGGTACAACCTGAATCCCGACTACTTTGAAGATGGACAAGCCCCCATTGTCCATACATATAATGCGGAAAAAGACAAAAACGCCATTATCACCCTGGCGCGAAAACACGGGATTAAGCTTGTTCCTTCCATCCAGAATTGGGGAGAAAATAATTTCGACGACCAGGTGCTCGTAAAGATTATCCAAGACCCCGGAAAACGGGCAAAGCATGTCCGGGAAATCGTCGATCTGGTGACGGAGAACGGTTACGACGGGATCGATATCGACTACGAAGCCCTGCGCACTAGTGCGCGGGGGGACTTCTCCGCTTTCATCGCCGAACTGGGCGAGGAATTGCATAAAAGGGGCAAGCTCCTCTCTGTAGCCGTTTATGCCAAAACCTTTGATGCCCAATGGGCTGGCGCCGGGGCGCAAGACTGGGCGGAACTGGCCAAATATGCCGATTCGCTGAAGATCATGGGCTATGACTTTCACTGGTCCACACAGCATCCCGGCCCGCTCGCCCCTTTGGACTGGCTGGAAAAGGTCTTGATTTACGCCCAGGGGATCCCCGAAGTGAAAGGAAAGCTCATTGTCGGCCTCCCCCTTTACGGGCTGAACTGGGAAGCATGGAAAACGTCTGACGATCGCGGCCCTGCCGCCAGTGAGGCCATGTATGAAGGAGACAAAGGAGCCATTGCCTTAAGAAACAAATATAAGAGTGAAGTCAAAAGGGATAACACCCGGCATTACCCTTGCAATTGTAATTTCTCCACCAATGTCGAACCCTATTTTATCTATTATGATGAAGCCGGCAAGAAACATATCGTCTATTACCAGGACGCTAAAGCCACCAGGGCCCGGCTGGAGTTGATCAAAAAATACCGCCACCTGGTGAAAGGGATTACCTTCTGGCGGCTGGGCCGGGAAGACCCGGAGATCTGGCAGGTGGTGGCGGAGTACAGTAAGAGCATTACTGGAGAAAAATAAGGCCGCCTGCCGCCTCCCCGGTTTTTTCTGCAGGAAAATCTTGTTTTCTGCCGTAATCTTATATTGGCGGTAAATACGAATATGCCTGCAGGGGGATGGAAATGAAAAAAATCCTTCTTTATCCCTTTCGTTTTTTGGACGGGCTGGTCGACCGGGTAGTTTCCCTGGCCGGAGCGGTGGGCCTGGCGCAATTTCCCCAGTTTTTCGCCCAGTATCTCCAGCGCTTGGGCGGGCATCTGGAAGAGGCCCGTTTAGTGATCGCCCGTTACCGGGCGGCCGCGGAAACCCTCGACCTGACCCTGGAAGAATACCTCGCGGAGCACCTGGCCTCCGGAAATGAGATTTTTGTCTCCTCCGGGCAGGTGATGACCGGGGTTCTCCAACGCCTTGGCGAGTTGGAAGAGGCCTTTCTTGCCCTGCAACAAGCGGGGCCCTTTACCCGCTGGTGGTTTTTCCTGTTAAAAGCCGATCCCCTTATTATCAGGGAAACCTTCCGCTACTTCCAGCCCGGCTTGCCGACGACCGTCGAAGGGCTAATCTACGGCCTGGCCGGGCTTTTTCTTGCCTGGGGCCTTTACCGGGGGCTGATGGCGCTGGTTCGCTGCACCGGCCGGAAGATCGGCGCCCTGGTGAGAAAACCGGCCGCCCCGGTAAAACCGGGACGGACCACAAAACCCGGGCTCCCTCTTTAAGACCCGGACCGGCAGAAGAGAGGTCTTCTCCCTTCATTATCTGGCGAGTAATAGCCCGGACGGGGTCGGGATCACTCATATAACAAATAAGGACCCGCCACGATGCGGGTCCTTTTGCTTTTACAGGTAACAGGCAATCTCCCGGTGTAGCAGTCTCCCGGGGGTATTTGCCCCCTTGCTCAGTGGTGGAAAAGCCTTACCCCGGAGAAGGCCATGACCATGCCGTATTCATTGCAGGCGGCGATTACCGCCTGGTCCCTTACGGAACCGCCCGGCTGGACAATGTATTTCACCCCGCTGGCGTGGGCCCGGTCGATATTATCACGGAACGGGAAGAAACCGTCTGACGCCAAGGCCACCTCCCGGAGGTTGGCCAGCCAAGCTCTTTTCTCTTCAGCAGTGAATTCCGGTGGGTCGCCGGCAAGGGTCTCCCGTAATTGCTCTTTTTCCGCTGCGGTCAGATCCTCCCGTAAATACTGGTCAATGGCGTTGTCCCGTTCCGGCCGGGATATCCCTTCACGGAACGGTAATTCCAGTACCTTGGGGTGCTGCCGGAGGTACCAGGTGTCCGCTTTGGCTGCGGCCAGGCGCGTACAGTGGATACGGGATTGCTGCCCGGCGCCGACGCCGATCACCTGCCCGTCCACGGCAAGGCAGACCGAATTGGACTGGGTGTATTTGAGCGTAATCATCGCCAGCAAAAGATCGCGCTCGGCCGAGGCCGGCAGGTCCCGGTTTTCCGTGACAATCCTCCGGGTCATCATCGGGCTGGCCAGGAGGTCATTGCGCTTTTGCGCGAAGAACACCCCGAAAACCTGCCTGATCTCCATCTCCGGCGGCTCGTAATCGGGATCAATCTGGATTATGTTGTAGCTGCCTTTCTTCTTTTCCCGGAGAAGCGCCAAGGCCTCCGGGTCGTAGCCCGGGGCGATGATCCCGTCGGAAACCTCCCTCTTCAGGAGCCGGGCGGTGGGCAGATCCACCGGATCGCTAAGGGCCACCCAGTCGCCGAAGGAAGAAACCCGGTCCGCTCCCCTGGCCCGGGCATAGGCCGCCGCTAAGGGGGAAAGTTCTATCCCTTCGACAAAATAGGCCTTTGCCAGGGTTTTGGAGAGAGGAATCCCCAGCGCCGCCCCGGCCGGGCTGACGTGTTTAAAAGAAGCGGCTGCCGGCAGGTTTGTGACTTCCCGGAGTTCCCGCACTAATTGCCAGGAATTCAGGGCGTCCAGCAGGTTGATGTACCCGGGGGCCCCATTAAGCACCTTCAAGGGCAGCCCGTTGTCTTCAGAATAGATTTTGGCCGGGATCTGGTGGGGGTTACACCCGTAACGCAGAATAATCTCCTTCCCCATCTTTATTCCTCCTGTTGGTTATTGGTCAGCGACCGGCAGGGAACTGACGGTCATTCCCAACCGGCGCAAGATCTCCCGGGCTTGCCTGGCCCGGTTCATCGTATAAAGGTGGATCCCGTCGACCCCGTGGGCCAAAAGGTCCGCAATCTGCCTGACGGCAAAGTCAATGCCCACCTTCTCCGCGTCGGCCGGTGAATCCACGTATTTCTCTAATAACGAATTAAGCTCGCGGGGGATTTCCGCCCCGGCGAGTTCGGTAATCCGCCAGATTTGCCTGGTATTGTAGACCGGCATCACCCCGATAAAGACCGGGGCAGTGATCCCTTTCTTCGCCAGTTGTTCCAGGAAATCATAGATATGTTCGTTGATGAAGACCAGTTGAGTAATGAAAAAATCGGCCCCGGCCGCAACCTTCTCTTGCATATGCCCGATCTCCGCGGCCATGCCGGTACCGTCCGGCCGCCCTTCCGGGTAGGCGGCGGCGCCAATACAAAACTCCCCAGAGCGGCGCAAGTGCAAGATCAGGTCCCGGGCATAAGTAAAATCGGTTTGCCCCGCCCCTTCTGCCGGCGGGTCGCCCCGTAGCGCCAGGATATTCTCGATTCCTTCCTGGCGCAACCGCCCGCTGATTTCATCGATCTCTTCCTGTGAATGGGTAATGCAGGTTAAATGGGCCAGGGCCTCTATCTTCTCCTCGTTTTTAATACGGGAAGCAATCTCCACCGTGCGTTTCCGGGTTCCGCCCGCCGCGCCGTAAGTGACACTGATGAAATCAGGCGCCAGGTCCCGCAATTCTTCCAGAGTCCGGTAGATCGTCTCAATGGGGTAATTGGGCTTGGGCGGGAAAACCTCAAAGGAGAGAAGGGGTTTATTTTCTTGAAAAATCTGGGTAATCTTCAATGCCGTGCCTCCTGAAGAAAAAATTCCGTATGTAAATATACTTTATTATTTTATCATAAAAAGCACATTTTCCCATAGGCTTTTCCGGCTGATTTTTGCTGTAAGCCGTAAAAAAACGCCGTTTCCGGCGTTTTTTTACGGCTCTACTCTGGTAAACGGCTTTTAATTCTTCTTATAGTACTCTTTCATCTCTTCCAGACCCCACTGGGGAACCGCTTCCGCATGGCCTGCGGTGCCGAAGACCTCCATCCGCTTTTTAATCTCCGCCGCAATCGCCGCGCGGGAGGCCTTCAGATAAGAACGGGGGTCAAAGTCCGCCGGGTTTTCCGCCAGGAACTTCCGGACAGCCCCTGTGGCCGCCAGGCGGATGTCGGTATCGACATTGATTTTGTTAATCCCAAGTTCAATCGCTTTTTTCAAGGCTTCCAACGGCACGCCCTTGGCCGCCTCCATCTTCCCACCGTATTGGTTAATCAGAGCGAGATGTTCCTCAGGAACACTGGAAGAGCCGTGGGAAACCAGGTAAGTATTGGGCAGGAGTTTACGGGTCTTCTCCACAATCTCAAAGGCGATCTTCGGCTCGCCCTTGAATTTATAGGCCCCGTGGGAAGTACCAATGGAAATGGCCAGGGCGTCGACACCCGTCCGCTCAACAAACTCCACCGCCTGGTCGGGGTCGGTGAGCTGGGTCTTTCCGGAGCCAACCCCGTCTTCAATCCCGCCCAGGGTCCCCAGTTCACCCTCGACGGAGACGCCGCGGTCATGGGCGTATTTCACCACTTCGCTGGTGACCTTGACATTATACTCAAAGTCCGACGGGGTCTTGCCGTCCTCCATCAAGGAACCGTCGATCATCACCGAGGTAAAGCCGAGGTCAATAGCGCGTTTAACCGCATCCATGTTGTTCCCGTGGTCCAGGTGGATGGCGATGGGGATCTCAGGGGCCAGTTCCACCGCTGCCTGGATTATGTTAATCAAATACTTGTCCTGGGCGTATTTCAATGCGCCCCGGCTGACCTGGACAATTACCGGGGATTTGGTTTCCTGGGCTGCCATAATAATCCCTTGCATCTGCTCCATGTTATTAACATTGTAGGCGCCGACGCCAAAGGGCCGGCCCTCCTTATAAGCCCGCAGGCTGGCTTCGAGGATGGCTTTTGATGTTACCAGCATTCTGACTCCTCCTGTCTGATTTTTCTTTTCTCTCTTTTCCGGGTTAGAAGTAGACCCCGGCGTCCTTCAGTTCCTGGTCCGGCCAGTCGACAGTCTTCTGTACCAGGGCGTCGGCGAACGGGACCGCAACAATCTTCGTCCCTTGCAGGCCGGTCATTTTCCCGGTAACCCCGTTGAAGAGGAACTCCACGGCGGCAAAACCGAACCGGGTACCCAGGATCACATCGTCCGCCACCGGGGCCAGGCCCCGCAGGGTGAAGCCAAGGTCGGTCGCGCGGACGCTTTCGATTTTCTTCAGTCCCAACTGGTGACAGATGATCCTCCGGAGGATCTGGCCTACCCCGCCCAGTTTCGGGTTGCCGTGGGCATCTTTCCCCAAATCCTCCTCAACCAAGGCTTTGACCACCGGGTTCTCCGCCTTGACCTGCTGCAGTACGGGGTCGTCCGCCTTGAATTTTGCACCTTCGGCAACGGCGATATTCACATAGCCCTGGCGCCGGTAAATCTCCTCGACCTTCTTGGCGAAGCCGGCGAGGTCGATGGGTTTCTCCGGGATAAGGATCAGATCCGCGCCCCCGGCCAACCCGATCTCCAGGGCCAGCCATCCGGCCTCCCTCCCCATAATCTCGACCAGGGAGATCCGCCGGTGGGTCCGGGCCGACTCAACGGTGCTGCGGAAAGCCGTGGTGCCAAAGGTCACCGCGGTCTTGAACCCGAGCATGGTGTCGGTACCGGAAACGTCATTGTCAATGCTTTTCGGGGCGGCCACTACCGGGAAACCCATCTCCGAGAGGCCCATGGAGGTTTTGATCGTATCGTTGCCCCCGGTGGCCAGGACGGCGTCAACACCGATCCGGCGCAAATTCTCCACGAGTTTTTCCGGGTATTTCTTGGCCTTGTTCTCCTCGGAAAAGGGGTTGAACCGCGAAGACTCCAGGATCGTGCTGGGCTTATTCTCCAGCCCGACGATGGCCTCCCGGTCCAGGGGGACCAGGTGCTTCTCGATCTCGTCGTCCGTAGCGCCGGAGAAGGCCTTCCGGATCCCGACAAACTCCACGCCGTATTTCTCCATCCCCTTCCGGGCAGCGGCGGCAATGAAAGCATTAATCCCGGCGCAGTCGCCGCCGCCGGTGACAAAGGCAATTTTCTTAATCACTCCAAGCCCACCTCTTTCTTACTTCTTCTCTCTCTTCTTGCTTCTTTTTCTCTTGTTTTTACTTGTTTGCTCTTGTCTTTCCGTCACCGTTTTCTCTCTTAACCCATTCCCCGCATCTTCTACCGGATACGGGTTTTCGTGAGAAAAATATGAAAATCCTCCCCGTCTAACAGAATTTTAACCTAATCACCGTTTTCTGGCGGGGCCGGTTCTTCTCCGGGACCGTCGCCGGAAGGAACCACCGGAGACTCGCTGGAACCGCCGGCAGGAGAATCCCCGGACCCGCCGCCGGAGGGATCACCGAAAATCCCACCGGGATCGCCGGTAGAAGGCTCCCCGGAAACCCCGCCGGGGCCGGTAAAAAGCTCGCCGGAGGGCAAGTGGCCCGCCTCCCCTTCTTCCCTGGAGTTCTCGAGATCCTCCAGGCGGGCGAGAACTTCCGTTATCTTCTTTTCCAGCCTTGAGAAACGGTACTCCGTATCGCTCTTCAAGAGCAGGATATACCCCCAGGCGTAAACCAGGAAGTAGACCAGGAAGTGATGGGGCTCAAAAGCGTCCTTCCAGATCGCCCAGATTAAAGAGGCGGAAGCAATCACCAGGAGAAAAAGGCCAAAATAGTAATTGGTATCCCGCTGGATTTGGATTTTCCATTGCCAACGCCGCATAGCCAACCTCCTCTTCTAATGCTCGATATTCATAATGGACTCAATGGCCGTGCCCGCAGCCGACCACTCTTCAATCGGCGGCAACTCGCTCAAGTCATTGAGGCCGAAATACTTAAGGAAATCCCCGGTGGTGGCATAAAGAATCGGCCGCCCCGGCCCGTCCTTTCTTCCTTTTTCCTCAATCAAACCCCGTTCCAAAAGGGTGTTTATGGAACTGTCCACGCTTACCCCGCGCAACGCCTCGATCTCCGCCCGGGTCACCGGTTGCTTGTAGGCGATAATCGCCAGCGTCTCCAGGGCGGCTTGGGAAAGCGGGGTTTGCCGCGGGATTTTCTTCAATTTTTTTATATAATCAGCATATGCGGGGTTGGTGGCAAACTGGTAGCCCCCGGCAACCTGCGTGATCTGGATCCCCCGCTGGTTTTGACGGTACTCGTTGATCAGGTCGTCAAGGAGATCACGGGCCGTATGCTCATGGATGCCCAGGATCCCGGCGATCTCCCGGAGCCGTACGGGTTCGGACGAGGCGAAAACCAACGCCTCAATGATCCCTCTGACCTGACTAAATCCCATTCCCATCCTCCTCTACCCGTATGATCTCACTCTGCCCGTAAAATCTCAATCTCCCCGAAAAGCCGGTCCTGCCTGACCCGGATCTTTTGCATGCGGATCAGTTCCAGGATCGCCAAAAAGCAAGTAATCATCGATTTTTTGGTGGTAAGCCCGGAAAAAAGGGTACTGAAATAAACCCGTGGGCTCTGGGAAAGCCTCGCTATAATCGCGTCCATCCGTTCCTGGATCGACTCGTGCTCTGTCGGCATCCCCTCCACTTCCAGGCGGGGGGTGAAACTCTCCAGTATGCTCCTGAAGGCCTGGATCAGATCCCATAAAGAGACCTCTCCTCCCAGCGGGTCATCGGGTTTATCCTCTTCCAGGTCGGGGAAGTCCCCGCTCGTGCGGTAATAAACCCGGCTCCATTTCTCCTCCTGCTCCCGGAGGGCGGCGGCCGCCTCTTTCACCTTCTTATACTCAAGCAGCCTCTCCACCAGTTCGCGGCGGGGATCTTCCTCCTCTTCTTCCCCCTCTTCCACCAGGGTTTCCGGCGGACGCGGCAAAAGCATACGGGCTTTGATCTGCATAAGCGTGGAGGCCATCACTAGAAAATCGCCGGCGCAGTAAAGATCCAACAACTCGATGGTTCTAAGGTATGCCAGGTATTCATCGGTAATGTAGGCAATGGGGATATCATAGATGTCAATCTCCGCCCGTTCGATCAGGTACAAAAGTAAATCCAGCGGGCCTTCAAAAACATCCAGTTTGACTTTGTATCCCGGTTGCCCGGCCTCTTCCCCGCTGATGGAGGAGCCCCGTAGGCGGCGGGCAAAAACCGGCTGTTTCTTGGCTAACACCATAAAACCCACTTCCTCAACGCGCCGGGCGCGCAATTCTCCCCGCTTTAATTCCGGCTATTCGCTTCCTGCAACAACGCCAATTCCGGCTCATAAAAGTTGGGCCGCGGGTCGTGGTGTCTCTTGATGAGACTGACCACCTTGGGGGAAAGGCCCAGGCTCTTCGCCATATAAGCTCCCCGCGTGGCATGGACCAAATCCACATAAAGGGCGTAACGAAAAGAACGGCTCTTGTCCCGTACCGCCCAGCGCTTCTGCCCCCGGGGGAGCAGGTCCCGTACCAGGCGGACGGGGAGCCGGTAGAGCCAAAGAATCTCCCCTTTGATCTTCCCCGCGTCATGCAATAAAGCCGCCTGCACCAGTTCCTTAAGATCGGCGATCCCCCGTTGAAAAGCGGCCTTGCGTACTATATACCGGGCCACCCGCAGGCTGTGTCTCTGGTCCAACAGGCTCATTTGGGAAAAAAGAAACCATCCCGCATCATCCAGGTATTCCTTGGCAAATGCCTGTTTGTCAGGGCTGAGTTTTATCCCCAGCGAGTAACAGAGGCGTTCCCACCACCCCATAAATACGCCCACCTCCCGTCCGTGAGCAGCCATAAGTGCATCTCCTTCACCCTTCAACCGCTTCCCGCACTCCTTTCCCACAGAAACGGGGGGGAAGAAGATCATTCGCCACGATCTGCTCGTAGGTCTCCCGGGCCACGATCAACTCCCCTTGCCCGTTGGCGGCAAGCACAACCGCGGGGCGCGGCAGTCGATTATAATTACTGGCCATGGAATAAGTATAGGCCCCGGTGGCAAAAACCGCCAGGATATCCCCGGGTTCCGGTGCGGCCAGCGGTATATCCCGGATTAAAATATCCCCTGATTCGCAAGCTTTCCCGGCAACCGTCACCACTTCCCCAGCGGGCCGGCCGGCCTTGTTGGCGACCACCGCCTCATAAACCGCCTGGTAAAGCGCGACCCGCGGGTTGTCCGCCATCCCCCCGTCCACCATCACATATCTCCTGATCCCGGGGATGGTTTTGATATTGCCAATGGTGTACAGGGTAACCCCGGCGTCACCCACAATCGAACGGCCCGGCTCCAAAACCAGTTTCGGCCAGGGGTAATCAAGAGCGGCAAAGACCTCCCGCACCATCTGCCCGGTCCGTTTGGCCGCTTCCCGGACGGGCAGCGGCTTGTCTTCCCGTGTATAGCGGATACCCAGGCCGCCGCCTAAATTCAGCACCTTGGCGATAAAACCCGTCTCGCGCCGGACCTCCACCATAAAACGGCCAAGAATACCGGCGGCAACCTCGTAAGAAGTCAGATCAAAGATCTGGGAGCCGATATGAGCATGAAACCCGGCCAGTTCCAAATAGGGCGATTCCAGGACGGTCTTTACCGCCCGCAGGGCCTGTCCCCCATTGATGGCCAGCCCGAATTTACTGTCTTCCTGGCCGGTTTGGATATAGACATGGGTATGGGCTTCAACCCCGGGCGCCAGGCGCAACAGGACCCGCTGGCGTTTTCCGGTCCCGCCCAGTAACTCCCTTAATAATTCCAGTTCATAAAGGCCGTCAACGACCAGGTACCCCACCCCGTTTTCCAGGGCCAGCGCCAATTCCTCCCGGGATTTATTGTTGCCGTGAAAATAGATCTTCTCCGGGGGAAACCCCGCTTTCAGGGCGGTAAAAAGCTCCCCCCCGGAGACCACGTCAAGGCCGAGCCCTTCCTGTTCCACGAGGCAACAGATGGCCCGGCACAAGAAGGCTTTCCCGGCATAACAGACTTGCGTCTCCGGGTAGGCCTCCGCCAACCCGGCCACGTAATCCCGGCAATTCTGGCGGATCCTGGTTTCATCCAGCACATAGAGGGGAGTCCCGAATTTTTTTGCCAGTTCAACCGTGTCACACCCGGAAACTTCCAAGTGGCCTTGGGAATTAATCTGGAAATGCTCCGGGATATTCGTCATCAAGATGCTCCTCCCATGTTTTCTCCATTTTATCAATTTTATCATTGGTTTTTATTCATAGTCAAGGAAAAAACAGCTACCCCCGATGAATTCCCGGAGAAGGGAGTTGGCCGGCACCTCCTTGTCGGAAAGGGGGAGAAAATAACTGAGGAACCGCAGCAGGCGTTCGGCCTCCGAATAATCGGGGGAGTCGGGCGTAACCTCTTTCAATAGCGGTTCGATATACGGCTTTAAGACCGCCAGTTCATAGATTAAATTGGAATTGAACATCGCGTCGGCCTCTTCCTGGAAGGGGAAGATATTCTGCTCCTCCCCCCGGCGGACGTCGTGCCAGAGGCGCAGCGTGGCGGCGGCCCCGTAGGACCGGAACTGGCTGTCCCGGACAATCCGCCGGATCAGCCGGTTGTCCGTGGTGGGGATCCGGTTGTGATCATCCAAGTTCAACTGGGTCAGAGCGCTGACATAGATCTTGAATTTCCGGTCTTTCGGCACCATCTCGGTTAAGCGCTCGTTCAGGCCGTGAATCCCTTCGATAATGACCGGCTGGTCCGGGGAGATCTTTAACTTCTCCCCCCGGTACTCCCGTTTGCCGGTGAGGAAGTTGAAACGGGGGATCTCAATCTCTTCGCCCAAAATCAATAAGGCTAGATGTTCGTTGAACAACTCCAGGTCAATGTTTTCTATGGCCTCAAAATCCGGATCACCGTTGGGTTTACGCGGGGCGGACTTCCGGTCCAGAAAATAATCGTCCAAAGAGATTAAGACCGGCCGCACCCCGTTCACCTGCAACTGCACGGAGAGGCGTTGGACAAAGGTGGTCTTCCCGGAGGAAGAAGGCCCGGCCACCAGGACCAGGCGGATCCGCCCCCGGTCCTTCGTGATTTCGTCCGCCAGGTAAGCAATGTTCTTCTCGTGCAGGGCCTCGCTGATCCGGATTAATTCCGGGCCTTTCCCATCCCTTATATACTTATTCAGGTAACCCACATCGCAAAGACCGAGCGTCCGGCCCCAGAGCGCGTGATCGTAAAAGACCTCCCCGAGTTTGCGCTGGTGGACAAAGACCGGTAAGGCCACCGGGTTTTCCACTGTGGGATAGCGGAGAACAAAACCGGGCAGGTGGAAGCGGAGTTCAAAAAGGCGGAGATAACCCGTGCTAGGTACCATATAATCATAAAAATAATCATGGAACCAACCGCAACGGTAGATCTGGACTTTAGGGGTGTTTGCAAATTCCAATAAGCGGACCTTGTCTTCCTGGCCGTCCTCGGCAAAGAGGCGCCGGGCCTCCGCCACCGGCATGATCAGCTTTTCAATCTTCTCGTCGGCGGCGATAATCTCCCGCATCCGCTCTTCAATCTGGCGGAGGTCCTTCTCGGAAAACGGGTGTCCGGGGTGGTAGATTTCACCGTACAGCCCCTTGTTCAGCGAATGTTCAATCCGCAAGCGGCTGTTGGGAAAGAGCTCCCGCGTTGCCCGGGCCAGGACTAAAATAAGGCTGCGGCTGTAAATCCGTACGCCCGCCTGGATCCCGAGGTCAACCGGGACAATCTCTGCATCCTCCTCAATCCTGGTGGTCAATTCCCTGAGAATATTATTAACCCGGGCGGCCACCACCAACGGCCCTTCTTTTCCGGGCCCGGCGCCCAGGATCTCTTCCAAAGTCGCGCCTTTTGGCACCTTTTTCTTCCCATCCGGCAGTTTTACTTCGATATACTCCATTTCCCCTTCCGCCTCCTTTTCTCCGGTAATCGCAACCCCTTTGTTTCCCAGTATAAGCGGCAAACCGCCTTTAAAACCTGATCGCAAACCCCTCGTAGTTTTTCAGGTCAGCCTTCTTGTTTATCTCCAGGTTCTCAACATAGGCATAGCGGGGTCCCTCCCGGACGCTCTCCAGAAAAAGCCGGAGGTCTTCTTCCGTACCCTCGGCCTCTATCTCCACGGTCCCGTCAAACCTATTCTTTACCCAGCCGCGGATTCCATACAAAGAAGCCCTTTCCCGCACAAAAAAACGGAACCCCACTCCTTGGACACGGCCATAGACGATAATATGATAACGGACCATCCGCCAACCCCCGTGTTCTAATACTTATCTACTATTATACATCAAAAAAGACTTTTTTGATATGCACATCTACAGCCCGCGACGCGCCTCCTTCCCTTCCCCCGACCCGTAATTCCCGGCGCGTTTCCGGGTCCCCATTATCCTGGCAAAACTGGGGCAAATCCTATTCTACCGGCGCATTCTGGAATTTTTGCTGCTTTCATGGTATCATGAAAACAGGAAAAAGGAGGCGCATCTGTCCTTGAAAAACCTGCTGAAAATCTTAAAATACGCCCGGCCCTATTGGGGCTACTTGATAATCGCCGGGATCAGCCTGCTCCTGGTGACCGGGATTAACCTGGTCGCCCCGATGCTCATCCGCAGCCTGGTGGCGATCCTCAACAACAGCGCCTATGGCCCTGAAAACCCTCTCCTTTCGGGCATAAAAACCCTGGCGTTGCTGTTGGCCATAGCATACCTGGCCAGGGCGGTTTTTACCTTCTTCTACCGCTACCTGGCGCACCTGGCCGCCTGGAACCTGGTGGCCGACATGAGGACCCGGGTCTACAGCCACCTGCAGGGCCTTTCCCTCCGCTATTACCACCAGCGGCAAACCGGTGAGTTAATGTCGCGTACCGCCAATGACCCGGCCACCTTTGAGGTGCTGATCGCCCACGCCGTTCCGGATCTCATCGTTAACCTCCTGGTCTTCATTGGCGTCAGTATCATTCTTTTTCACCTCAATCCCTTCCTGGCCCTTTGCGCCCTTTTCCCCGTACCCTTCATGTTTCTTGCGGGGATTGGTTTCACCAAAAAGGTCCTGCCCAGCTTCCGCCGGGCCCAGCACCGGCTGGCCGAGTTCAACGCCGTTTTGCAGGATAACCTCTCGGGAATCAAGGAGATCCAAGTCTTCAACCAGCAAGAACGGGAATTTTGCCGCATCCGGACGGGCGCCAGGAACCACGCGGCCACCCTCCTTCATGCCCTGAAGCTGAGCGCCATCTTCCACCCGGCAATTGAGTTCTTCAGCAGTTTTGGCAATGTGATTGTTGTCGGGATCGGCGGGGTTATGGCCTTAAAAGGCCTCCTGCCGCTGGAAGACGTGGTGGGGTTCCTGCTCTACCTGGGCATCTTCTACCAGCCCATCGGCGCCCTCGCCCGGGTCCTGGAAGATCTCCAGCAGGCGCTGGCCGGCGCGGAACGGGTCTTTGAGGTCCTGGAAGAAGAGCCGGATGTAAAAGAGAAGAAACACCCGATCATCTTAAAGAAGGTGGAGGGAAAGATCACCTTTGACCGGGTTTCTTTCCGTTATCATAGCGAGGGGGAGGATGTGCTGAAGGATATCTCCTTCACTGTCAACCCCCGGGAGATGCTGGCGATCGTCGGCCCCACCGGCGTCGGCAAATCCACCCTGGTCAGTCTCATCCCCCGCTTCTATGACCCGACCGCCGGGCGGGTTTTAATCGATGATATCGATATCAGGGACGTCTCCCTCTTTTCCCTGCGCAACCAGATCAGCATGGTCCTGCAGGATGTCTTCCTCTTCAACGGGACGATCGCCGAGAACATCGCCTACAGCAGCAGGAACGCTACCATGGCGGAGATTGAGGCGGCGGCCCGGGCGGCTTATGCCCACGACTTCATCATGGCCATGCCCGACGGTTACGACAGTTACATCGGCGAACGGGGGATCAGGCTCTCCGGCGGCCAGAAGCAACGGCTCTCCATTGCCCGGGCGATCCTGCGTAACGCGCCCATCCTCATCCTGGACGAAGCCACCGCCTCCGTGGACGTGGAGACGGAACGCCAGATCCAGCAGGCCATCGATAACCTGGTGAAAGACCGGACGATCATTGTCATCGCCCACCGTTTGTCCACTGTCGAAAAGGCCGACCGCATCATCTACCTCCAGGACGGCGTCATCGCTGAAAGCGGCGCCCACGAGGAGTTAATGGCTAAGAAGGGCCTCTATTACAAGTGGCATCAGGTCTGATCTCTAAACCGTGGCGTTAAGCCCGGCTAAACCTTGAACGAACTTTGAGATAAAACCCGATCTTAAGAAATGAAGAAGCGGGCCTCGCGAGGCCCGCTCTTTCATTTACCTTGTCCGTAGTAGGCTCCCTTGCCATGTTTCCGCAGGAAATGCCGGTCCAGCAATTCCTGGCCGATTGCCGGTGTCTCTTCTGCAATCATCTTGGTCATAAAGGCAATCTTCGCGATCTCTTCTAAAACAAGGCTATTCTCTACCGCCTTTTCCGGATCTTTGCCCCAGGTGAACGGCGCGTGGCTGGCCACCAGGACCCCGGGGAAATCCATGCAGTCCCGGCCTTGCAGGGTTTCCACAATCACCCGGCCGGTGTTGGCTTCATAGTCCTCCCCGATCTCAGCGGCTGTCAACCGCCGGGTACAGGGGATCTCGCCGTAGCAATAATCCGCATGGGTCGTACCGAAACAGGGAATGGCCTGGCACGCTTGTGCCCACGCCGTCGCCCAGGGGGAATGGGTATGGGCCACCCCGCCGATCTCCGGGAAATGCTTGTAGAGTTCCAGGTGCGTAGGGGTGTCGGTGGAGGGTTTGAAATCGCCTTCCACCACCCGGCCACCGGTATCCACCACCACCATTTTTTCCACGGTTAACTCTTCATACGGTACCCCGCTGGGCTTAATCACAATCAAGCCCTTTTCCCGGTCGATCCCGCTGACATTCCCCCAGGTACAGATGACCAGTTTCGCCCTTTGCAGCTCAAGGTTGGCCTCAAGCACTCTTCTTTTCAGATCCGCCAGCATCAGAACTGGTCCTCCATAAACCGCCCGAGGAGAAGGTATTTCTCGTACAACCGGTCGTAAACCCCCGCCATTTCCCCGTTGGGGAAATAGGTCTCACTGAAGTCACTGGCCATCCGGGCCTGCGCCTCGTAGACGGAAGGATAGAGCCCGGCGGCGGCCGCAGCGAAGATCGCCGCTCCCAATGCACAAGCCTGTTCGGACCGGACCACTTTGATCGGCATTTTCAACACATCCGCAGTGACCTGCATCACAAAGGGGTTTTTCTTGGCGATCCCGCCCATGGCAATCACCTGTTCAATGGCGATACCCTCCGCAATGAACCGGTCGACAATGGCCCTGGCGCCAAAGGCCGTCGCCTCCACCAGCGCCCGGAAGATCCTCGCCGGGGTTGTTCCCAGGGTCAGCCCGGCCAGGGCGCCTTTAAGGCTCTGGTCGGCATCGGGGGTCCGGCGCCCGTTTAGCCAGTCCAGCGCCAGCAATGAGTTTTCATCCACAGCAAGCTCCATGGCTTCCCTGGTCAGGGCGGGGAAGATCCCTTCCCGTACTTCGCTAATAACCAGTTCCCTGGTGGCCTCATCCAAACGGGTACTCTCTTTCAACAGGGTTTTCAGGGGCCAGGAGAGGATCTCCCGGAACCAGGCATAAACATCGCCGTAGGCCGATTGCCCGGCTTCCAGCCCGATCATCCCCGGGAGCACCGAGCCGTCCACCTGGCCGCAGATCCCCCTGATCAGCTTCCCGCCGACCTCTTCCGGGGAGGCCACCATAATATCACAGGTGGAGGTCCCCATTATCTTGACCAGGGTTGCCTTGGTGATCCCGCCGCCGACCGCACCCATGTGCGCGTCGAAACCGCCGACAGCCACCGCGATCCCAGGGCGCAACCCTAACCGTTCCGCCCACTCCTGGCTGAGGCCGCCGGCCTTCTGGTCCATGGTGTAGGTCTCCTGGTACAAGCGGTCCCGCAAACCCCGGAGGGACGGGTCCAGGAGGACCAGAAACTCCTCATCCGGCAGGCCGCCCCAGTCCGGATGCCACATGGCCTTATGCCCGGCCGCACACCGGCTCCGCTTGATGGCATGGGCGTCTTCCACCCCGGTCAACAGGGCGGGGATCCAATCGCAAAGCTCAACCCAGGAATAGGTTGCTTCCCGCACCTGCGGGTCCTGGCGGTAAATATGCATGATCTTCGCCCAAAACCATTCGGAGGAGTATATGCCCCCCTCGTAACAGGTGAAATCCCTTCCGCCCCAATTCTTCGCATGATGATTGATCTCTTCCGTCTCCTGGACCGCGGTGTGGTCCTTCCATAAGACAAACATGGCATTGGGGTTCGTGGCAAACTCCTCTTTCAGGGCTAAAGGCCTTCCCTCCCGGTCAACTGCGCACGGTGTGGAACCGGTGGTATCAACCCCGATCCCGGCCACCCTTTCCCCGGCGCCGGGAGGCAATTGGGCCAGGGCTTCTTTGACCGCCGTCTCCATGCTTTCAATGTAGTCCAGCGGGTGATGGCGGAATTGGTTCACCGCCGGGTCGGAATAGAGCCCCTGCTTCCAGCGGGGGTAATCGCAGACGGCAGCCGCCTCCTCCTTCCCGTCAGCGGCATTTACCACCACCGCCCGGACCGAGTCGGTACCAAAGTCAATGCCAATGACCAGATCGGCCTTTTCCATCCGCGCCCCTCCTTTACTGGTGATAATAAATATCCCATTTCAAGTATTTACTGAAGGCCTCGTTAATCACGGCGCCGGTCTCACCGGGGCAAACGGCCACATGGTGTTCAAAGCCGTTTTCACAGATGTACCGCAAGAGCTTTTGGAACCGGGGGATCCGGATCACGCCGTACCCGCCGAAGGTCTGCAGCGGATCGTTGGTCAGTTCTCCCTCGCCGGTATAAGCGCGGATTTGCCCGCCGGTGTCATCGGTGGTCACCCGGCAATACGTAAACCTGGCCGGTTTCATCCGCCCGGTCACAGTGCCATAGGTGTTTTCCTTGCCAACGGTCCCGGCGATAATCGCCTGGTAATCCATGACCGCCTCATGGCCGAAGATATCCTGCGGCAAGTTGCTGCAATGGAAAACCACGCCCTGGTCCGGGTCGTCACCGTAGTTGTTATTCCAATCCAGCAAAGCGCTGGGCCGGTCCGCAGCCAGCGTCAAGGCATACATCCCAACGAGGCCGGTAATATCCGCCTCACAAGCGCTGGGTTTCTTCATCTCCGAAAGCATGCTCATCACAGCGCAGGGCACAACACCGTAGTACTCCTCCAGCGCCGTCCAGCATTGGATCGCCGTACCGTCCCACTCGTGTTCTTTAATTAACTCCTCAAGGACCACGGCAAACTTAGCCATCTTCGTCAAGGGTTCCTCGGCAACCCCGGCCGTTGACACATAATTCCGCAGGGCCTCAACCTTCTCTTTTACCGCCGGGTCGCCTTCCTTAAGCCGGTCGATCTGCCCCAGAATCTCGGCCAGATCATAAGGCTCCACCGAGATCCCGTACTTCTCCAGGATCTTCTCACTGTAGCGCACGGTGGTAAAGTTGACCGGGCGTACCCCAATCTGGCCAAAACGGGCTTTCCGCAACCCTTTAACCACCCGGCAGACAGCGACAAATTTCAGTAAATCCCGTTTAAAGTTCTCGGTCTCCGGGGCAACCGTATGCAACTCCGTGAGGGTGAAAGGGATATTAAACTGCTTCAGGTTGTTACAGACGGAGATCTTCCCGCAAAAACTGTCCCTCCGGTTGACCTGGGACATCTTGTCAATCTCATCGGGGAAGGCATGGACCAATACGGGAAGATCCAGGCCGGAGAGGCGGATCGCATTGGCCACGCTCCGCTCATCGCCAAAGTTGGGCAGGGTCACCAGGATCCCGTCGATCTGCCCGGCGTTGGCTTTGAAGAGAGCCGCGCATTTCTTGGCATCCTCGTAACTCTCCACCGTGCCGTAGGGCGTATCCGCCGGGGTGAGGGCAACCACGTCTATCCCCAGATCCGCCAGGACTTTCAGTATCCTTTTCCTCCCATCCTCACAAAGCTCCGAGGGGAAAAACCCCCGGTTCCCCACGATCAATCCTAAAGTCGCCATTTTAAATCCCCCCATTTTCTTTCTTTTACTTGTGCAGACAACTTGTTTTATATTGATCGCCGATCGTCCACCAACGACCGGCGATTGACAGAACACGACTCTTTGGTTGTGCGTGCCAGTCACCGGCAGCCGGCGTTATCCTGTATAAACCGGTTTAAGCCGGCCCGGCTGGAGCTGTTATTTTTCGAAGTTGACCACTTCCCAAAAGGCCGCTTTCGGCCGGTAATCCAGGTCAAACATGAGCGGCAGGTCTTTCCTTCCCCGCACCGGGTGATTGTCCTTCCAAGTCCGGGCGTCGCTCAAACCCCAGACAGTCACGCCGGTAATCACATCCCGGTATTCCCGGAAGACCGCAAAGATATCCCGGTATTGTTCCGCCTGCATCTCCAGTCGTTCTTTTAATTCCTCGGGGTCGTTAATAAACCGCCTCTTATCACTCCAGCCATAAAGGGAGATATCCAGTTCGGTGATTTGCACCTCCAGCCCCAGGGAGGCGTAGCGGCGGATGGCGGCCTCCAATTGACTAACCGAGGGAGAAGTAATATCCCAATGGGCTTGCATGCCTATGCCATGGACCGGCACGCCCTCAGCCAGCAGATCTTCCAGTAGAACATAGATCTTCTCCCGTTTGTTGGTTTCTGTTGTACCGTAATCATTATAGAACAGTTTGGCGTCGGGGTCGGCCTGGTGGGCAAGGCGGAAAGCCTCGGCGATATAATCCTCCCCAGTCGCCTTGTACCAGGGTGAATCCTGTCGCAAAAATTCGGACATATTGTCGCTTACCGCTTCGTTGACCACATCCCAGCAGTAAACCACATCTTTATAACGGGGAACCACCACATTGATATGGTCGGCCAGCCGCTTGAGGACCAGTTCCTTGGAGGCCGGTTGCGCCCCGTCCACAAAGAGCCAAGAGGGGTACTGCTGGTGCCAGACCAGGGTATGCCCGCGCATCAGCATCTTGTGTTTCCTGGCAAAGTTGGCCATCTCGTCGGCGCGGAAGAAGGAGAATACCCCTTCCCCCGGCTGAATGCTGGCAAATTTCATCTCGTTTCCCGCGGTAATACTATTAAAATGCTTGACGATAAATTCTCCATAGTTCAGTAAATCCCAGTATTCCACACCGGCGCCAATCGGGAAATACTCCTGATACGCTTGGTATAGGGAAGGAATATCCTCTTCGGATTTAACCGCCCCTCCCAACAGCATCCCGGCAAAGAAGATTACGAGCAAAAGTAAGGCCGGCGTCTTGAGCTTCATAATATAAGCCCCTTTCTGTTCTGAATATCCTGTTACCATATTCGCTAATTAGCAGATTCCCGGGTTATTGAATTAGCGGATGAGAATCCCAGTTGTGCAGACAACTTGTAATATATTTTTTCGCCCCTTTCTTAACGTTCTCCTCCTTTTTCCCAAAAAAACCTCCCCGGCCGTACCAGCCATTAAACCAGCGCGCGGCAGGAGGAGCGTAAGGTTAATTCCGGCTGGTAGACCTGGCGCGGTTTACTGACCTTGTTTTCGATCATATCCAGAATAAAGCGGGCAGCCTGCCTTCCCATAACCGCCTTGGGGTGCTTTATCGAGCTCAGCTTGACCTCGGAAGCCACGGCCAAGCTGGAATCGTCAAAACTGATCAGGGAGAAGTCTTCCGGTACCTTGATCCCCTCATCACGCAGCGCTTCAAGGATCATCAAGGTGATCTGGTCGTTATAACAGACCATCGCTGTTGGCGGCTCCCCTTTGGCAAAGAGGGCCCGGCCAAACTGGTACGGGTAGGAATAAAGCTGGGCGGTTTCATAGGATCCCAACAGGTCAGGGGTTATTTCAATCCCGTATTTATTCAGGGCTTTCAAAAACCCGTCCCGGCGCTTTATCCCCTGGAGGTCGTCGCCTTTAAAGATCCCCACGATCTTCCTATGCCCCAACTGGATCAGGTATTCCGCCGCCATGTAGCCGCCTTTCTCATCATCCATGACTATGTAAGCCGGGTCCAGCTCCGGGTAATAAGCGTGGAGCATCAGATAGGGGATCCCCCGTTTTTCCAGGTCCCTGTAGTATTTGAGGTTCACGTTCTTCCGGGCGCTCTGGGTCGGCTCAATAATCAACCCGGAGATCTTCTGCTGCAGCAGGCTCTCCAAACAGGCCGCTTCCTTATTCTGGTCATTGCCGGTACTGGCCAGGAGCAAGGTACACCCGGCCGCGCTCAAAACCTCTTCGATCCCGCGGATTACCTCGGGGAAAATATACTCGGAAATATAGGTGGTGACCAGGGCGACGATTTTCCCCTTTGCCCTGGTGGGATAGGAACGGAATGTTCCCCTCCCCTGCTCCCGGAAGATCAGACCCTCATTCTCCAGTTCATTTAAGGCCTGGCGTACCGTGTGCCTGCTGATCTTAAATTCTTCAGCCAGCATATTCTCGGAAGGGAGCTGGCTGCCGGGGGCAATCACCCCCCGTTTCATCTGCTCTTTCAGGTACTCTTTTAGCCGGGAATATTTCGGCATGGTATTGTTGGTCTCTTGTTCCAAAACCCCTCACCTGCTCATTTCCTTGCCTGGCTTTCTGAAAAGCCAAATATTGCTTCTTCTCTATTATACAGGTTTATCTCTCCCCCTACAACACCGGCAAAGGTTGAACCGGCATTTCCTTGTCGCTGAAAGACTCCGCGGGCTGTTCAACTCCGGCGATTCATCCTAAAGACCGAGGCTGATTACTCCATTAGCCCGATTGCGGTTTCTTTCCATATCAAGTAAAATGGTCTTAAGAATTTAACAGGGAGCAAAGAGCATGACCGTTATCGAAGTGAAGAACTTGACAAAAAAATACGGGAACCTGAAAGCCGTTGACGGCTTAAGCCTTTCCGTTGCCAAGGGCGAGATCTTCGGGATGCTCGGCCCGAACGGGGCGGGGAAATCCACCACCTTTGAAATAATCACCGGTATTTTGCGGCGGGATGCCGGCGACGTCAAGGTCTTGGGGGTTGACCCGGAGAAGCAGCCGGCAGCGGTTAAAACGCGTATTGGCGTCCAACTCCAGGCGGCGCAGACTTTCAGCAAGTTGACTGTGGAAGAAACCCTCAAGCTTTTTGCCGGTTTTTATCCGAATCCCCTGCCGGTTGAGGAGACAATGGCCCGCTTGGATCTGCTTGAAAAGAAGAATTCCCGGGTGGAAACCCTCTCCGGCGGGCAAAGGCAACGGCTCGCCGTGGCCATCGCGATAATCAGCAACGGCGAGATCATCTTCCTTGACGAGCCCACCGTTGGCCTTGACCCCCAAGCCCGGCGCAATCTCTGGGGTGCAATTCTTGAACTGAAGGATGCGGGGAAGACCGTCTTCCTGACCACCCACTTCATGGAGGAAGCGCAGAACCTCTGCGACCGGGTGGCGATTATTGACTATGGAAGGGTTGTTGCCCTTGGCACTCCACAGGAACTCATCTCAGCGCATTTCCAGGAGATGTCCCTGGAATTGGTCCAGCCGGAGTTGCGTAACGAGCCAAAACTCCGGGAATTAACCAGCGTCACCGAGGTGGTACAGTTGAATGACCACACTGTCCTCCGCACCCCCAACCTGACAGCGACAATTCAAGAACTGTCGGCGCTGGTGAATACATTAGGCATAAAACTGGATGATTTCCGGATCCGCCAGGCAAATCTGGAGGATGTTTTCCTGAAGCTGACCGGAAGGAGGATAAGTCAATGAAGGCCTTTTTTCAACTGTTAACAGCGAATATGAAAGAGATTTTCCGCGACCGGATGCAACTCTGGTGGTTTATCCTCTTCCCGGTTCTCTTTGTCACCGGCTTTGGCGTTGTTTACTCCGGTGTCGTCAACCCTGCGGCCGGGGATGAGACTATGAAGTTTGAAGTAAGCATAGTAAATGAAGAAGAAGGAGCTTTCGCCGCGGCAATAACCGGGGCCTTTATGGAGGTTCCCGAGTTTGCAGTGCAGACCAGGAGAAAAAAAGAGGCGCTGCAGGAGTTTGCCGAAGGGAAAACCGGGCTGGTTCTTATTTTACCAGCCGAATTGGAGGCTTTGCCTGTTGCCGCAGGAGATCTGATCAAGGAAAACCGGAAAATCGAAATCCCTGTATACTGCCGCCCGGACAAGATGTTTCTCATGTATGGAGTTAACAAGATCCTATCCGGGGCGGAAAAGGAAGTTCTGGGCCAGCCAAGCGTTATGGAGATAAAACTAAACACCGCTGTCACCCATGAGGACGGTCTTGACATTAATGGTGGTAATGATACCGGCTTTAATACTATTGATTATATCCTGCCCGGGGTCCTTGCCATGACAATCATGCAATTGGGCTTGTTCGGTTCGATACGGGTTTTGGCTTTACGGGTGACAAGGATCCTCAAACTCCTTGGCGCCACCCCTTTGCCGCGGGGCATGTATTTAGCCGGCGAGATCCTGATCCGTGTGGGGCTCTCCTTTATCCAGGCCCTGATCGTCATTGTCATCGGGCATTACTGGTTCGGGCTGACGCTGGCCAATAACTGGCTCTATATTGCCGGGTGGGTACTGCTCGGGACAGCCGCCTTTGTCTCCATGGGCTACATGTTTACCACCTTCGCGAAGACCGTAGAAAGCGGGAACGCCATCATGCAACTGGCGCAACTGTTGATGATGTTTCTCTCGGGTATTTTCATGCCTTTAGATTTTATCCCCGGTTACCTGCGGGCGGTAATGCGGTTCATGCCCCTCTCCTACCTGGCGGACGGGATGCGCTATGCCATCGCCGGCAACCCGTCGCTCTATGGAATTACCACCGATCTCGCGGTTCTTTTGGGGCTCACCATTCTCTGCCTGATAATCACAGTGAAAAGATTCAGGTGGGAGTAGAGACCATTTCGATCCTAATCCGCTCCTCCTCCGGAAAAGCGGCCACCAGGGTATCATTGGCGTAGGTCCGTTCCGGTAAGGCGATCAGGGTGTGGCACAGCTCTTTATTGATGGGAAATTGGGCCTTATGCCAGACACCTGCCTTTAAGACCACCAGGGTGTTTTGGGGGACAATAAAGGCCTCGAATTCACTGTAGGGCACCGTCTTGTTGGTGGACGGGGCGACAAAAATGACCACATCATCATCGAGGGGCAATATCACCTCGGCGGTGTAAAAATGTTGTTCCGCTTCGTCAATAATCATCGGTCTCTTTTCCGCCTTCACCACGGAAAAGGAGACCACCGGGTTACCCAGGTTCGCCTGGACCATATCGCGGTAGAATTCCACCGGCCTCTCCCCGATCTTTACGGAACGGGGATTAATCATATCCGCAAAGAACCCGTAGGGTGCAAAGTTCTCCAACGTCATCCGCTTCGCCGTTATAGTCCTCATAAACTAATTGCACCTCCCACTTATTTCCGGTAATTCAGCGCCAATTTGGCAAAGAAATCTTCCATGATAAACCGCTGGTCAAGATCGTTATAAACACGGATCGGCCTGTTCAGACCCTCAAAGATATAATGCATCTCTTCGGTGATAAAAGGCGCTTCTTGCCACTCATAGCAATACTCATGTTCATCCAGTAAAACACCGGTTACCGCCAGATCGCAAATATCCAGGGATTCCGCAGGCGGCCATTTTGCCGGGGAAGCCATTTCATTGATAAACTCCACCAGTTGTGTGAATAGGTATTCCCCGATCTCCCCGCAGGGGGCGACTTTATACTGGAGCTCAGCCAGGCCCACTTTGGGTTTGCAATAGACATCAGCCGGGATCTGCCAGACTTCTGCAGAAGATGAGAAGAGAATATTGGCTGCGGCAATATCGTTCATCAGGTTAAATTCTTTCCCGCCATGGGGGTAACTGCCCCCGCCATTCCAAACAATAACAAGCTTCCTGGCGATCGCCGGTTCCATCATCAGGGCGGAAGCCACATTGGTCAACGGCCCCAAGACACCAAGGTAAAGCGGCCTGGGGTCCGCCTTCTTCGCCTGGGAAATAATAAATCTTACGCCCTCATTATCGGCAGGCAGGAAATTCCCAAAATATGATGTTCTCTCCTTTTTCACGAGGGCCTTCTCCGCCCCCCGCAAAGCCTGCACTTGGCCGTAAAACCCGGAGAGCTTTAAGATCTTGATCACTTCGGCATAACTTTCTTCCATGGAATGGTCGGTCCGGTCGTTGCCAAAATGGGTGGCGATAATCCCTTCGATCTCAAATTTGGGAGTCAGTAAGGCGTGGACAATTGCAAACTGGTCATCGGCTTCATTCTTAGCATCGGTATCAATAATCAGCCGTATTTTCTTCAGATCCGCCACTTGAAACTCATAGTTCATCTGCAAAATCCTCCCTTGTTTAGCCTTCTTTTCTCTCACCTTAAACCGCATTTTCAACCCTTATCTCTTTTTAATCCCTTATCACATTAAGCCGTGTTTAGCCCTTGATCGCCCCGGCTGAAAGACCTTCAATAAAGCTCTTTTGGGCCAAAATATAGATAATAATTACTGGCACCGTTACGATCACCAGGGCGGCAAAAAGTTCGGGATAGTTCACTGTATATTTGCCGACAAACGAGGCAAGGCCCAGGGGGATGGTTTGCAAATTTTCACTGCGAATCATTATACTGGAGAGCAAATACTCATTCCAAATCGTCAAACCGCTAAAGATCACCTGGGTCATAATGCCGGGCTTGGTCAATGGCAAAATGATATGGGTGAAACATTTAAATCTGGTGCAGCCGTCGATCAAAGCTGCTTCTTCCAGCCCTTTGGGCAGGGAAATAAAGAAAGAACGCATGATGAACATGCCCATGGCAATGGATTGGGCGGCAAAGATTAAAACAAGACCAAACAAGCTATTTACCAGGTTTATTCTTAACGCCACCGAAAACGTGGGTATGGCCATAATTCCGGAGGGGATCATGATTCCTGTCAACAGATAAAAGTAGATCAGCTTTGCATACTTGAATCTCATCCTTGCCAGCACATAAGCAGCGCAACTGTTCACCGGGATACTGATGAGCAATGCAAAGAATGTGACAAAAATGCTGTTAAGGATCTTTCTTCCCAGCCCCGCATTATTCCAGGCTTTCACATAGTTTTCAAAATGATATACTTTGGGCGGCCCCCAGATATTCGCATAGAACTCCGCCCGGTCTTTAAAGGAACCAAAAACCATCCAGACAACCGGCTCCACACAAAGAATAAAGAAGAAGATTAATATCAGGTACCAGGCAATATAGGTAATCGTGGTCTTAACACCCTTGCGCATCCAATTCACTCCCGGTTGCTTATTCGTACACGTCTTCCCTGGTCATTATTTTGAGCTGGAGCAGGCCAAAGACCAGGACAAGCAGGAATAAGATCATACTCATGGCGTTTGCCTTACCGACCGACGAGTACCTAAAAGCGGTGGAGACTATATAGGTCAGTGAGACCTCTGTGCTGTGAAACGGTCCGCCGTCGGTCATCATCTTGACAATATCGTAATTGGCCACAAAGGCCCCGGTAATTGAGAGCAGGACATTGACGATAATAGTACTGTTTAACTGGGGGATGGTAACGTGGCAAAACCTCTGCCAGGCACTGGCCCCGTCGATTTCAGCGGCTTCATAAAGCTGTTTTGGGATTGCCTGTATCCCGGCGAGATAAAGAACCATATGAAACCCGATCCATTTCCAGATATCAACGCCGATAACAGAAGCCAGGGCATATCTGGGTTCGCTGAGCCAGCCCCGGATAAGAAAATCCAGCCCCAGTGCCCTCAGAAAATGATTGAGGAGGCCGAAATTGGGGTTTAAAATCCAGACCCAGAGGATACCAACAACCACGTAGGAGAAGGTCACCGGCATATAAACGGCTGTCCGAAACGCCGTTCTGAACCTGATCTTTTTGGCCAGGATAATGGCCAAGCCAAGACCGATTATATTCTTGATCAACGTGACAAAAAAGGCGTAGATAAAGGTGTTGGATATGGCTTTCCAAAATATCTCATCCGTCAGGACAAAGCGGTAATTCTTCAAACCAATCCACTTCATGGGGGAAAACCCGTCCCATCGGTGGAAGCTGATCCATAAGCCATTGATAAACGGCAGGGTAATAAATAACGTAAAAAGCAAGAGTGCAGGAAGGCACATTAAATAGGGAAAAGCCTTCTCTTTCTTCTTTAACAGGTCTTTCATTACGTTGCCCCCCAAAAGAGTTATATTAACCCTCATCCCGGTTTACGGGATGAGGGTTAATGTTTTCCCGGCAGGAGCCATCTTCTGCTTTATTTCATATATCTCTTAATATCCGGCACCCTTTTCGGGGTAACTTTCGCCCAGTCTTCTTCTGTCCAACTCGTCCACCAGTCAAACTTGTAATCCTTTTCCTCCTCAATTGTTTTCAGGCTTTCTTCAACGATTTTAACAGCCTCGCCGGGTGTCATGTTTCCACTCACCACCGCGGGGATACACCGGCAAAAGGCGTCATTGACTTCGGCCGGCCAGATCCAGTCCAGGAACAAGACGGAATTCTTTAATACCTCATTGTTCAGGGTCTGGACGATTGGGGTGTCGGCAACCTGCATCCCTTTGATGACCTGGACCATCGGATCGTTGATCGAGAGAATTGTATTCACGACTTCCGGCCGGAGCAAATACTCCACAAACCGCATGGTGTTTTCCAAGTTCTCTTCCTTGGCAAAGGAGGGAATGGCAATGCCATAGTCACCCACGCCAAACCCGTGTCCCGGTTTTACCCCCGGGGTATTGACCATCAAGGGGAATTCAAAGACCCCGATCTCAAAATCTTTAACCACATCTTTTACCGCACCATATTCCCATGTGCCGCCGTAGAACATCGCCGCCTTCTGTTGGGAGAATACGGCCCTCATTCCTTCGCTGTCCGTATCAAGACTGTCCAGGGTAAAGATCCCGTCGTCAAAAAGCTTCTTCACCAGAAGAAAAGCTTCTTTCTCAATTTCCGTACTAAAGCGCCGCTTGCCGGATAAGAACTCCTCAACTTTCGCCACGGAGGTGTTGCCGCTGGTCTGTTCATAGGTCTCAAAGAAGAGCATCGGCCAGGCCCAGTTCTCTTTCCCTTGGAAAATAACGGGCTGGATTCCCTTCTTCTCTTTTATAATCTTGCTTATTTTCAAGAATTCCTGATAATTCTTGGGCGGCTTAATTCCCAGTTCATCAAAGAGGGTTTTGTTATAATAAAACACACTGGCCGAAGCGTCAGCATAGGGAAATCCCCAAAGTTTACCGTCGATAATAAAGGCGTCAAGCATACCTTCGTTAAACCTGTCTACCAGGTCTTTCATAAGTTCTGTGATATTCATTATTGCCCCGCTCCGCACAAGGCTGGACCGGAGGGTGCCGGCGCCCGCAACAATCAGATCCACCTGTTCTTTAGCCATCTTCGCTGCCGAAAGGTTCTGGGGTAAATCCGGCCAGTTCCCCTGCCACCGGGCCTCGACTCTGATGCCTGTTTCCGCTTCAAAGTCTCTCATAACTTTTGCCCAGGCCTCGGTCTCTTCAGCCGTACCCTTCGTCGGCCCGAGGATCCGTACAAGCGGCTTCTCCTCTTTACTCTTCGAACAACCTGGGAAGAACAAGACTGAAGAGATTACCACCAACAAAACTACAGCCAAAACCTTTTTTCCCGCCATGATTTCCTCCTCCTTCTGTTCTCCTTTTTTATTTGGTTTTGCTCATCCCACTTCACTTTTAAACTGCAAAACCTCATTTAAATCAGGGAGTGAACTCTGGGCGCCAAACCGGGTTACTGATAACCCGGCGGCGACATTGGCAAACTCGACCGCCTCCTCCACCCCCCAGTTTAAATGCAAACCATAGGCCAGGGCGCCGGCAAAAGCATCACCGGCAGCGGTGGTATCAACCGCCTTCACCTTCTTTGCGGCAAAGTGTTTTTTATAGCCCGGCGTATAGAGGCTTACCCCTTCCGCTCCCCGGGTCAATATGACGTGCCTTGCACCGAGTTCCAGTAATCTTTTGGCCTTGTCGTCGAGGGTTTTATACCTTTCATCCGGCACTAATCCTGCTATTTCCACCTCGTTCGGTAATAAAAAGTCTATTTTATCGTAAATCTCAAAAGGAAGATGACAGGCTGGTGCGGGATCAAGAATGACAGTCTTACGGTATTCACTGGCCATCTCAATCGCGTAAATTACCGTATCCAAAGGGATCTCCAACTGCAACAAGAGGATATTTGCTTGCTTGATGATTTCTTCATTCTTTTTTACGATCGCAGGGGTTAGTTCGTTATTGGCTCCTGGTATGATGATGATCCTGTTATCACCAGCCTGTTCAAGAGTTATTACCGCAATACCGGTATTTTTTTCGACCCTTTCCACATGGTCGGGCTGGACTCCGGCATCTTTTAAACTCTTAAGCAATAAGTTACCGTATTCATCCTTCCCGCAAGCGCCGATAAAGCCCACATCTCCGCCTAACTTGCCAACGGCGCAAGCCTGATTTGCCCCTTTCCCGCCGGGGATTTGCGAGAAAGACCGGCCGGTAACCGTCTCGCCTGAAACCGGGCACCTGTCCGTTTCTACGACCAGATCTATGTTCATACTTCCAATCACCAGTACTTGCATTAGTAGTCAACTCCTTTTCCGGAAACGTTACCGGTTTTGGCCAAAAAAACTAACTCCCTTATCTAATTGCTTTGACAGAATCCCGGATTATGAGCTCATTCTCCAGTATGACACTGTGGAAATCATTTTTCTTTTCAATAAGATTAATCAGTTTTTCAACGGCGATCGCCCCCAACTGGTATTTCGGCTGATCCATTGTGGTCAACCCGGGCTTCACAAAGGATGTTATTTCAATATTATCATGGCCGATAATGGAAAAATCCTCCGGTATGCGGTAGTTGTAGTTATAAATGGTTTCATAGGCGCCAAAAGCCATAAGATCATTGGCGAAAAAGATCGCTGTTGGCCTGTGCTTTAATTTGATTATCCGTTCCATCAGTTCCTTCCCTGAACCCCTGCTGTAATCACCTTCAAGGATCCATTCTTCCCGCAATGGAATCCCATATTTCTCAAGCGCCATTTTAAACCCTTTCAGCCGTTCAAGAGCGGTCTCCGTACTTAAATCACCGGTAATATGCCCTATTTCTTTGTGACCCTGTTTTATCAAATATTCCGTAGCATTATACGCCGACCTTTTATTGTCAATGGTGACGGCCGGGTAGAGAGAATCCCTTATCTGCCTGTCGATCTGGACGACCGGATATTCTTCTTTCTCCAATTTCTTCAATATTTCCTTGTTTTCAAGGGAAAACGATAAAATGATCCCGTCCACCTTTTTGCTCCTCAAAAGAGCAAGGGCTTCCTTTTCTTCCTCTTTATTATTGTCGGTATTATAGAGGATTAAGGAATACCCCTCCTCTTTTGCCTTTCTCTCTATCCCCTTGACAATCTCCGGGAAAAAGGGGTTGTTTATATCCGGGATAATCAAACCGATGGTATTCGTCTTCCGCAAAACCAGGCCCCTGGCAATATTGTTGGGGTTATACCCCAGTGTCCTAATGGCCTCTTTTACCTTCTTTTTTGTCTCCTCACTAACATCCGGCTTATTGTTTAAAACGCGGGAGACAGTGGTGACAGAGACATTTACCGCTCTTGCCACATCTTTTATAGTTACCACCACAAGTCACTCCGGATTCTTATTATGTATCAAATATGTATCGAAAACCTTACCGTTATCGTTTTCGGTAAAAATATTGTAACCTAACTACCTTTGTTTTGTCAAGTATTTAAATTTATCCAGCATTATATTCATCTTCTTCTCCCGGTATTTAACGTTCAATTCTTTTTATTATATCTATCTCCCCATTTTTGCGGCCGGCCAAAACCCGCGCAGCCAGTTTGATAAATAAACCATTCTCCACTACCCCGGGGATCATATTAAGAGCTTGGTTCAGTTCTTCCGGATCCTCTATCCTGCCAAATTCACAGTCGATGATATAATTCCCATTGTCTGTTTGGTAGTAATCTTTTTCATTACGCATGCGTATGCTTGTTTTGCAGCCCAGTTTTTCTATTCTCCGCCTTGTAAATTCAACGCCAAAAGGAACCACTTCCACTGGTAACGGAAACGTTCCTAATTTCTCAACCAATTTGGTTTCATCAACGACAATAATCAATTCCCGGCTCGCTGTTGCCACCATTTTCTCTCTTAGTAACGCCCCGCCGCCGCCCTTGATCAGGTTCAGATCAGGATCAACCTCATCAGCCCCATCGATCGTAAGATCAACATGATCGATATCAGAAAGATCGACAAGGGGTATTTTCAACTCCTTTGCCAGCAATTCCGAGGCTTTCGATGTGGCTACCGCTTTGATCTTCAGCCCTTCACTAACCCTCTCCCCGATCTTCTGAATCGCCCAACAAGCGGTTGAGCCTGTACCAAGGCCAACGATCATTCCATCTTCAATGAATTCCACCGCCGCTTCAGCCACCATCTTTTTTACATCCATACTTATACCCCAATCATCATTATTCTTTATTGAAAACCTTTAGTCACTTAATCTCTTCAATAGGAACCCA
>JAAYGG010000041.1 GCA_012727895.1 Bacillota bacterium
AATTTTTGACAGGAGTTTCTCAGAAAATTATAGCCTTTTTTGGTTAATTTTGTCAAGTTGATATTTTATTTCCGACAACACCGGTTTCCATTGATTGACGACCGGGGAATGCCAGGCGCTGCATGATCCCTTCTTTATTTGCCCGGTTCATTGTATTATAATAGGAGAAGGGAAAACGGCTGATAATTCAGAAACAAGTACGGAGTGTTAAATCTGAGGAGGAAAAGCCATGCAAAATAATAAAAGCCTTTTTATTACCCTGGGAATCATTCTTCTCCTGGTCTTTGGTTACATTTACTACTATAACAGCTTCATTAATCTGGAAGAGGAGATTAACGGGAGATGGGCGGAGATCGAGAATAACCTGCAACGAAGGGCCGATCTCATCCCAAACCTCGTGGCCACGGTCAAAGGATACGCCAGCCACGAAGAGGAGATCTTTACTGAGATTGCCCAGGCCAGGAGCAGGCTCCTGGGAGCGCAGGGTGTGACCGATACGGTCCGAGCTTCGGCGGCGATGGAATCGGCTTTAGGCCGGCTCCTCGCGATTGTCGAGGCCTACCCGCAGTTGAAAGCGGACCGGAGCTTTCTCGGCCTCCAGGATGAACTGGCCGGGACGGAAAATCGCCTCTCCGTGGCCAGGCTCCGCTATAACGAGGCGGTTAAGGCCTACAACGCCCGGATTCGCCGGTTGCCCGCGCGGATTGTCGCCGGGATGATGGGTTTGGAGGCAAAAGAATACTTCCAGATCGAAGAGGCGGCCAGGGAACTACCGAAGGTGGAGTTTTAGATGACGGCTTTACCCAGAAAGAAAAGATTAACCGGTCCGCCTGCCGGATCCGGCCCGTCCCTTTTTCTCCGGGTCCTTTTTCTCTTCTTCTTTATCTTCCTGCTGTTTCCGGTCTTCCTCCTTCCCCCGGTTTGGGCGCAAGACCCTGCCTCCTTGCGCTTTGACGATTATGTGCTGGACCGGGCGGGCCTGTTGCGGGCGGAGGAAAAGCAAGAGCTCGCTTCTTTGCTGGCAGACTTCGACGAAAAAACCACCAACCAGTTCCTGGTGGTGATCCTCCCCTCCCTGCCCCCGGGAACCAGCCTGGAACTGTACTCGCTGGCATTGGCCGAAGCGGCCAAGGCCGGAAGAGCCGGCAAGGATAACGGACTTTTGCTTCTGATCTTGAGAGACGACCGGAAAATCCGGATCGAGGTCGGCACCGGGTTGGAGGAGAAGATCACCGACGGCCGGGCGGGACGGGTCATCCGCGAAGTGCTGGCCCCGGCCTTTCAGCGGGGTGAGTATTATCCGGGGATTAAAGCAGCAATCCTCAACCTGATGAACCGGGTTGATCCTACCTATACCCCGGCCACGGGAGGGGGCGGCTTTTCCGGGGAAGGCCAAGGCCTCTCCATCTGGTTCATGTTTGCCCTGCTGCTCCTGATCATCTTGTTCTCCTACATTAACCAGAGAAGGCTTTACCGGAGGGGGTACTATCCGACGAGCACTTTCGGACCGGTCTACCGTCGCCGTCCGCCCGGGGGATTCGGCGGTTTTGGCGGCAGGTCCCGCGGGGGTGGTTTCCGGGGCGGGGGCGGTGGTTTTCGCGGCGGTGGGGCCAGCGGCGGGTGGTAGCCGCGGATGCAACAAAAAAGGGCGCGCAAACCGCGCGCCCTTTTTCTTTTTTTCCGTAATCCTTTTTCCCTTTACTCCTTCCCGTATTCCTGTAATACCCGCAAAAGACGCTCATTGACACGGCCTTCCGTATCCATTATGCCAAAATTATCACTCTTATAATTCCAGTTGGCCATCCCGATCCCGTTTTCCCGGCAGAGGGAGGTAAAATCGGCGTACCAGCGGAGCCGGTCCTCCTCCGGCGCTTTGGTGATCACCCCGAATTCGCCGCAGTAAATAGGAGCACCCACCTTCTCTTTAAACTCCAATACCGGCTGCAAGAAACCGGCCAAAAACTCCCGCCCGTAAGGTTTTTCAAACATCTGCCTGTACATGGAGCGTTCTCCCTCACTTACCTGCAGGACTTGGAAAGCGCTCTCCAGATCGCTCCAGGGGAAACCCTTTAGAAGTTCCTCGGTGAGCGGCCCGGGGTAAGGAACGTTTCTCCCGTCCAACCAGGCCAGGTGCGGCACCCACGATGCCCCCTGGTGGGTGAAGATCATCGGCTCATAGAAATGGAAGGTATAGACCACCCGGTTATCGGTGACCGGCTTGAGAACGCTGAACTTGCCCGCGTTATCCCAGGAGTTCGAGGGGATCATCACCCAACTCTCCGGGTTCTCCGCACGGATCACCGCATGCAGCTTGGCGACCAATTCATTCCATTCCTCGTCAAACGTGGCCACCGGCTCATTCAGGATCTCCAAAACCACATGGTCCTGCCCGCGGTAACGGCGGGCCAGCATCGCCCAGATCGCCAGCGCCCGTTGGTGCTGTGGCGAATTCTGGTCCCAGATCAGGTTGTACCTGCCGGTAACCATGAAGTGGTGCCCGGGCAGGCAATGCATATCCAAAACCATCCACAGCCCGGCCTGGCGAGTCCACTCCACCGCCCGGTCGATCCAGGAAAGGCCCTCCTCGGAAAAGGAGAGCGGCGCCCCGTCATGTTCAAAAAGGCCGTAGTCCACCGGGAGGCGGATATGGTCCATCCCCCAGGAGGCAATCCGCTCTACATCCGCTTTGGTAAAGAAGACCTCCATCCGGTTCCGGTCCAGACTGGACTGGGAGAGCCAGTGCCCGATATTGGTTCCAAAACGCAAAGACGGTTCCATTTTACCCCTCCTTCTTTCTTTTTGCGCATGTAACAACCACATACCTCATGCTGTCAGGATCGCCCCGCCGGCAACTGCCACGGTTTACCTACACCCGCGCGCCCGCATGCATCTTATAACACCACCAACCAAAACAGAAGAAACTTAGGAAACCGGGTTTCCCCCGCGGGCTCTTGCACGCCGGCCCCCCGGGCCCAGAAACAGATCAGCCAGGAAGAGAGCCAGGCAAAAGAAGGCCATGGCTACGGCCACCAGGCCAATGACATGGTAAGGAGGACTCCCCCCCGCCAAGAGTTCCCCGCCGACAGCGGAAGCGCCTTCCACAGAAGAATCGCCCATGAAAAACCTCTGGTAAAAGACGCCGAAAAAGGCCCAGGCAAAGGTTAAGATAAAAGCCCGGTCCTGGTAAAACCAGAAAAAGAGGCCGGCCACAGCAGCCAGGCAAAAAAGGGCTAAAACCGTCCAGAAGGTCTGCGAGAGCCCCCAGCCGTTCCAGTTGATTTTTACCAGGTATACGCTGAGGTTGCCCACGAGGGAGATGGTGATCCAGGCCAGGTAGATACTGAACGGAAGCCGGGTAATAAACCACGGGTCCGGGCCGGTCTCACCGCCGTCGGCAACCAAGCGCCGGTAGATAAAGGCCAGGGAGACCCAGAGGATTAAATTGGTGATCAGGGCCGCACCGATCCGGTGATGATGCCAGAAGAGAATCCACCCGGAGTTGGCCAGGGAAGACAGGAGAAAAAACCAGCCGGTCCTGGCCACCAGGCCGGGCCGGGCCGGTTTTCCCCTGAATAACCCCTGCGCCTGGTAGATAATGAACCCGGCCAACAGGAGGTAAATCACCCACCAGATGGTAAAGGCAAACCCGGCCGGTATAAAGAGACTCGGGTAGCTACGGGCAACCTCGCCGGTGGTCTGGCCGTTAAGGGGCAAGAGGACAGCGGCGAGGTTCAGGGCAACCATGATGGCAAAAGCCAGTATATTCAAGGTTTGGAGCAAAAGCAGCAAATCCTTCTCCCCCTGCCGGGAAAGGTCTCTGCGCAAGAAGCGCAACGGAGGTTTTACCCGTTTGCTACTATTATTCTCCGTACCGGCAAAAATACGCTGGAGCAACGTGAAAAACCGCGAAAACTGAAAAAAATACTTACCGGTCTCCGTATGTAAGAATAATCGCCAGGAATTGCAGGGGTTCTGCTCCGCAGTTTTCTATGGCATGGCTTTCGCCACCCCCGGTCAGGACCGCATCACCCGGGCCGACCGCCCAGGTATGGCCGGAATCAATCACACGGCCGTGGCCCCTGATGATATAAAAGATCTCTTCCTCATCCTTATGCTCATGCAACCCGATGGAACAACCGGGTTCCAGGGTGATCACGCCCAAGAGGCGGCTCTGCCCTTTCAGTTCGTCCTTTTCAAAAATATGTTTGATCTTGACTTCTCCCTTTCCGCCCCGCATCTGCGGCCGGATCTCCACGCGCATCCGGTCGGCTTCTTTAATCACCTTTCACCCTCCCTTCCCAGGCAAAATTCCCATCAGATCCGGGTTTTAGTGATCAGCGCCGGCCCGCACCATCATGGGCAGGCCGGCACAAAACCGCCGGTTTCAGCCTTTCATCTTCTCCACGATCGCCTCGGCCATCCGGGAGGTCCCCACAGCGGTGGGGTCATTGCGGTCCGGTTTCAAGTCGTAGGTGACATCCTTACCTTCCTGGATCACCGCGGCAATCGCCTTTTCCACCCGGTCCGCGGCTTCATTCTCCCCCAGGTACCTGAGCATCATGACTCCGGAAAGAATGATCGCCGTGGGGTTGACTTTATCCATCCCCTTGTATTTCGGTGCGGAACCGTGGGTCGGCTCGAAAAGGGCCACCCCGTCCCCGATGTTGGCCCCGGGCGCCACCCCCAGCCCGCCGACGAGGCCGGCACAGAGATCGGAGATGATATCCCCGTAGAGGTTGGGGAGGACAAGGACGTCGAAGTTATCCGGCCGCTGCACCAAGCGCATGCAAAGGGCATCCACCAGTACCTCTTCGTACTCGATCTCCCCTTCGTACTCCCGGGCAATCTCCCGGCCCACATGGTAAAAGAGGCCGTCGGTGTATTTCATGATATTGGCTTTGGCCACCGCCGTTACCTTCCGCCGGTTGTTCTTTTTCGCATATTCAAAGGCGTAACGGATTATTCTCTCACTGCCCGAACGGGAGATGGGTTTGATGGAAATGGCCGCATCTTCCTTGATTTTCCCGGCAGGCGCCATCTCAATTATCTTCCGGGCTTCCTCCGAGCCGGCGGGATATTCAACCCCGGCATAAAGGTCTTCCGTATTCTCCCTGATGACCACAATATCCACATCGAAATAGGGGGAACGGATACCCGGAATGGATTTGCACGGGCGGACACAGGCAAAGAGATCCAGTTCGTGACGGAGCGCCACGTTTACGCTGCGGAACCCGGTGCCGATCGGTGTGGTGATCGGGCCCTTTAACGCCACCTTATTCCGGCGGATCGATTCCAAGACCGCCGCGGGCAGCGGTGTCCCCTCCTTCTCCATCACCTCCGCACCAGCGTGCTGCTCTTCCCATTCGATTGGCACGCCGGTGGCGTCCAACACGCGACGGGCGGCCGCCGCCAATTCCGGGCCGGTCCCGTCTCCAGGAATTAATGTAATACGATAGGCCATAATATCTCTCCTTTCACCACTCTATAGGAAAAAGAAACCTAGTACCCTGTCATGTTCTCCGGTGTCCACTCCGCCCGGTCTTCTTCAACGAATTTGGCCACGGAATACCGGTGTATCCCCCCGCTGCCGTCGCCCGTCACCACCCAGGCAATCCCGGCATTAATAATCATCCGTGTGCAGAGTTTACAGGGTTTAATCCCGTCAATCCACTCGCCCGTTTTTGGGTCGATGCAGACCACATAAAGGGTGGAACCCAGCATGTCCTGGCGCGACGCATGGATAATCGCATTCATCTCCGCATGGACGGAACGGCAGAGTTCATATCTTTCGCCCGGCGGGATCCCCGCCCGCTGGCGCGGGCAATCATTAAGGTCAATACAGTTAATGCTGCCCCGCGGCGCGCCGTTATAACCGGTACTGATAATCTGGTCGTCCCGGACAATCACCGCCCCAAAATGCCGCCGTAAGCAGGTAGAACGTTTTGCCACTTCTGCTGCAATTTTCAGGTAGTATTCGTCTTTTCCCGGCCTTTTCAAGATAACATCCCCCATTCTCCCCGCCTGCCCCGGCCTTTCCTCCAATCTTTTTCCGCGGGCGTCGAAAAAACCAGCGCCACATCATTTTTCACGAGAATTCTCCCCGCCTTCCCCGGAGATCCATTCCGTTTCCGAGTAGACCGGGATCCCCTTCTCCTGGAGCAGGGCGGTGGTGACACCCGGGCCCGGCCGCAACTGTTTTTGAAAGGTCCCGTCATAGATGAAGTTCTTGCCGCAGGATGGGCTCCGTTCCTTTAAAATCGCTGCAGTACAACCGGTTTCCACCAGCAGCCGCCAGGTTTTTTCCGCCCCCCGCCGGAAGAACCCGGTCACATCCTCCCCGCAGGCGGTCTTCACCCGGGCCTTGCCTTTCCAAACCCCATGCCCGTCCCCGCCGCTGATCTCCGCGGGTTTCCGGGGTGTGCCGAGGCCTCCCAGTTGCTCCGGGCAGGCTGCGACCACCGGCCGCCCTTGGAGTCTTTCCAGCAAAGAAGGGCAAAAACTCTCCTGCCCGTCATAGCGGCATTTTTCCCCCAGGAGGCAGGCGCTGACCAATACGGGCGCCGGGCCGCTCACCAGCGATCATCCTCCCAAGGGCCGCTGCCGGGATCTTCCGGCCCGTAGTAACGGAAGTAAAAACCGGTTGAATTAATCTTCGCCGCCAGCCACCTGCGGACAAGCCCCACCACCAGGCGTTGCGTTGGCGGCAACAGCAGGATTATGCCGGTGAGATCCGTGAGCAAACCGGGGGTCAGAAGGAGGATCCCCCCCAGGAGAACGCAAAGCCCGCTGATCATCTCCCGGGCCGGCATATTGCCGCGCCGGAGTTCCTCCAGGATCCGTTGGAAAAGGAATAAACCCTGCGTTTTTGCGAAAAATGCCCCGGCTACCCCGGTTCCCAGTACCAACAGGATGGGGGGCCAGGTTCCAATGGCCCTGCCCAATTCAATCAGGAGCATTAGTTCCAGCACAGGGAGTACGGTAAAACAGAATATAAGTAAAAAAAGCATGGGTTTCCTCCAAAAAAAGCCGGCGGCCGCGCCTGCGCGCATTGATTCCTCCCCGGCCTCCGCCGCCAGTTTCTTTTATATTCGCGGAAAAACCGGTAATACCTCCTGTGTAATTCATTATTCCCGCCGGGGGTGGAATGAACCGGGGAAATCTTCAGTTCTCCGGTATGGGCGGTATCCTTCGTTTATGCGCAGATTTCTCCTCCATTTCCCGCAGGCGTTTTACGACCTCCGGCGCGCCTTCGCCGGTTAATAAGTAACGGTCCAGGTCTTCGTAGGTTATCCCCAGCTCCCTCTCGTCGGTCTGGCCCTCCCACAACCCGGCGGAAGGCGGTTTATTGATAATCTTCTCCGGTATGCCGAGACAGCGGGCAAGGGCACGGACCTCCGATTTCACCAGGTTGCCCAGGGGCATAAGGTCCACCCCGCCATCCCCGTATTTGGTGAAATAACCGATCATCCGTTCACTGCGGTTGCTGGTCCCCACCACCAGGTAATTAAGGCGGGCCGCCCAGTGGTAAAGGGCGATCATCCGCAGCCGCGGTTTGATATTATAGAAGGCGGGCGCCCGTTCATCCCCGTTTACCTCCTCCCCGGAAAGCCTCCCGGCTGCCAACAGGTATAGATCACCCAGGTCAATCAGGCGGTAAGACAGGCCCAGGGTTTCGGCGACCAGTTTCGCGTCCTTGACCTCTTCGGAATTGCTGAAACAAGGCAGGATCAGTCCCAGGGTCTCATCGCCGCAGGCCTTCTTGCACAAGGCGGCAACCACCGCCGCGTCAATCCCGCCGGAAAGGCCAAAAACCGCTCCTTTCGCCCCGGCCGCTTTTACCTCCCCAGCCAGCCAGGCAACGAGCGCCTCGATTCTCTCTTCGGGCCGGTTCTTCTCCACAGCCAACACCTTCCTTTCTCCGGCTATCTCATGGTTTAGTAATTTTTGCAATTAAAGATTCATTTTCAAGCTACCGAATAAATATATACCAGGAATAATCATTGGCCACTGGAGAAAACCGTAACGCCCGCAAACGCCCGCAACATAGCAATGGCAAGGAGGGAAGGCCATGCGTCAGCAATCAACCGTCACAACCTGGGCGAAGAAAAACTTCATGCTGTGGTTTATGGAAAACTATCCTCTCCGTGACAACGGTGGGCGAAAAATCCTGACCTACCTGTTGGAGAAGAAGCCTGCCCTCGGTTTCCTGCATATCATCGAAAACGGCTCCCTTTTCCGCCCGCTCCTGGTGATCTCCAGTGAAGATACGGCCATGCCTTCCTGTTTGCTCATGACGGTCAAGGAGACCATCTCCAATCCCGATGTCATCCTTGAGTACCTGGAAAACTTCGATGCAAGCAAGGGCAATAAGCTCTTTCTCACCTTTTACTTCCCGGACCGGGAAAAATGCCGGCCTTTTTGGCAGGTCTCCGAAGAGGGGGCGTTGATCATTCCCCCGGAAAAAATCAGGAATTTGCAGTTCAATTTTGAACTCCGGCTTCTCCTGGAAGAGGAGAGAAAAAAACAACGCCGCCAGGAACTGATGGCCGAGATCGACCAGGCCTTGGCCAAGGGCGAAAAACGGGTCTTCCAGCAACTGGCCAGGGAATTAAAGAACCTTTAGTTTTCCAAGGGCTATTTCCCCCGGGTAGACCCGGGGTTTTCCCCACTAATTTCCCTCCAAATCGCCGGCAGCCGGTGAATATCCGGGATCCAAAAATCTGCCGGCCCTTTCTTTTTTTTATTCACCAAAACAGTCCAAAACCCCATCTTCTTCGCGGTCTCCAGGTTGGCCGGCTGGTCGTCAAAGAAGAGGCAATTTTCCGCTTTTACCGCCAACGCCTCCAGCAGCAGGCGGTAGGAAAAGGGGTTCGGTTTCCCCAGATAACCGCTGAAACGGAGGTCAAAAACCTCCTGGAAACAATGGTCAATCCCCAAAACCCGCAGGACTCTTGCGACATGCTCTTTTGGACTGTTGGAGAAGACAACCTTGGGCAGGGGGATCTCCTCCAAAGCCCCCCGGAGCAGGGGATCGGGGGTGAGATACTCCTCCACCCCGGTCAGGTACGCATAGGAAAAATACTCTTCCGGATCAATCCCGTGCCGCTCACGGACGCCCCGCAGGGTAGTCCCGTATTTATGAAAATACTCCTTCCGCAAGGCCGTTACATCCTCTGCATCCAGAGCCAGCTTTTCTTGTAAAAAGCGTTCGATCCGTTGATCAATAACCCTCAATAATCGGGTTTCCGGGGGATACAAGGTCTCATCCAGGTCAAAAACCAAATGGGTGATGGTCACGGTCGACACCAGATCCTCCTTTTTTGCTACACCGGCCCAACGGCCGGCACAGGCCTGCCCCTGTTCCGTCTTTCCTCCGGCACTCCATTAAAAAAGCTCCCTGGTTGATTCGGCAGGAAGCTGGTGAAGTCCTGTTTTTTAGCTAAATTTTAACTCCTTCCAAACGCAAAAGGTATTTCTTCAGCGGTTCACCCCCGCCGAACCCGCCAAGCCCGCCGCTGGCCACCACCCGGTGGCAGGGGATGAGCAGGGGAAGGGGGTTTGCCCCGCAGGCTTGTCCCACCGCCCGTGCCGCCCCCGGCGAACCGGCCGCCGCTGCGATCTGTTTATAGGTACGGGTTTCGCCATAAGGGATTTCAGCTAAAGCCTGCCAGACCCTTTTCTGAAAATCGGTCCCTTCCAGCCGGTAGGGAAAGGCCAGATCCCTCCGCCGGCCCTGCAGGTATTCTTCCAAGGCCGCCAAAAAGGGGTGGGTCCCGGAGGACCCGGGGTACCGCCGGGCTTCCGCCGCAACCACTTCTTCGCTGATCCCCTTTTCCCCGGGGAGGATGATCTTCCGCAAGAAACCTTCTTCATCCCAGAAGACAAAGCCCTTCCCAAAACCGGCGATATAAAACTCCATATGGCTTTAACCCCTCTGCTGCTGTAGATTCTCCGTCCCTGTCCCCACAAAGATGCCTTCTTTCTCCTGGAGATATTCCTCGCCGACTTTCCAAATATCCCCGGCGCCCATGGTGATGATGAGGTCCCCGGGCAGGGCTTCCTGCAGGAGGTGTTCCTTGATGGAGGCCATGTCCCCAAGATACCGGACATCCCCATGGTATTTGCCGGCCTCCGCCGCCAGGATCCGGCTGGAAATATCCCCCGGGTCCTTCTCCCGCGCCGGGTAGATGTCGGCCAAAACCAGGATATCAGCGGCATTGAAGGCATGGGCGAACTCATTCAACAAACAACGGGTCCTGCTGAAAAGGTGGGGCTGGAAAACACACCAGATCCGGCCGGGAAAATGCCTCCTGGCCGCCTGCAGGGTTTTGGCGATCGCCACCGGGTGGTGGGCGTAGTCGTCAACAACCAGCACCTTCCCGGCTTCTCCCTTGATCTCAAAACGCCGCTTGACCCCCTGGAATTCTTCGAGAATGGCAAGGGCCTCTTCGACTTCCACTCCCACCTGGACCCCGGCGGCCAATGCCGCCACCGCGTTCAGGAGGTTATATTCCCCAGGGACCTGTAACCGGAGGCAGCCCTTATATTCCCCGCCGTAAAAGAGCTCGGCCTCCGCCCCCAGGGGCGGGCGGGGCTGCGGGTGCCGGAGAGACCAGTCGGCCTCCGGGGTAAAGCCGAAACTGGTCACCGGCGCCTTTGACACCGCCGCCAGTTCAGCAAAATGCTTCTCCTCGCGCCAGGCAATCAAACCGCCGCCGGGCGGCAAAAGCCGGACAAAATCCTGAAACGCCTCCACCACCATGCCGGAGTTGGGGAAGATATCCGGGTGGTCCCAGTCCACATTGGTGATCACCGCGTATTTGGGGGAAAGGTGCAAAAAGGAACGGCGGAATTCACAGGCTTCCACCACAATATAGGGGCTGGCGCCGGTCCGGTGGTTCCCCGGGAGCTCCTTCATTTCGCCCCCCACCTCGACCGTGGGGTCTTTACCGCTCCTGGTCAAGATGAGCGAGATCATGGCGGTGGTAGTGGTTTTCCCGTGCGTGCCCGCGACCGCAATGCCGATCCCCGTCTCCCGCATTAAGCTCCCCAAAAGCTCGGCCCCTTCCATAACCGGAATTCTTTCGGTACGGGCCTTGATGAGCTGGGGGTTGTTCTCCCCGACCGCATTGGTATAGACCACCAGATCAATGTCTTTGGTAATACGCTTCGGGTCATGCCCGTAATCCACCGGGATTCCTCTTTCCTCCAACTCCCGCGTGGCTTTTGTCCGGCACCGGTCGGAACCGGCAACACGGTATCCCCTGTCATGATAAATCTTGGCCAATGCACTGAGACGGTTTCCGCCAATGCCAATAAAATATATGCTCTCACCCGATTTCAAAATCATCCGTCCTTTCTGATACCGCCCGGCGCCGGTATCTATCTTATTCGCCAACCGGAAAGAAAAGTATCCAGGATTCATGGGGTCCTTTCGTTGACATGCTCCCCATTCTTTGTTAAACTGACTCTTGTATCCAATTGCTTAACCCATTTTATACTTAACCCATTTTATAATAGTTCATTATTTTTTGGGGATTTCCTTCATCTTTATATCTTATCCTGAAATTCAATAAAAAA
>JAAYGG010000042.1 GCA_012727895.1 Bacillota bacterium
CCAGTTGCAGCAGGTCACGGCCTAAACTGTCAAGCTCTTTCTTTAATCGAACCTCAAAGGTTAGATAGTCAATCTCGCCTTCGAAAATTTTTGATATTTCGTTCACTACCGAAAGGATTTTTTCTTCTACTAAACGAATTAGATCCATGAGGAACCTCAGCCTCCTTCTTCAGGGGGATTCATTCAATTGCCTAAATGTGAGGTTCCTCTTCTTTTTTCCATAAGTTATTTCCTGCTAAGACCTACAGTAATTTTACACTAACCAAAACGGGAGATCGCAAGAAGACTGGGGATTTCGCGTAATACCGTAGCCAAATATTGCGAAGGCAAGCAAGTCCCATGGGAAAGGAAGATATACCACCGGAAACCCACAGTCATCACTCCAGAAGTGAAAGAATTCATTAAAAACTGCCTAAAAGAAGACCGGGAAGCGCCTAAGAAACAACATCATACCGCCAAGCGCATTTATGACCGGTTGGTAGCGGAAAAGGCTTTTACAGGCTCCGAATCGACAGTTCGCCGGGCAGTGCGGCAGATCAAAAACGAACTCCCAAAGCAGGTATTTATCCCGTTGAGTTTTGAACCCGGCGAAGCCTCCCAGTTCGACTGGGGCGAAGCCACGTTTTACTTAAAAAACGAAAAGACCAAAGCCATGTTGTTTTGTGTCAGGTTATGCTATAGCTCGGCCCCCTTTGTGGTTGCCTTTCCAGCACAGAATCAGGAATCATTTTTGGAAGGCCACGTTTTAGCCGCAGAATATTTTGGCGGTGTTACCAGGCGAAACATCTACGACAACGTGAAGACCGCGGTTAAAGAAGGCTGGGGCCGTCATGTCGTGGCCGAGCAGGACATGTTCCGTGCCTTAAGAGCCCATTACGCCTTCCAAGCCGATTTCTGCAACCCCGGAGAAGCCCACGAGAAAGGCCTGGTCGAAAACCTGGTTGGGTATATCCGCCGTAACGTTTTTGTTCCGGTGCCGCGTGTTGAGTCTTGGGATGAATTAAACCAGCTTTTGTTGGACCATTGCCTGAAGTACTTAAATCATCGGATCCCAGGGCGATCCCAAACTGTTGGTGAAGCGCTTGCAGTTGAAAAAAAGAGTCTCTTACCGCTTCCTGTTTATCAGTTTGACTATGCAAGACAAATACTGGCCCCGGTTGATTATTACGCCACGGTGAAATTTGGCCGTAACCGCTACTCGGTTCCGGTGGAACTGGCCGGCAAACGAGTGACAGTCAAGGGGACCGGTCTGGCCGTAAGGGTTGAATACTGCGGTCAAGTGGTGGCATTACATGAACGAAGTTACGCCAAAGATGAGACGAGATTCCAGCTTGACCATTACATCCGGCTTTTGGAGCAAAGGCCACGGGCGGTGAGAAATGCCCGCCAGGTCAAACAAGCCAACCTCCCGGCAGAAATCTTTCATTTGGCGGACCGGCTGCCCGGAGGCAATCACGATTTAGTAAAGATACTGCGCTTAATCGTCGATTGCGGTGTGGAACCGGTCAGACAAGCGGTCAGGCAAGCCATTAATAATCGCCAGTACAACATCGAGAGCGTCCTTTTTTACCTACAAGCCGGCAGGCGGGAATATCTGTCCAACCCCAAGGATATTTGCGTAAAACCGGTTGATCTGGCCGGGTATGACCATTTGCTCGGAGGTGAGAGCCAATGACCTCCACCCCGGGTCAATTGATCAAAATCTATGCCAAGCAGCTTAAATTGCCAACCTTCCTGCGCTATGAGGCAACCTTACGGATTGCTCAGGAACAGGGTTTGGGGTATGAAGAGTTCCTGGTTAAATTGTTAGCTCTTGAGCTGGAACAACGCAAGGAAAACCAACAAAAACGCCGGATTCGCGCGGCGGGATTTCCCTATCCCAAATCCCTTGATAATTTCGATTTCAGCAACCTTCCCAAAATTGACCCCGCCGTTGTTTGGCAGTTGGCAACAGGGCAATTTGTGACCAACCGGGAAAACGTAATTTTAGTTGGCAATCCCGGAACCGGTAAAACTCATCTGGCGATTGGACTTGGGATGAAGATATGTTCTTTAGGATTCCGGGTTAAATTCTTTACCGCCGCCGGGCTGGCCATCACCTTGCACGAAGCCCAGGAACTGACCAAACTAGGGCGTTTACAGCAGCAACTGGCCAAAACCGATCTCTTAATCCTGGATGAATTATCCTACGTATCATTCAACCAGGCCCATGCCCAATTGTTGTTCCAGGTCCTTTCCGAGAGAACGGAAAGGGGCAGTATCCTTATCACCACAAACCTTGAATTTTCAAAGTGGACCGATTTCTTTGGGGATCCGATGCTCACTGCGGCCTTGGTTGACCGGCTGACTTACCGGTCTCATATCCTAAACATGAGTGCAGAATCTTACCGGTTGAAACAGCGCCGCAAGGAAGGGGGTGAAGCCGGCTCTTAAGTAGCTCACAATCTTATCGTTAATGGATCACATTTTCAATATCGCGTGGATCACAAATTCATTATCAATAGTGGCTCACTTTTTCGATATCACGCGGCTCACTTTTTCGTTGACAATCGCAACTTGTTAGCCGTATGTCTTACCATTTTATTCTGCATTAACATTATCTGGCCAAGCCGATCGGCCTTTAACTCACGAACCCAGGAACCATAATCAAGAACCTGGGCAATAATATCACGAGGGGTCTTATCCCGTTTAAGCTCAATTACAATGAGATTGGCGTCTTGATCCAGCGCCAAAAGATCAATAATCGTACCGTAATCCGTACGGACTTGTCTCCCGATCACAAGCCAATTTGGCGAAGCAATACTGATATTTTCATCAAGTATATCCTCAAGACGGGACTCAATATCTAACGAGCTAAATTCGACCGATTTCAGACCTTCGTCTATCCTCCATACACCAAGTTCAAGCGGCATAAAGGACCCTCCCTGTTTCTTACATTAGGTTTAAATCAGCAACAGGAAAATATCAAACTAAACTGCTTTATTCACCACTATTGTAAAAACATTCTATTGATAACGAAAAAACCCTCTTTGTCTCATTATAACAAAGAGGGGTGACAACTGTTTGTCATGGAACAAGAGTTCGAGAGGACTCTATTTTATTTCACTCGTGTTCAAAATGCCAAGCAATCGCCACCTCTGTATCCTTTATACTCACTCACTACCACACTTTTGACTATCCAACTGTATCCTCAACCACCC
>JAAYGG010000043.1 GCA_012727895.1 Bacillota bacterium
TAGACGGCAACCTCTTCGGTGGCCAGTAACTCCCGGAGCTCCTCCTCAAAGGTGATCTGTTGCAGGAAGCCGCGTTCTCTGAAAATATCCAGTACGTTCTCGCTCATCATCATCCCTCCGGTATTTTTAACGCGTCTTTCTTTCCTCCAAAGAGAAAGATAAAACAGAAAGGAGAAAATAAAAAACCCTCATCCTGTTAGGGACGAGGGGAAAGACCCGTGGTACCACCCTATTTGCCGTTTTGCGCGCGCCGGTCTGAATCGCCGGGCGCGAAGAGCGGGGAAAGCCGCTCCTGTCCAATACGGCCTCTCTTCGGAAATAACGGTTCCAGACCGGAAAACCCTACTTGCCGCCGGGCGGTTTCAGGTCTCCCTCTCCCGGGGGTAACTTCGGAAAGGCCTGGACCGGTTTGCACCCGCCACCGGTTCTCTTTTTACCAAGGCTTTTTCCTACTTCACCCGTTCATCGAGTTTAAAAAAATCTTATCACAGCCCCCGGGGTCTGTCAACCACCTCGCCTCGCTTACTCCATTTTTCTTCCCAATTCCACCGGCCCCGGAGATAACACCAGGAAGGCTCTTTCTCCTTTATCAGGTTTACCTCTACGGTTCCGGTTTCTTCGTTATACAGGTACCGCCGTAACTCCCCCTCCGTCGCCCGGAAGAGAATACTCCTCTCTTTCTCCATATAACCCAGGTACTCTTCGATGACCCAGCCGTGCATCTGGATGATTTCCGCATGGTATTTCCCCACGTACAGCAGGTGCCAGGGTTCATAAATATAACCGGTTATCTCCTCTTTCCCCTCGGCGTAGGGGAAGACAAACCCGTATCTCCAGGCATGCTCCTTCAGGAGCCTGCCTTCGGGAGTACCCGCAAATTCCTCCACCAGGCCCCCCTTAAGCACGGCGGTGGTAAAATCTATAGCCCTGCCCGTCATGTGCTGGCTCGTACCCGGGACGGCCACAATCCTCCCGGCAATCCTCTCCGCCTTTTCCCGGTCACCCTGCAGCTCCGGGTATTCAATCAAAACCCGTTTTGCCCTGTTGGCAAATAACACCGCCTGTCTTTCATAGGACCTGTACCCGGAGGCCACCATCAGCTGGCAACCGGGGTGGCTGTTGACAAAGGCCACCATTTCCCTGAGGGGTTCAAAAGCAACGGCAGCAACCTCAACCTGCTTTGTACTGGGGATTGCCGGGTCCGCGAGGAACATCAAGGGGCCCGGCTGGTATGTAGAGGCAAAAGGTCTCGCCGGTGACGGCAGTTTCAGTAAATTGCCGTCATCAACCGGTTTTTCAACCAGACCGCGGAACCGGCGGATCATCCTCATCCCCTCGTCACTGATTCTGCAGATTACACCCGGTTCTTGGCTGGCGTCAATCTCCGCCATTAAGTATGATATGTATAAAGCGAACGCCGGCGACCCCCGGGCGACTCCGTTCTCCGCCGGCCTTTCTCCCTCGCCTGCAGGTAAAAACTGCCCGCTGGGATAACCGGTTCCACCGGCGGTGATACTGAAAAAAACCACCAGCAGCGCACCGGCGAGAAGGGCCCGGTGCCTTTCAAATTTATGGCCATTAGGAATTGACCGGCGCATAGAAAGGTCCCCTTTGCTGGCAAATAAAAAGAAGACGGCTCTAAATAAATTCGCTTTTTGCCGTCTTCTTCCTTCTCTAACATTTAAAATCAAACGGGCTATTTCCCCAAGGCATCCCGGACCTTGTTGAAGAAGTTTTTATCCTCCGGGATCTCCTCGCCAAAGGCCGCCGCCAGCTTGTAAACGGCCTCCCGCTGGGCGGAGTTGAGTCTGGTGGGGACCTGGACCTTGACCCGTACCAGTTGGTCGCCCCGGCCGTGCCCGTGCAGCCGGGGAACCCCCTGGCCGCGCAGGCGGAAAACAGCGCCGGTCTGTGTTCCCTCGGGGATCTTCAATTCCGAGGTCCCCTCCAGGGTCGGGACCTTAATGACCCCGCCCAAAACCGCCCGGACGAAACTGATGGGTTGCTCAAGGATGATATTATCGCCTTCCCGTTGAAATAGCGGGTGGGGACGGACGCTCAAATAGACAAAGAGGTCGCCGGGGGGACCGCCCCGCAGCCCGGCCTCGCCTTCACCTGCTACCCGTACCCTGAACCCGTTATCCACGCCTGCCGGAATCTTCACCTTAATCTCCCGCAGGCGCCGGATCCGTCCTTTACCGGCACATTCCGGACACGGGGTATCGATGATCTTGCCGTCCCCGCCACACTCTTCACAGGTGCGGACGGTGGTAAACCGGCCAAAAGCAGTATTCTGGACATAGTGGACCTCTCCCCTTCCCTGGCAACGCGGGCAGGTCTTGATCTCCGTCCCTGGTTTAGCCCTGTTCCCGTGGCAGACTGGGCAGACCTCAATCCGGGGTACTTTGACCGTGGTTGTGGTCCCAAAAACCGCCTCTTTAAAATCGATGGTCAGGTCCATACGGAGGTCGGCGCCCCGCTCCGGGCCGGTCCGGCGCCGCCGCCCGCCGCGGAAGAGGTCGAAAATGTCACCGAAGATATCAAAATCAAAATCCCCAAAACCGCCAAACCCGCCAAAACCACCGGTTCCACCGGCGAAACTGCCGTCGGCGCCGGCATGGCCAAACTGGTTGTAGGCGGCCCGTTTTTGCGGATCGCTTAAGACTTGGTAAGCCTCGTTGATTTCTTTAAATTTCTCTTCCGCCTGGGGATCCTCTTTATTGACATCCGGGTGATACTTCCGGGCCAACCGGCGGTAGGCCTTTTTTATCTCTTCTTCGCTGGCGTCCCGGGAGACACCCAGAACTTCATAGTAATCTCTTTTGGCCATGGTCTATTCTACTCTCTTTCCTGCCAAGCCCCGGGATCCTACTTGGCTTCGTCCTCTTTTACCTCATATTCCGCATCTACAGTAGGACCGTGGCTATTAGCCTGTTGCCCGCCGGTCCCGGAACCCGCTGCGGCGCCGCCGGCGGCCTGGTGGTAAATGGTGGCCGACAAGTCGTGCAAGGCCTGCTGGAGGGCGTCTTTCTTCTCCCGGATCAGGTTGTAATCCTCGCCCGCCAAAGCCTGGGAGAGTTCTTCTTTGGCTTTCTTAATCCTTTCCACATGATCCGCGGCAGCCTTATCCCCAATATCTTTTAAGGTCTTATCCACCGTATAAACTAAAGAGTCGGCCTCGTTTCTCAATTCCGCCTGTTCCCGGCGTTTCTTGTCCTCTTCCGCGTGGGTTTCCGCCTCTTTCATCAGGCGCTCGATATCTTCTTTGGAGAGCCCGCTGGAAGAGGTGATCGTCACCTTCTGTTCCTTGCCGGTACCCAAATCCTTGGCGGAAACATGGACAATCCCGTTGGCGTCAATATCAAAGGCCACCTCAATTTGGGGTACTCCCCGCGGCGCCGGGGGGATCCCATCCAGGCGGAACCGGCCGAGGGTCACATTGTCGGCGGCCATTGGCCGTTCACCCTGCAAAACATGGATATCCACCGAAGTCTGGTTGTCGGCGGCCGTGGAGAAAATCTGCTTTTTGCTCGTGGGAATGGTCGTGTTCCGCTCGATGATCTTCGTGAAAACACCCCCCAGGGTTTCGATGCCAAGGGAGAGCGGGGTGACATCGAGTAAAACGATATCCTTGACCTCCCCTGCCAAGACCCCGCCCTGGATGGCGGCGCCAATCGCCACCACCTCGTCGGGGTTGACCCCTTTATAGGGTTCCTTGCCGGTAATCCGCTTCACCGCCTCCTGCACAGCGGGGATACGCGTCGACCCGCCGACCAGGATCACCCGGTCGATCTGGCCGGGTTCAAGGCCGGCGTCGCTCAAAGCCCGCTTGGTCGGGCCCATGGTGGCCTCGACCAGATCGGCGGTTAATTCTTCAAACTTCGCCCTGGTCAGGGTCATATCAAGATGCAACGGCTGCCCGTCAACGGCGGTGATAAAAGGCAGGTTAATATTGGTGGTAACCATCCCCGAGAGCTCAATCTTGGCCTTTTCCGCCGCCTCTTTCAACCGCTGCATGGCCATGCGGTCTTTACCCAGATCCACCCCGTGTTCCTTCCGGAACTCCTCCACCATCCAGTTGACAATCCGTTCGTCAAAATCATCGCCGCCCAGCTTGTTATTGCCGCTGGTGGCTTTGACTTGAAAAACCCCGTCCCCCAATTCCAGGATGGAAACGTCAAAAGTACCGCCGCCCAGGTCGAAGACGAGAACAGTCTGGGCGTCGCTCTTCTCCAACCCGTAGGCCAAAGCCGCAGCCGTCGGTTCATTAATAATCCGCAAGACCTCCAGGCCGGCGATGACCCCGGCGTCCTTTGTCGCTTGCCGCTGGGCATCGGTAAAATATGCCGGTACGGTGATGACTGCTTTTTCCACTTTCTCGCCGAGGTAGGCTTCGGCGTCGGCTTTCATTTTCCGCAGAATCATGGCGGAGATCTCCTGCGGTGTGTATTCCTTATTGTCGATGGTGAATTTATGGTCCGTTCCCATGTACCGCTTGGCGGAGGTCACCGTCCGTTCGGGATTGGCCACGGCCTGCCTTTTGGCCAACTGCCCGACCAGGCGCTCGCCGCTCTTGGAGAACCCGACCACCGATGGGGTGGTCCGGCCGCCCTCGGCGTTGGGAATAATCACCGGTTCACCGCCTTCGACCACCGCCATACAGGAATTTGTTGTTCCCAGGTCAATACCGAGTACTTTTGCCACTTTCCATCAACCTCCAACTCCCTCTCCTCATTATCCAATATCTAATTTCACTGGTATCCGTTTACTCTTTTGCGGCCGCCACCTTTACCAAGCTGGGCCGGATAGTTTTCTCCCCAAAAAGGTACCCTTTTTGGTATTCCTCCAGGATGGTATTTTCCGGCTTTTCCGACTCTTCCCTGCAAAAGGCCTCATGTTTTTCCGGGTCAAAGATCTCCCCTACAGCCGCGATGGGAGTCACCCCTTCCTTCTCCAAAACCTCCATGAACTGCCGAAAAACCATCTCCACCCCGGTACGCAGGTTGGCTTCGTCCCCGGAGCTGCCGGTGGAGGCCGCTAATGCCCGCTCCAAATTGTCGACCACCGGCAGTAGCTTGATGATAAACTCCTCCAAGGCCTGTTCGCGGGCACGCTGCAGTTCCTCGCGGCTCCGCCGCCGGTAATTCTCAAAATCAGCCCGTAAACGAAGCCACCTCTGAATTAGCTCCTCTTTCTCTTTTTCCAGTTCGGCAAGGCGGACCGCGGGGTCCTCTCTTCTTTCATCTTGCCCTTCTTCTAAGCCTTTATCTTCTTCTCTTTTCTCACCTGCCGTATCTTGCCCGCCGGCTCCCGCCGGCCCACCCTTCACCCCTTCGCCAATCTCCCCGGGTTTCCCGGAATTCCGGCTTTTCCCGGCGGCCTCTTCCGCTTGCAGATCCCGGCGGGCATCCGCAGATCCTCCGTCAGCCATCGTTTTCATCATTAAACCTCCGTACAACAATTCTTCGCTTGCCCGCCCGCGGGCGGTATCTGCCGCGTCTCGCCCGCAGGTTATTTCTCCTTTAAAAAATTGCTCAGGCTTTTCGCGACAAAATCAACGACTGTTACCACATGGGCGTAATCCATCCGCGTGGGGCCCAAAACACCGACGGCCCCAAGAACTTTGCCGTCCACTTCATAGGTGGCTGTTACCATACTGCAGTCTTCAACGGACTCGTCGTTAATCTCTTCCCCGATATAAATATTGAGGCCGCGCTTTTGCAAAGCCTGGTTCATAAGGTTCAGGAGTTTTTCCTCCTCCTCTAAAATGCTGAGCAACAGTTTAAACTTCTCTACCTGCTTAAACTCGGGCTGTTCCAGGATATTGATGGTGCCGTCCACATAAATCCGGTCCTGTTTCTTCCGGTCCAGAGTAGCCAGGAGCAATTGCAGGGTATCGCCAAGGCCTTCCCAGGATTGGGCCTCCGTTTGCAATTGATTCAGAACGCCCGTTCCGAACTCGCCCAGGGAAACACCATGGAGTTTACTGTTGAGAAAGGCGGAAATCTTGTTGAGTTCATCCTGGGTATAAGCCACCGGCGTCTCGAGGAGGATGTTTTCAACAAACCCCGTATCCATAACGACCAAGCCCAGGACATGATTGCCGTCCATCGCCACCAGGTGGATATGGCGAAAACGGGCCTCCTGCGGCCGGGGGGTAAGGATTAATGACGGGTATTTAGTAATCTCCGAGACAATTTTGGCTGTCCGTTGCAGGATCGATTCGTATCCTGCCGGTTTGTTTTTGGGATCAAATTCCCCTTTAATAAAAGCCAATTCATCATTGGTCAATTGTTTCTGTTCCATCAATATATTGACATAATACCTGTAACCGCGGTGGGACGGGATCCTCCCGGCAGAGGTATGCGGCTGTTTCAAGTAGCCGGACTCTTCCAGGTCTGCCATCTCATTCCTGATTGTCGCCGGGCTAAGCCCTAAATTGTGTTTACGGGCGATTGTCCGCGAGCCGACCGGTTCTGCCGACTCGATATAATCATCCGTAACCACCTGCAAAATCTTTTCTTTTCTAGGATCCAACTCCCTTCTGGTCATTTGTGCTTCACCCTCCTGTTAGCACTCTCGGTCAATGAGTGCTAACTGATCTACTCTAAAAATATCACCCCTTCCTCTCTTTGTCAAGAGGCAGGATGAAGATTGCCTACAAATGGACGTCCAGAAGTTCAACCAACACCCGGTTGCTGGCCAGCATCCCTTTGGGCGTCAAACGGCAGTTATCCCCTTCCCAGCGTAAAAAGTCTTTTTCAAGCAAAATCTCCAGCCGGGGGGAGAAGAAACCCCGTAAATCCCTCCGCCAGCGGTGGAAAAACTCCTTGGCATCAAGTCCTTTGGTCAACCTGAGGCCGAGCATGACCATTTCCACCATCCCGCGGCCGGCGTCGATCTTTTCCCTGACGGCCACCGGTTCTTCCCCTGCGGCAACCTTGGCGAAATAGTTGGGGAAATCCTCCTCGTTAACCCGGCGTTCCCCGGAGAGAAAAGAGTGGCTGCCCAAACCCAGGCCCAGGTAGTCCCGGTACTCCCAGTAAAACAGGTTATGCCGGCATTCATAGCCTTTCCGGGCGAAATTGGCCAGCTCGTACTGTTCATACCCGGCCTGCGCCAAAATACGCAAGGTCTCATAGTACATGGCGACAATTTCCTCTTCGACGACCGGCCGGTAGTGCCCGGCGGCAATAGCCTTCGCCAGCGGGACCTCCGGCGCCAGTTGCAGGCAGTAGCAGGAAAGGTGATCCGGTTCCAAGGCCACAGCCCATTCCAAGCTCTCCCGCCACTCGGCCACCGCCTGTCCGGGCAGCCCGTAAATCAGGTCCAGGTTGATATTGGTAAAACCGGCCGCCCGGGCCGCGGCCACCGTTGCACCGGTCTGGGCCGCCGTATGGCTCCGCCCCAATAGCCGCAAGAACTTATCCTGGCCGGCCTGGGCGCCGATGCTGAGACGGTTGACACCCGCCGCCCGTAAAACGCGGAGTTGCTCCAAGGTAACCGTTCCCGGGTTGGCTTCCACCGTGATCTCAGCCGCCGGGTCCAGCCAGGTTGCGGCCTTCACTTCCTGGAGGAGAGAGGCCAGATCCTCCCCGGATAAGAGCGTTGGCGTGCCGCCGCCGATATAGACCGTGGCCACCGGCGGCCTTTCACCGGCCAGTAACCGGATTTCCTGCACCAAAGCCTCCAGGTACGGCCGGAAGAGATCCTCCCGCCCGGCAAAGGAGAGAAAATCACAATAACCGCATTTTTGCCGGCAGAAGGGTATATGCAAATAGACGGCGAGAGGCTTAGCCATCTCTTTCCCCCTTGACAGTTTTCTTTGTACAAGGTACATTAATTGTAACGATTATTTTAAATTTAGCTGTTGTTTTTCTTAAGTGCAATGGATATTATTGAAGACCGGATCCGGTAAGAGAAAAAGGGGAACACACCATGGATGTCTTAGCGAATCTCTTGTTTATCTTCTTCGGCCGCGCCATCGACGTCAGCCTGGCCACCTTCCGCGTGCTCATGCTCATGCGGGGCGAACGTATCCGCGCCGCGATGACCGGTTTCTTCGAGGTCAGTATCTATATCATGGCCCTGGGCCGGGTGGTGCATCATTTAAATGAACCCTGGAAGATAATCGCTTACGCCCTTGGTTTTTCCTGCGGGACACTGGTCGGCGGCTGGCTGGAGGAGCGCCTGGCGGTCGGGTATAACCTGGTACAGGTGATCCCAAAGACCAACTCCGGGAAGTTGATCTGTCTTTTGCGCCAGAATAACTTCGGGGTCACCGTCGTTGAAGGGCAGGGGAGATCCGGTCCCCGCCACATCCTCAATATCACCACGCGCCGTAAAGAACTCCCCCGTTTATTGGAGTTGCTGGATAAGACCGACCCCAAGGCCTTTGTCACCATCTTTGACGCGCGCCGGACAAAAGGGGGCTTCGTCGAACTGTACAAAAGGAAATAACGGCTGCATATGCCAGATATATAAACCGTATAGCGGCCGGTCAATCGTCGATCTTGAGCACTGCCAAAAACGCCTCCTGGGGCACTTCCACGGTTCCCAGTTGTTTCAGGCGTTTTTTTCCTTCTTTCTGTTTCTCCAGGAGCTTGCGTTTTCTCGTCACATCCCCGCCGTAACACTTGGCCAAGACATCTTTACGGATCGCCTTCACGGTCTCCCGGGCAATCACCCTACTGCCAATGGCGGCCTGGATTGGCACTTCATAGAGTTGCCTGGGGATGATCTCCTTGAGTTTCTGGACCAGCTGTTTCCCCCGGGAATAGGCTTTTTCCCGGTGTACGATGGCGGAGAGGGCATCCACCGGTTTCCCGTTTAAGAGGATATCCAGCTTGACCAGATCGGAGGCGCGGTAACCCGCGAACTCATAATCCAATGAGGCGTAACCCCGGGACCGGGATTTCAGTTTATCGTAAAAGTCCAGCAAAATCTCGGCGAATGGCAGGTCGTATTTGAGCAGGACCCGTTCAGGGGTAAGGTACTCCATACCCTGGTAGATACCTCTTTTCTCCTGGCAAAGCTCCATGATGGGACCCACGTAGTCGCTGGCCAGGATGATACTGGCTTTGACAAAGGGCTCTTCCAAGCGCTCGATCTCCCCGGCCGCCGGGAGTTCCGACGGGTTGCGGATCTCAAGGACTTCGTCGTTTTTCTTCAAGTAGGCCCGGAAAACCACACTGGGGGAGGTGGCGATGATATTGAGGCCGTACTCCCTCTCCAACCGTTCCTGGATGATCTCCATATGCAAAAGCCCCAGGAAGCCGCAGCGGAAACCGAATCCCAGCGCATTGGAGGACTCCGCCTCATAGACCAGGGCCGCATCGTTCAATTGCAAGCGGGCCAGGGCCTCCCGGAGGTCTTCATAACCGTCGTTTTCCACCGGGTAGAACCCGCAATAGACCATGGGCCGGGCTGGTTTATAGCCGGGAAGCGGCTCCTGTGCCGGGCATCCCGCAGAGGTTATGGTGTCGCCAACACGGCTGTCGCGGACATCTTTAATCCCGGCAATTAAATAACCGACCTCTCCCGGGCCCAACTCCGCCACCGGCTCCATCTCCGGGGTAAAGACCCCCAGTTCCGTAACTTCAAACTCTTTCCCCGTCGCCATGGTCTTGATCTTTTCCCCTGTTTGCAACTGGCCGTTGACCACCCGCAGGTAGGCGATGACGCCCCGGTAAGAATCGAAATGGGAATCAAAGACCAGGGCCTGGACAGGCCTTTCCAAACTCCCCCGGGGCGGGGGAATCCGCCGGACAATGGCTTCCAGGATCTCTTTTGTGCCAAGGCCCGTTTTGGCGCTGGCGGTCAAAACCTCCTCCCGGGTGAACCCGCCGACATCCGCCAGTTCTTTCAAGACCCGCTCCGGATCGGCGCCGGGAAGATCAATCTTGTTGATCACCGGGATGATCTCCAGATCGTGTTCGAGCGCCAGGTAAAGGTTGGCGATGGTCTGGGCCTGGATCCCCTGGGACGCATCGACAAGGAGCAATGCGCCTTCACAGGCAGCCAGCGAACGGGAGACTTCATAAGAGAAATCAACATGGCCCGGGGTATCAATGAGGTTCAGGAGATAGTCCCGGCCGTCCTCCGCCCGGTAAGTAAGGCGGACCGCCCGGGCTTTGATGGTAATCCCCCGTTCCCTCTCCAAATCCATGGAATCCAGGACCTGGGCCACCATTTTCCTGGCGCTGACCGCACCGGTGTATTCCAATAACCGGTCGGCCAGGGTTGATTTCCCGTGATCAATATGGGCGATAATGCAAAAATTCCGGATCCGAGCCTGGTCCATAGAAACGTCCTCCCTTTCCGGAACTTTGGTGTTCGTCCCGGCAGCCGCGGGACTGTCGTATAAATACGTGCTGCGGCAACGTAACGATTATAGCATTTTCCTTTTACCGGTGCAAGCAGGCTCACTCATGGCGCAGGGCCTCCGCGGGCGGCAACAAGGCGGCCTTGTACGCCGGGTAGACGCCAAAGAAGAGGCCGACCCCAAAGGCAAAAGCGAAGGCGAGGAGGATCGCCCCCCCGGAGACCACCGCCGGCCAACCCCCGAAAAGCGCCGCCAGGCGGGAACCGGCCAGGCCCAGCAGGATCCCGATCCCCCCGCCGGCCAGGCTTAGAACGATGGCTTCAAATAAAAACTGCAGGAGGATTTCGCGTCCCTGCGCACCCAGGGCCTTACGGATACCGATCTCCCGGATCCGTTCGGTGACCGAGACCAGCATGATATTCATGATCCCAATCCCCCCGACCAGCAGGGAAACACTGGCGATCCCCGCCAGCAGCAGGGTGAAGGTGCGGGTGGTACTCTGGATGGTCTCAAGGATCTGCACCTGGTTACTTAAGGAATAGGCCGCCTCCTCCTGGAAATACCCGCGGAGGATCCGGTCGACCCGGTCATAGGCGGCGTCCATAAACCGGGAATCCACCACCTCCAGGTAGATGCTTTGCAGGCGGTTGTGCCCGAAGAGCCGGCGCTGGGCGGTGGTCAGGGGGACCAGGACCAGATCGTCCAGGTGGGAGAAGCCGGAATAGCCCCGTTCGGCCAAGACACCAATAACCGTAAAGCGGTTGTTGGCGATCCGGATCACCTGCCCCACCGGCGACTCTTCACCGAAGAGTTCTTCCGCAGTGGTTTTTCCCAGGACCGCCAGGCGGTTCCGCCTCTCCAGATCCTCCTCGTTGAAAAAGGCCCCTTCCTTTAAGTCATAGCCCCTGACACCAAGGTAGGCGGGGGTAACGCCCATAACGTTCGTGGTAATACTGAGGCTGGCGTTCCGGACCGGCAATACCTGCCGGGCTTCGGGGGCTATGCCCCGGAGGAGTTCCCCGCCCTCCCTGGCCAATTCCCTCTCGAGGACCGGCAGGAGGTCGCTGGTGACCGTGGTGGCGCTGCCAGCCGCCCCCAGTTCCCGGCTTCTCCGGCCGGTACGGCCCGGGGTGATGATGAGGAGGTTTGAGCCCAGGCCCTCAATACCCGCGGTCACCTGCCGGGAGGCCCCTTCGCCCAGGGCCGTCATGACAATAACCGCGGTGACGCCGATAATCACCCCCAAAGTGGTGAGGACCGAGCGGAGGGGGTTGGCGGCCAGCCCTTCCAGGGCCATCCGTAAATTGTCCCGGGTTTTCATGGCTGCTCTTCCTCCTCCCCGTGTAACCGGTCGATGAGCTCCCGGGCGGTCAAAACCGCATTGGTCGCCGGATCCACGGTCAATAGATCCCGGCGAAGACGTCCGTCGCGGAAGTATAGAACACGCCCGGCAAAGACGGCGATCTCCGGGTCGTGGGTAATCATGACTATCGTCTTGCCCTCTTGGTGGAGGGCGGTGAAGATCTTCATAATCTCCCGGCCGGCCTTGGTATCCAGGTTGCCGGTGGGTTCGTCGGCCAGGATCACCGCGGGCCGGTTGGCCAGCGCCCGCGCGATGGCAATCCGCTGCTGCTCCCCGCCGGACAACTCCTGCGGCCGGTGTTCAGCCCGGTCCGCCAAGCCCACCAGGGCGAGGAGGGCCAGCGCCCGTTCCCGCCTTTCCTTAGGCGGAAGGCCCGCATAAACCAGGGGCAACTCCACGTTGCGCCAGGCATTCAACCGGGGGAGCAGGTTAAAGGATTGAAAGATAAACCCCAGTTCCCGGTTGCGGATCTCCGCCAGTTCCCCGTGGGAAAGCCCGCTCATCTCCCGCCCCGCCAGGCGGTAGGAGCCGGCGGTGGGCAGGTCGAGGCAGCCGAGGATATTCATTAACGTGGATTTACCGGAGCCGGAAGGCCCCATAATCGCCACGAATTCACCGGCTTTAATCTGGAAGGTGACATCAGTCAAGGCGGCCACCTGCACCCGGCCGGTTTGGTAGATCTTGGAGAGACCGGTAACCCTGATCACCTGCTCACCTCCGGATCCGGACCCCGGGGATGTTGATCCTGCCGGCCGGTTGCCGTCCCGCGGGGGCGGCGGCTTCCCTGACCCCGGTCACCACTTCCTCGCCTTCCTCCAGCCCGGAACGGATCTCCACCATCCCGTTGCCGGTGATCCCGGTTTCCACCGGTACCAGTTGGATCTTGCCGCCCCGCAAGACTTGGACCATGCTGCGGCCGCCCCTTTTGACGATCGCCGCCTGGGGCAGGATGAGAATATCTTCTTTCTTCTCAATAATAATAAGAAGATCCGCCGACATCCCGGGGCGGAAAAACTCCGCGCCCTCTTCCACCTGGACGGTGACGGGATAAGTAACGATATTACTGGAAACCCTGGCTTCCGCCCCGACAGAGGAGACCCGGCCGGTAAAGACCCGGTCCTCTTTGGCCAGGAGGACGATCTCCGCCGGCATGCCCAGGGTAATCTTGACCACATCCTCTTCGTTGACATAGGCCTGGACCTCCCAGCGGTCATGGGAAGCCAGAACCATAAAGGGCAAAAAGGTCTCCTGCCCGCGGGAGGTGGCTACCACTTCTTCACCCTCCGCGGCGTTAATCGTCAAAACCAGCCCGGTAAAGGGCGCCCGCAGGTCTAAGCTGGCCACCAGTTTTTCGGCTTCAGCCAGATTCCGCTGTTGTCTCCTGTATTCCAGCTGCGCGGCAGTCAGCTCTTCATACCTGGTGGTTTCGACGGTTTCCAGGTGGCGTTCGGCGAAGAAGAGATTGATCTCCGCCTGCCTGACCGCGGCCTCGGCCACAGCCAGTTCCTTCTCGTCAGGGGGTTTTGTCAGCTCTTCCAAACGGAGGCGGGCCGTGGTCACCTGGTCCCGGGCCGCCTCCAATGCCTGTAGGGAATCGTCATATTCTTTCTTGGCGATCAGCCCTTCGGCAAAGAGTTGTTTATTGAGGGCAAATTCCTTCTCCGCCGCCTGGTAGGCCCATTCCGCCGCCCGGAGATTGCTCCGGGCGGTCTCCAGTTCCGGGGCGCCGGGCCCTTCTTTAAGTTCCTCCAGGCGCAGGGCGGCGGCGGCCAGATCGGCTTTGGCCTTTTCGTATTGTAACTCCGCGTCCTGGCGGGCGGTTTTAAAAGCCTCTTCCGCCTTGGCCAGTTTAATCCTGGCAATTTCCAGGCTGTCGCGGGCGTCAGCCAAATGGTCCCGGGCCTCCTGCGACTCCAGCCTGGCCAGAAGCTGCCCTTCCCGGACCGTATCGCCGGGGCTGACCAAAAGCTTAGTGACGGTACCCGTTACTTCCCAGTAGATATATTCCTGCCGGCCGTGTTTGAGTTCGCCCGTGGCGTCCACCGCCGACATGATCGTCCCGCGGGTAACCCGGGTGGTCACATATTGGGGGGCCTTTCCCGCCTTTCTGGCAATTACCCCCCATACCAGCAACCCCCCGGCCAAAACCCCGGCGGCAACCAGCAGAATGGTTAATTTCCCCGGTCGTCGCACGCTCCTCCCCCCCCCGTTCTAAGCGGCGATAGTCGCCAGCAGAGTATACCAGGCTTTCCAAGTTCTGTTCCAGCCCTCCAGGTATTCCTGGAAAGCCTCGTCCCGGGCCAGGCGCGCCTTTTCCAGTTCCACCGCGCGCAGTTCACCGGCGGCAAACCGGATCTCCATTCCCCGGTAGGTCCGTTCCGCCTCCTGCCACTGGAGTTCCAGCCAGTCCATGGCCTGGCGCTCCAGTTCAAAATCGGCAAGGGCGGCGGCCACCCGGTCCTCCACAGCGGTTTCGGCCCGCCGGACCGCCCGCTCCCCCTGATCCACTTTGATCCGGTTAATCTCCAACTGCTGCCGCCGGTTAAAACCAATCGTCCAGGAAAGCCCGGCAAAAATCTCCGGGTCCTCCTCCTTCCCCGCGGTTACCTCCAGAGAGATCACCGGGCGGTTCTGACGTATTCTCCGCAATTCCTCCCGGGCGGCCGCCAATTCCAGCCGGGCCTGTTGCAAATCGACATTGTTGGCCAGGGCCTCCGCCAGCAGTTCTTCCCTCTCCACCTCGACCACGGGGAACTCCGGCAACCCGGCAAACTGCGCCCGGGAAAGGTCGCTTTGCAAGAGGCGGGAAAGGTTGAGCCGGGCCCTTTCCTCCTGGAGCTTGCTCCTTTTCAATTGCAGCTTGGTCCGGAGCAGTTCCCCCTCGCTGCTGCGCAAGTCCGCTTCGGAGAGAAACCCCTGTTCAAAACGGCGCTGGACAATCCTGTGGTACTCCTCGATGATTGCCAGTTCTTCTTCGGCCCGGCGCCGGTTCTTAAGGGCCGACAAGAGATCGATATATTCTTGCCGGACCTCCAATTCCAGGGCGACCATGGTCTTTTGGTATTCCAGCTTCGCCATGGCCAAAGCCCGCCGGGCTGCGGCGGCCTTTGTATCCTCCGCCAGCGGTGCGTAATCCAGCGAGACCGTGGTCTCATCCTCCGGATTCCATTTCGCCCCCAGTTTCAACCGGGGGGTGACCGGAAGCTCAATGGTGAGTTCGGGCCGGCTGGTGACGGCGTAATCCCCGCCGGGCGCCGGGACGGCGGTTACCCCCGCGCCGACACCGGCCCGGCCGCCCGCGAAGGCCCTGGCCATCTTCAGTTCGAGCTCTTTCTGGTACAGGTTCTCCGCCGCCCTGATCGCGGTTTCACTCTGGCGCAGGGCGGTTGCCACCACTTTCTCCATATCCCAAAGGTCTTCCGCCGCCCGGGAGCGCCCCGGCCCCGTAAGAAACAGCGCAAGAAAGGGCAGAAGCAGGCAGGCGGTTATTAGCCGGTATAAACCCCCGGCCGGTATTCTGCTCCGGTTTTTGCTCACCGGTATTTCTCACCTCCTGCCCGGTCACACCCGGGTCACGGGGTAGTCGTCGATTGGCGGGTCATTCTTTTTCCTCCCGTGCCAGGGGCAGAAAAATACTGAAGACCGAACCTTTCCCTTCATCGCTGCGGACGGAGACCCGCCCGCCATAAAACTCGACAATCCGTTTGACAATGGCCAACCCCAGCCCGCTCCCGCCTTTATCCCGGCTCCGGTCCTTATCGACCCGGTAAAAACGGTCCCAGATAAAAGGCAGTTCTTTTTTGGGGATCCCGCACCCTTCGTCCTCCACACTGAGATAGGCAAATCCTTCTTCCCCGGACGAGGAACCATTTACGCCACCGTCCTCGTTTCCAGAGACCTTGCTTAAGCCCAAACGCATTAAGACCCGGCCGGAAGGCGGCGAATAGCGCACCGCGTTCTCCAGCAGGTTTAAAACCACCTGCGCCAGGTGGCTGTAACCGGCGGCGACAATTACCGGTCGATACGGCCCGCGGTCGTTCTCCCGGCCCCCGCGCGCCCGGTCTTCAACCGCTGGCGCAACCTCCAGAACCAGGCGGAGGTTCTTCTTGGCCGCCTCCTTCTCCGCCAGGGTCAGCATCTCCCGGGCCACCTCTTCCAGGTTCACCGGTTCCGTCTTTTTTTCCCCGCGGTCCAACTCCGCCAGGGCCAGCAGGTCATTTACCATCCGCTTTAACCTGCCAGTCTCCTGGTGGATGATATTTAAAAACCGTTCCTGGCTTCCGGGATCATCGGTCACTCCATCCATAATCGCTTCCAGATACCCCTGGATCAAGGCGAGCGGGGTCTTTAATTCATGGGAAACATTGGCCACAAACTCTTTCTGCATCTCCTGGTACTTCCACTCCTCGGTGATATCCTTTAGCACCGCCACGCAACCGGAATTTAAAGCCGCCGTTTCCCCGGCTTTCCCTTCCCCGCTTTTTCCGGACCGGTTCTCGCCAAACTGCTGCCCTGTTTGGTAACTACTGATCCCGCCAATCCCGGTAGTGATCGGTTCCGCCCGCACTGAGAGGACGCGGCCCGGCGCTCCCCGGTGGCGGGAACCCGCTGCAAGAGTCAGGACTTTTTCCCGGGGTTGGCCGGTGGTCAAGACCTCACCGATGAGTTCCCGGAGCCCGTCATGGGGGAGGAATTCTTCAAATGCCATCCCTTCCCGCCGGGAAAAGGAGGAATACCCTTCACTTCCCCGGATGCCATCCTCCAAAAGCTCGGCTGCCCGGGGGTTGGCGAAGACCACTTTCCCCTCGCCGTCAATGCCGATCACCCCTTCGGACATGTTGGTAATAATCGTGATGATCCGTTCCTTCTCCCGGAAGAGCTCGGATATTTTATTCTCCAGTTCCCCGGCGAGGCGGTTGAAGCTCCTCGCCAGTTCGCCAACTTCATCTTTGGAACCCACCGGGATCCGGGCGGAAAAATCCCCCTCCGCCATAGCCAGGGCCGCCCGGCGCATCTTCCGTAGCGGCCCCGTGATTCTGTTGGACAATATATAACTAAGGAGGATCGCAGCAATTAAGGCAATAAAGGCGGCGGTCCCGAAAAACCTCCGGTTGCCGCGGATCGCCATCCTTACCGGGGCAAACGGTGACTGCAACACCACCCCGCCGGTGATCTCCCCGTCCCGCCGGACCGGGGCGTAGGCGATCAGTTCCTCCGGGGGAAACCCCTTTCTCTCCAGGATCTTGACCCCCGGTTCCCCGCCGGCCATAAGCTCCCGCCCGGCCTGAATGTTCCTGGCAAGCCGGAACTCCGGTGCCCTTTCCCGGCGGAACCGGACCCGCATCCGCGGCGGGCGGAGCCCTTTATCATCCAAAGTCAGCATCCAGGGAGAAGCCGTGGACCGGGCCAGCAGGCCCCCTTCTTTATTCAGCAGCAAGACCCGGGAACCCATGAGGCCGGCATAGGCATTGATCATCCTCTGCTTGGCCGGGCCTTCCTCATCCATGATCCCCTCTGCCTCCAAAACCCCGGCCAACTGGATGGCTTGGGACAATTGGTAATTTATATAGAAATTCGTGAAAAACCTGTTGTAAAAGATGGAGGTCAGGCCGGTCAGAATCAACAAAAAAAGCAGGATGACAATGAGGTAGGTGAAAAGAAGCTTCGCAAAAAGACTGGCGCGGATCACTTCGCACCCCCCGGTTCAAACTTGTAGCCAACCCCCCAGACCGTAGCAATCAAATGGTCTTTCCCTCCTGGTTTCAGTTTCTTGCGGAGGCGTTTGACCAGAGTATCTACGGTCCGCCCGTCGCCCATATATGAGTACCCCCAGACCTGTTCCAAAAGCTGTTCCCTGGTGAAAACCCGCCCCGGGTTTTCCGCCAAAAACCACAGGAGGTCGAATTCTTTTGGCGTGAGCGAGAGCTCGGTCCCGTGCAGGGTGACACGGCGCAGATCCCCTTCGATCTTCAACCCGTCAAAGGAGAGACGGTTTTGGCTCGCCTTCTCCCGCTGCAGTTCGCTAAGGGTTTCGATCCGGCGGAACATCGCCCTGATCCTCGCCACCAGTTCCCTGGGGCTGAAGGGTTTTGTAACATAATCGTCGGCGCCCAGTTCCAAGCCGAGGATCCTGTCGATCTCCTCGCCCTTGGCCGTCACCATAATAACCGGGACATAACTGGTCTGGCGGATTCTTTTACATACCTCCCAACCGTCGGTCCCCGGAAGCATGATGTCAAGGAGGACCAAATCCGGATTCTCCTTGGCCGCCATCTCCAGCCCGGTCTCCCCGTCGAAAGCCGCCAGCACCTCATAGCCTTCCCGGGAAAGGTATAGCTCCAAGAGTTCCTGCATGGCCGGGTCGTCCTCGATTACCAGCACTTTGCGCATGGCCTGGCCCCTTTCTCCATTCCGCCTGCGCGCGACGAACAATGATGAAACTCCTGGACGTCGCCTGCACGGTGTTTCTCCATTTCTGCCCGTGCGCGACTGACCGCCTGATAATCCTTGTTCCCATACGCGCGCCTGCGGATGGTGCCAATATTGGTAATCAATTTTAATTATAACAAAAAAAAACCCCGCATTTGTGGTATTTTTGTGGCAAATCCCTAAAGAAGGCGGTGTTTATATTGCAAACTCCCTAAAGAAAATTGTTTTAGCCTGCCCCGGAATTCCTTCCGCTTATTCCCTGTAATTTTCCCTCTCATATAGTGTAATAACCGCCAAGGGAAGGAGGGGTTTTATGCCTGTTTTATCCGTAAAAATCCATGACAAAAACCGGAATATCCAGCAAACGCCCCAAACCGAAGATACCTGCAGGTATCCTTTGCTTTCCAGCAGCTGTACCCGGGAGATCCAAGGCCCGTCCCTCATCCAACGCTGGGTTGGGATAATCAAGAAGCTCACCGGTGAAGAATAAACAAATAGCTAAAAAGACTGCCCAGTTTACGGCAGTCTTTTTTTTGGTCGGGATTTACCCGGTTTTCAGGAACTGACGGCTATACTTTTCATGATCTGACCCATAATAACCGGGGGAGGTGAAAGAATGGCTTATCAACAAAACCAAAACCAACAAAATATGGCCCAAACGGAAGTCGCCAAGTCCCCGGGGAGGATCAGCCAGATCCTCGCCACCCAGGACCTGATCGGCCTGGAGATCGGGACCATCAGCGGCCAGCAACAGCAGTTCAACCAGCAGCAACAACAGTTCAGTCAACAACAACAGGGCAACCAGCAACAACAGAGCAGCGGTCAACAGAGCGAACTTGAACAGTCGCAAGGCCAGATGAGCCGGATCCTGGCCGACCAGGCCCGTCAACAATAACACCGCCGGTTTAAAAAAGCCGCAAGTGAATGGGAGTGCCGGAAGCGCTGGCCCCGGCCTCTCCAAAGAAGAAAGCGACCTGCCGGGCGGGTCGCTTATTTCAGGCTTCGTTAATAAAGCCCCAAGTCCGGCGCTTCGTACGCGTCGTGAAGGCTTGCGTGCAATACCCATGGGTGTTTTGTCGCGTACGCGTTAGTATTTCTGAAGAAGCTCCAGCATAGCCCCGTCCAACTGGTCGCCATCGAAGGGAGTGTATTTGACATCCCCACGGTTACTGTTGATAATGCCGAAGGAACCCTCAAAATTCCAAAGGGCCCAACCCAGGCCGGCCTCTTGAAACAGGTGCAATACATCTTCCATCCAACGCAGGCTGGGATCATGGGGGGTCTTATTGTACACTCCCCATTCGCCCACCATGACCCCGACCCCCTGTTTCCTCAAGTGAAGCCATGGCTCGATTGTTTTTCTGAGCCACTCTTTATCCAGCAAGACATGGTCACTCCCACCGGCGCGGGTTATCCGGTAAGAGCCGTCCAAATCAATTTGGAAAGCGGCTGGTTGTAAGCCCCAGTCGGGAACAGTGGCAGGTATAACAATCTTCTCCCGGCCTTTGGGGGCAATCGTGACCTGGCTGAAGGAAAGCCAGTCGCCACTGGTCACCATAACCTCGACTCTTCTCGTGCCGGGCGGGATCGTCGCCGTGTAGTCCCGGTCAAAAATGTTCTGGTAAATTCCCCATTCATCCTGGTAAACCGCTTTCTTCCATTCGCCCAGGCCCGGACCGCTGCGCAGCATCCGGCTGTAAATCCTGCGTCCGTCGGCCTTGACGATCAGCCGCGCGTAATTGGAGACCACCTGCACCCTCAAGCTCAGTTCTGTTTCCACAGGAAAATCGCCCTCAAAAACCATGGGACTTTGCAGTTCCGGTTTCATGGCGCCGTAAAGCTTGTCGGGTATAAGCGGCAGCGGCCACCGGGGTTCGGCCCACCCTGAGGAATCAACCCACTCGGCTTGGTAATGGGTTAAGCGGAAAGGCTCGTAATTATGGAAACTTTGGGCGGCTTTGACCCCCACTAGTTCCCAAACGGGCACGCGGGCATAATTCAGCCCGTCGACAACGACCAGGCGTTCCGGGTCAATCCGGTGAATCGCCTCAATCGTTCTTTTCATAAGCTCCGCATAAACCCGGGCCTCAACGCCGGCAGGCTCATTGAGCAGGTTAAAACTGAGATTTCTGCTGGGGATCCCCTGATAGCGGCGGGTAAAAACCTCCCAGTGTTCGATGAAGGCTTCCTGGGCTTTGGCATCGGTCCACAGGTTTAGGGCTTCCCGGGGCGGGTTGACACAATACCCGGGAGCCCGGTGGAAATTTAGCTGGACATGGATGTTATATTTTTTCCCCCACGCCACAGCCTGGTCGATCTCTTCCAAAACCTTTTCATCAAACCGGCGCAGGTCGCCGCCGGTGATCCAGACCCGGTAATCCATGGGCAGGCGGACAAAGTTAAATCCCAACCCGGCAATACGGGCGAAATCCCTCTCCTGGAA
>JAAYGG010000044.1 GCA_012727895.1 Bacillota bacterium
CCCGGGGCCTTTCTCTTTGTTTTTCTCTTCGCTGTCCTTGTCTCTTCGCTCTCCAGTATCTTACCATCCTACTGGGCGGCGAGTAAAGACCCGGTCAAAGCCATCGACCACCATTAAGGAGGTGTGGAAATGGGGTTTCTTACTAAATTGGCTTTTAAGAATCTCTTCCGGCATAAATTGAGGACCTTGGTTTCGATCATTGCCATCGCTTTTACCGTAATGATTGTGGTTTTTGCCAGGGGATATATCCTCGGGGCCATTGACTCAACTTATGCCAATCAGATTTATTATAATTCAGGCCATATCAAAATTGTTGATCAGGAGTATTGGGAGCAGGAACGGATCATGCCCCTTATTTACCCGGTGGATGGTTTTCCCGGCGGGGATCTGGAGGAAATGGTCGCCAGCCTTCAGGAGACCGATGAGATCGAGATGGTCATCCCCAGGCTGAAGTTTGGTGCCATGGTCAGTACAGAAGAGGATTTAGTCGCCATGAGCGGTTGGGGGGTTGATCCGGAGCAGGAAATCATCTTTACGAATATTGAAGACTACCTGGTTGAGGGGCGAATGGTGGAACCCGGCAAACTGGAAGTGGTCATGGGCACCGCTTTGCTGGAGAAATTGGACCGGCGGGTTGGGGAGACGGTCACGATTTTAATGAATACCGCCTTTAGCTCTTTGCGCGGGGTGACCTTTAAAATCGTCGGCCGGCTGGAAACCGGGCTGAAGGTCTTAAATGAACATCTCTTCTACCTGCCGTTGGACCAGGCCCAACGGATCTTGGAGATGGAAGGCCAGGTGACCGAGGTATTGCTGGTGACCTCCAAGCGAAACCTGGTGAAGAAAGTATTACCCAAGGTCAAGGAGTTAATCGCGGAGCGTGGGGCTGACGGGCGCTACCTGGCTTTGAGTTTTAAAGAGGCCAGCGATATTATGGCTTTTTTGGAAATGGCTAATATCATATATAACGAGGTCTATGTTTTCCTGGTCTTGCTCGGCTGTATCGTGATGATTATGACCATGATTATGATTGTCAAGGAACGGACGAAAGAAATCGGGACAATGATGGCTTTGGGCCTGGAGAGTAAGAATATATTACAGCTGTTTCTCATTGAGGGTGCAATTATGGGGAGTATCGGCAGTTTCCTCGGTGCCCTTTCCGGATTGCTCTTCACCGGCTATCTGGCCAAGCACGGAATAGATTTTGGTGAAGCGGTCGGCGCCTTTGATGCAGCGCATTTAATCAACCCAATTATCTATCCGGTTTCTTCTCCGGGGAATGCCATATTTGCTTTTGTGCTGGGATCGATCATCGTCACCATTGCCTGTTTAATTCCAGCTCGGAGGGCAGCCCGGTTGGAACCGACCGAGGCGATGAGGGAAGAGTGAGATCGACACAGATATATGTTAGGGGCTGGAGGGTGGAAGCTAGATGTCAGATTCGGATAAAAAAGAAGGGAGTCTGGGCCTGATGAAAAAGACACTGGTTATTTTGCTTATTTCTTGCATGTTGATCGCAATCTTTGCCGCCGTGGCCTGGGGTGCGCTGACCGCAGAAGAGATCATCAGACGGCGGGATGACAACGAGTACTATGACTCGGCAAAGGTAGAGGCGGAGATGATCATTATCAACCGGAACCGGCGGATCGTTAAAACCATGACCTCTTATGGCCAGGGCGACAATGGCCTGGTTGTTTTCACCAACCCCCGGGACCGGGGGACGAAGTTCCTTAAACGTGGCGATGACCTCTGGATGTTCTTCCCCGATGCCGAGGATCTGGTGAAGATCTCCGGGCACATGCTGAACCAGGGGATCATGGGGAGTGATTTTTCCTACCAGGATCTGATGGAAGCGGATAAGCTGATCGATTTGTACAAATTCGAGTTGCTCGGGGAGGAAGAGTTCAACGGCCGCCCCTGCTATGTCCTGGAGGGAACGGCGGCCCCGGGGAAGGAGGTCTCCTACTACCAGCGGAAATCCTGGATTGATAAGGAGAGGTTTGTCGGGCTGCGAGAAGAGTTGTATGCGCGGAGCGGCCGGTTGCTGAAGGTGATGACTGTAACCAAGGTGGCGGAGGTTGAAGGCCGCTGGTTTCCGCTGGAGTCGGTGATGGAGGATAAGCTGCGGAAAGATACCCGGACCGAGTTTGTTGTTAAGGAAATAGAGTTTAACCCGGAGATCCCGGAGGGAACCTTTACCCTGGAGAATTTGCGGTAGGGGATTGGGCAACGCAAGTCTAGCGGCGAGGGAGGAGTGGGCTAGTGACGAGGGCATTTTGCCGGATTGCCAAGGCTCCGTGCGAGCGACGAGTGCCGAGCAATGAGACAGCGCAAAGGCCTGGCTGAACGCGAGCGACGAGCGCCCAACAACGAGCAACGAGCGACGAACGACCAGTCACGAGCCACGAGCAGATGAAGGCGGCTTCATCTGCTTTTTTTTTCATATTTTTTTCCGTTATTTTTTTCCGGCCTGGTGGATTTCATGGAAAATTTAACATAGAAAATACAATTAAAACAGAAATGATACTTGATTATTCCACTGTCTTAGGTGTATAATTAACTTGAAAGTTAGAAGAGACTAACTTTATTGAGAGGCCAGCATGATTCTGCAGGGAGGTTGCGGGAGATGAGGCATGGGCACAGAATGAGGCACAGGCATGGAATGGGACATGGGCACAGAATGAGACATAGACACAGAATGGGACAGAAACACAGTTTATACACTGTTCCTGATAATTCCTGCTATACCGTATCCGACGTGCCCGATGTAAAGATCCTCAACAGTTTGGGCTTTTACCCGGGCACCGTTGTTTTCAAGAAAAAGAGGTACAGATGGGGAGGTCCTGTCCTGGTTAACCTGGCCACCAGGGAGATTGCCCTTGGCAAGGATCTTGCCTCGCAGATTCTGGTCAAGGAGGACACAGAATAATGAAATGTCATCTTGTTGCCGAGGACACCAGGGTGTCCTCGAAAAAGAATAAAATACTCCTAATGGGCACTCCCAACGTAGGTAAGAGTGTCTTCTTTTCTGCCCTGACCAACGTACACGTCATCAGTTCCAATTATACGGGCACAACCGTCTCTTATATGGAAGGCGCCTACAAGATAGGGGATAAGGAGTACACTTTGATTGACGTGCCGGGGACCTATTCCTTGGCCGCCACTTCCGTTGCAGAAGAGGTGGCCATCCGCTTCCTCTGCAGTAACCCCGATGCGGTGCTCTTTGTTTTAAACGCCGCCGATCTGGAGGGCAGCATCAAGCTGGCTTTGGAAGTCATGGAGTATAATATCCCCATGGTTTTCGCCCTGAACCTGATGGACGTTTCGGAGCGCAAGGGCTTTAAGATCAATACCGAGTTGTTGGCCGAGGAACTCGGGGCGCCGGTGATCCCCACTGTCGCGGTGAAAGGCCAGGGCATTACCGAGATAACCAAAGCCTTTACAAAGATCTTGGAGGGCAAAGGCCCGGCCATGGCGCCGCGGGCCTGCGCCACCTGTGCCGGTTCCCCGGATAACGATCCGGCGAGCGGCAACGGGCAGGAATACTGGGAGCGGGCGCGGCAGATTGTCTGCAAAGTGGTATCCCGTACCGGGGCCGAACCCAGCTTCTTGGATCGCCTGGGCGATGCCATGCTTCGCCCTTGGCCCGGTATTCTCTTGGCAATGCTGACTCTCCTGATCAGCCTGGGGGTAGTGGTGGGCGGCGGGAAAGCATTACGTGCGGTTCTCCTTTTGCCCTTGGTCAACCAGGTCATTGTCCCTTTCTTTGAGCGGTTGATCACTCCCCTGAACCTGCCTCCTGTTTTGCACAATATCCTAATCGGGAACTACGGTATCTTCCGCATAAGCTTTGAATGGATCCTGGCCCTGGTGATGCCTTATGTCATCCTGTTCCAGGCCCAGTTTGCCTTGTTGGAGGATAGCGGTGTTTTACCCCGTATTGCCGTGCTCTTTGACAACCTCATGCGTAAGCTGGGCGTACAGGGCGGGAGCTTGATCCAGATCTTTCTTGGCTTTGGCTGCGCCGTCCCGGCGATTATCGGGACCCGTACAGCCACCACCCATAAGGAACGCCTAATGATTACGGCCATGATTTGCTTTGCTGTGCCCTGCATCTCCCAGACGGGGGCGCTCATCTCTTTGCTGTCGGCCTACTCCGCCTGGCTGGTGGTGGCCGTCGCTCTGACCGGGTTTGTGGTTTTCGTCACTGTGGGCATGGTTCTCCGGAAAACACTCAAAGGCGATGTGAACCCCCTGGTGCTTGAGGTGCCTAACCTGTTGCTCCCCGAGCCCAAGGCATATTTCAAAAAACTGTGGGTCAGGATCAGAGTGTTTTTGGTGGAAGCGGAAGGGCCGATGCTCATTGCCGTATTCCTCGCCGCTGTTTTGGCGGAAACCGGTCTTTTGGCGAGTTTGGGTGAATTGCTGAAACCGGTCGTCTCGGGCTGGCTGGGCCTGCCCGAGGGGGCGGTGATCTCGTTGATCCTGGGGATTATCCGGCGGGAGATGTCGGTTGCGCCGCTTCTGGGGCTGAACTTGAACCCGCTCCAGATGTACGTGGGGGCGGTAGTTTCCCTCTTGTACCTCCCCTGCTTGTCGGTCTTCGGCATCGTTGCCAAGGAATTTAATGTCCGGACCGCCGTGGCCATTGCCGCCGGGACAACCTTGACCGCACTCTTTGTCGGCGGTTTAATGAATCATATTGCCTTGCTTGTCCAGAGTATTTTTTAAGGGATGAGTCCCAATGCTAATCACGGCTTTGACAGAAAAAATCGAATGTTTGGCCTGTAAAAAACGGCTGTTTTATCTCCTGACAGCCTTGTATTATAAAAACATTATCGAGCGGGAAGTAAGGCTGGCCCAGATTGGGCCGGGCGACAAGATCCTCTGCATTGGCGGCGGCCCTTGCCCCTTTTCCGCAATCATCCTGCACCAGCTGACTGGAGCTCCGGTGACGGTTGTCGACCATAACGCCTTCTGTGCCAGGCAAGCGGCCGCCTTTATAAAAGGATTGGGGCTGGAGGATTCCATCCGTGTTCTCTGTTGCGAGGGGGAGGCCGTTAACTGCCGCGGGTTTACCGTGATCCACCTGGCCCTCCAGGTTTCTGCCAAGGAAAAAGTGGTTAAAAACCTGTTGGACCGGGCGGAACACGGCGCAAAGATCCTGGTGCGGATGCCCAAGGCCTTTCTCAGCCGGTTCTACCCGGGCAGGGAATTCTCTGCCCCGGCTTGGGATAGCCATGTGGAGCACAATCCCCTCACCAATGTGGGCAGCACGGTCCTTTATGTAAAGGAGGGGCTGTATGGTGCGGCGCAGGCCCTTTAGACTACAGCCCCTTATCACGTTTATCGCCGCTCTTTTACTGGTCTGGCTTCTCCTGAAAACGGATCTCAAGGGCATCCTGGCGGCTGCCGGCCAGATCCCGGTTGGGCTTTTGTTAACCCTGGCAGGCATGCAAATCCTTACCCAACTGCTGCTGAACTTCCAATGGTACAGGCTGTGCCAGGTCTTTGGCTGGCCTGTTTCCTTTTTAAAGCTGTTGGTGGCCAATTCCTACGGCGCCGTGGCCGACGCCATCACCCCCGGGGAGAAGGTCGGAGGGGAGTTGGTCCGCCTGGTCCAGATCCGTAAATTTCTTGGTTATTCCACCGGCGAGGCCGCCATCCTTCTGGCTATCCAGAAGGCCTTGAGCCTGTCAGCCCTGGTCCTCCTCAACCTGCTGGTTGTGGTGACCATGGCGCGTCATGTCTCTTTTTTGCAGGCATGGCCGGTACGCCTCTTCTTCCTCCTGCTTCTCATCGCCGTTGGCGCCTTTCTTTTTTTTCTCTTATTCAGAACCGGTGCCCTGAGCAGGCGGCTGGCCCGGGTAAAAACCTCGCGCAAGTGGTTTTTGGCCTTTGCCAATTGGGTGGAGGAGTTTGCCCGCCAGACTGAGACCATACGGCAAAAACGGGGTGAATGCCTCTTTCAGCTGGCCCTGGCAGTCCTGATCTGGGCGATTTTCCCTCTTAAGCTGGTTTTGCTGATCCTTCCCCACACCGGTTCCATCCCAACGCTGGTCCTCTTTGGGACCGCCTTTCTTTCGTACTTTGCAGGGATGATCCCGTTGCTCCCGGGAGGGCTTGGCACCTTTGAAGCCGCCATGAGCGGGATCCTGAACGCCTACGGCCTGGCGTTGAACCAGGCCGTGGCTGTGACCGTGGTTTTCCGGTTTATAACCTTCTGGTTCGTCCTCTTGCTGAGCCTCCTGGTCATCGGCGGCTACCGGGTTTTTCTTTTTGCGCAGAGGAGGGGTGTCCATGCCTCCCGGGAATAAGCGGGAGAGGAGAATTGCCGCTTTGCTTGGCAAGAAGATCCCGAGCCTGCTCACGTTCGGCAATATGCTGCTGGGCCTGACCGTCTTGTATCTAAACATCGGCAAGAAGGACGGGGATTACCTGGTCCTCTCCTGCATCCTCATTCTCGTTGCCGCCGTGCTCGATGCGTTTGACGGTGTAACCGCCCGCCTGCTTGGGGCTGAATCGGACTTCGGCAAGGAGTTTGATTCCTTCGCCGATTTGATCTCTTTTGGCCTTGCTCCCATGGGGGTTTTGCTGACCGTGGAGGCCATTGCCGCCAGACCGGCAATCCTTATTCTCCTGGCCCTTTACCCGGTGGCCGGGGTCTTTCGCCTGGTCCGGTTCAACCTGGGGAATTCCAGCGGCTATTTTACCGGTCTGCCGATTACCGCCGCCGGGTTTATCCAAGCCTGCTTTATCCTGCTGGTAAATGGGGTTGACTTCCCGGCGCAATGGGTTGCGCGGTCCGCCGCTTTGCTCACCGCCGTCCTTTCGTTATTGATGGTTTCTGCTTTCCGGGTCAGGAGGCCGCGCTTATGGCAAAAAGAAAGGCCGTAGATTTACGGCCTTTTAATTTTCCTTGTTTGCTTTTTTACTTGCCTCCATATATTCTTCCATGGCGCGGACGGAATCGCCGCTGATGACATGTTCGATGGAACAGGCGTCTTTGTCGGCGGTCTCCGCGTCAATCTTTAAAATGTCGGTGAAGAATTTCTGGATAATCCGGTGTTTTTTTGAGGTCATCTTCGCCCGCTCGAGCCCGGTAGGGGGCAAAAAGACCTCTTTGTATCTTTCATTGATCACCAGCCCCTTTTCGGCCAGGGTGGACATGGCACTGTTGACGCTGGCTTTTGTCACGCCCAGGCGTTCGGAGATATCCGAAACTCGCACGCCGGAGTTGGAGTTCCCGCCGGAAAGCTCATAGATGGCTTCAAGGTAATTTTCCATGGTGAAGGAGAGTTTTTTCATAAAATCCCCCCCGGTCCGCAAGGGATATCCAAGAGTTATTTATAACCATCCAATTTAGATTATACACCTTATCGGACGGAAGATAAAGGCGGGATTTTTCCCGGGCTATACCTGCTCATCTTGGCGAGGTGCTGGTGGCGGCAGCAACATAAAAAGCCATCGATACCAGGCATTAACCTCGCTGTTCAGCCCGGCATTCCGCCGGAACCCTTGACAGTACAGGTTTTACTATGATACAATAAGCGCGCCAGGATTATTAAGGGTGAGGAAGATAAATGGACGAGGATATTGGCGACGAAGGCAATAGTAAAAGACTCCAGCAATCACTCTTACAAGCAAAGGTATATATAAAACCAGCGTATATAAAGCCGTTTTATTACCTGAGGCCATAAGGCCCTCAGTTAACTGGGGGTGCTATGGCCTTTTGTCTTTTTAGGTTAAAATGTTATTGGAGGATGAAGATATTTGGTCGCCAACCTTTTACTCTTAGTTGGATTGATCATGTGCAACGCCTTTTTTGCCGCATCGGAAATCGCCTTAATCTCTTTGAATGATAACAAAATAAAGCATATGGCCGATGAAGGAAATAAAAGGGCGAAACTGCTAGTAAAAGTGTTAAGCGAGCCCAGCAGGTTCCTGGCCACCATTCAAATAGGCGTAACCCTCTCCGGCTTTCTGGCCAGTGCCTTTGCTGCCGAAAGCTTTGCCGACCGGCTGGTGGACCTGGTAAAAATGACGCAAATACCGGTCTCGGGAAGCGTCTTGAAGACCGTCTCCGTGATTGTCATTACAGTAATACTCTCCTATTTCACCCTTGTCTTAGGGGAGTTGGTCCCAAAACGACTGGCCATGAAAAAGGCCGAGCAAATCTCGTTTTCTGTGGCTTCGCCTTTGCATTTTTTGTCCGTCGCCACCTTCCCCTTTGTCAAGCTGCTTACAGTCTCCACCAACTCCATTGTCCGGCTTTTTGGCGTTGACCCCAATGGTGATGAAAGGCATATTACAGAAGAGGAGATCCGGATGATGGTGGATGTGGGCGAAGAAAAGGGCGCAATCGACGAGAGTGAAAAGGAGATGATCAATAATATATTTGAGTTTGATAATAAAGTGGTCTCCGATATAATGACCCATAGGACCGATATTGTCGGCGTTCCCATCACTGCAAGCTTAAAAGAGATAATTGCTTTGATTAAGAGGGAAAAATTCACGAGGTATCCTGTGTATGAGGATAATATTGATAATATCACCGGGATCTTGAATATTAAAGACCTGATCCAGCTGCTGGAGGATGAGAATCAAGATTTTGACCTGAAAAAAATCATGCGGCAGCCGTATTTCGTTCCGGCTTCCAAGAAAACCGATGAACTGTTTAAAGAGTTACAGAGCAGGAAAACCCATATGGCGGTGGCAATTGACGAGTATGGCGGTACAGCCGGGATCATAACCATTGAAGACCTGGTCGAGGAGATTGTCGGCAATATCTTTGACGAATATGACGAAGTGGAAAAGGAATTTGAGAAGCTGGATGAAAATACTTTTATCATCAATGGCCTGGCCAACCTGGAACGGGTAAAAGACCTTCTCGAGGTGGACTTACCCACAGAGGATTACGACACCTTGGGCGGCTTTTTAACGGGACAATTGGGAAGAATCCCGCAGGAAGATGAGAAGCCTGTGGTCGAGTTTAATGGCGTTGTGTTTAAAGTCGAAGAAATATCAGAAAAAAGAATCACAAAAGTCAAGGCTTGCAAAGACCAGCCCCAAGAACAGCCCTAGAAATTGAATAACCCGGGATGAACCCGGGTTTTTTCTTACAGTTCATAGCTTTCCGTTATTGTCAGCATGGAACGGAATTCAGCGGTGGCCTTCTCCAAATGGAAGATGGCAAGCTTGTAGCCGGTCTTCTCATTGTAGATCTCTTTCAAAAAAGGTATTTTCTCCAGGATCTCCCGGGCAATGGCGTCATCCTCCTCAAAAACCGCCTCCCCGTAGAGGCGGAGCCAGTCTTCACCTTTCACCGCCACGATCTCCGTTTTCGGATTCCGGCACAGCTGCTTGTAAACATCTTTGAAGTCGCCGACAGCAAAGTAGAGCCGGTCATCGCGGAGAACATGAACTCCCAAAGGCCGGCATTTCGGCTGGTCCCCATCGACCGTGGCCAAGAAGAAAACCCCCGTTTCTGTCAGGAAATTGCTTATTTTTTCGAGCTTGTTCATGAAAACGGCCTCCTCTTTTCCATTTTAAATAACACAGCGCAAAATTACCCACGGGTATTAAGGGTTTCAAGTGCGCAGGAAACTCCATTGTCTTTAATATTTACGGGGCAAGGCCTTGTTTCCCTTCTTTCCATTGACGAGGCTGAGGTTTCTTTCCGGTCTCCGGGAGAGCATCGGAAGAGTTCTTTCAGATGGACGGGGGGAATTAGGTATAATATAATTAAAATATCTGGGTTGTAAATCCTTTATCGGAAGAGATAAGTATCTACCGCTTTGCAGAGAAAGAAATAGAAAAGGTCAAGACCTTTAAAAAAGGAGATCAAGCCGGGTCGTTTCGATTCCCGGGACTGGCCGTAGCCGTAGATGAGATTTTTAAACTCTGATTGCATAGAGGGGTTGCCATGAAGATTCTAGTGATTGACGCCCAGGGCGGCGGCATTGGCAAGCAGCTGGTTGCAGCAATCAAACAGCAGATCCCTGATGCGGTGGTGACGGCGGTCGGCACCAACAGTACCGCCACCGCGGCCATGCTGAAGGCCGGCGCGGACTACGGGGCCACCGGCGAGAATGCCGTTGTGGTCGGGTGCCGCAAGGCGGATATCATTGCCGGGCCGATTGGGATTGTTATTGCCGATGCCCTTTTCGGCGAGATTACGCCGCGGATGGCGCAGGCTGTGGGGCAGAGCGCGGCCAAAAGGATTTTAATCCCCATCAGCCACTGCGATAACATCGTGGTTGGTGTGGGCGATCTCTCCATCTCCTCCATGATCCAAAACGCGGTCAAAGAGATCCAAGCCCTTGCCGGCCAGCAGGGATAAAGGCTCGTCCGGTATTGCTTTTTGCCCTGCCTTGCCTTATAATGTAATATGATTCCACGAAGGGATCGCGGCTTTCCGGAGAAAGCCCTTGGCGAGTGACTACAGACCAATATTTTACCGAATTGATTACCGCGAAGGTGATTTGACTTCCTGTCGGGGGTCCTGCCTTTGCGGTTTTTGTTTGGCCCAAGGAGGAGAAGGCCGTGCTTGTTGAGGGAAAAAATATCAGCTTCTCCTATGACGGTTTCTCCCTTGCCCTCCAGGATGTTGAGGTTACCATCGAAAAGGGCGAGTTTCTCGCGATCCTTGGTTGTAACGGTTCGGGCAAATCAACCCTGGTCAAGCACTTCAATGCCCTTCTCCCGCTGCAACAGGGGGAACTCCGGGTGGCGCAGATTGATCTTAGAGACGAGGGGGATATCTGGCGTTTGCGCCGCCTCTGCGGGATGGTTTTTCAAAACCCCGATAACCAGTTTGTCGCATCCACGGTGGAGGAGGATATCGCCTTCGGCCTTGAAAACTACGAAGTACCCCGGGAGGAGATCCCGGGGCGGGTCCGGGCGGCCCTGGCCCTTGTGGAGATGAGCGGCTATGAGAAACGGGCGCCGAATACCCTTTCCGGCGGGCAGAAACAGCGCGTTGCTTTGGCCGGGGTCTTGGCGCTGGAACCGGAGATCATCATTTTTGACGAGGCCACCGCCATGCTGGACCCCAGGGGCAGGCAGGAAGTGCTGGCGATCATGGACAAACTGCACAAGGCCGGGAGAACCATCATCGCCATCACCCATTTTGTGGAGGAAGCGGTTGCCGCCGATAAAATTATCTTGATGCATAAGGGCCGGGTTTTGGCCTGTGGCAGCCCGAAAGCGATCCTGACCGACCTTGACCTGATGAAGGAGGCGGAGATGATCCCGCCGCTGCCGGTGCGCCTCTACCATGACCTGCGGCAAGCGGGCATCTACTTGAAGAACTGTCCACTAACCGATGAGGAGCTTGTGGAAGAACTATGGCAATTAAGGTCGAAAACCTGAGCTATTCCTATGAGCAGCCCACCGGCGAAAAAATCGAGGCCCTTAAAGACGTCTCTTTCTCCATTGCCGCCGGTGACTTTGTCGGGATCATGGGGCATACCGGCTGTGGCAAAACCACCTTGATCCAGCTGCTGGCCGGGTTGCGCCTGCCCGCCGGCGGGCGGATCTCCGTGGATGGCGAGGATATCAACGCCAAAGGCTATGACAGGAGCAGTTTAAGGCAGAAGATGGGCGTGGTCTTTCAATACCCCGAGTACCAACTCTTTGCCACGACCGTGGAAAAGGACGTGGCCTTTGGCTTGAAGTATAGCGGTTTGAGCCGGCAGGAGGTAATAGCCCGCGTCCAGTGGGCCCTGGAAACCATGGGCTTTGACTTTGAAAAAATCCGTGACCAGTCGCCACTGGCCCTTTCCGGCGGGGAAAAACGGCGGGTGGCAATTGCCGGCGTGATCGCCAGGAAACCGGAGATCCTCATCTTTGACGAGCCCATCGCCGGCCTTGACCCGTACGGCCGGGAGAACTTCATGCGCTTTGCGGCGGGGATGAATCAAGCCGGGACCACCATTATCATGGCCTCCCACAACATGGAGGCGCTGGCCGGGTATACCAGGAACCTGCTGGTGCTGGAGGAAGGCAGGCTTATTGACTCCGGGCCGACCAGGGAGGTCTTCCTCCGCCTGGAGCAAAGGAAGAACGGGGTCTTTGGCCGGACAAAGGCGCAAAAGATCGCCGCCCTGCTGGCAGCGGGCAACCTGGCGCTTTCCCCTGCGGTCGTCACCTATGATGATTTGCTCTCCGCACTAAAGCGGGAACTGGCCGGGGGTGGTGGGGGATGAGGACCCTGCCGGCCGGTCAATACATTCCAGGCCATTCCTTCCTCCACCAGCTTGACGCCAGGGCGAAAATTCTCTGCCTTTTCCTCCTCATGGCCGCGGTCATCGGCGCCTCGTCGCCCTGGGGCTACCTCCTGGCGCTGGCTGTGATTTTCCTGCTGGTCCTGGCTTCAAGGTTGCCGGTGGGCCCCGCCGTTGCCCCGGTCCGTGGCATCTACTGGTTCTTGCTGGTGGTTTTCCTGATGAACGCGCTGTTCTTTGGCGGGGAAGAGGTGCTGGCCTCCTGGGGGATCTTCCGGCTCTCGCGCGAGGGGATTAACCAGGGCTTCAGGGTGGTATGCAACGTGCTCCTCATTCTCATCCTTGGCAACCTGCTGACCATGACCACCTTGCCCACGCAGGTCACCGCGGCGCTGGAGAGCCTCATCAAACCATTGAAGTTCATTGGCGTCCCCACAGAGGATGTGGCCATAATCATCAGTATTGCGATACAATTCATCCCCACCTTACTGGAGGAGACCGAGTTGATCAAGATGGCCCAGATCGCCAGGGGCGCCAGGTTTGAAAGCAAGAGGCTCTTGGAACGGGCGGCGAGCTTTATCCCGCTGGTGGTGCCGGTTTTCATCGCCGCTTTCCGGCGGGCGGAGGAGCTGTCCCAGGCGATGGAGGCGCGGGGCTACCGCAATGCCAAAAACCGTACCCGGCGAAAGAAAGAACCCCTGGCGCCCTGCGATTACTGGGCCTTAACAGTATGCGCCCTGATCTGCCTGGCCCAGTTCATCTTGGCGCCGTAGTTTGGCCCTGTGGCTTATGAATGGAATTATTACTTATTCTGAAAGGAGCAATTATTTATTATTCAAGAGGGAGCAACTACCCGTTATTTATCATTATTCAGGAGGGAGATCCAATGGTGAAGATGTCTTATGTGAAACGTTCGGTCATTACCGCCGTCTGCATCGGGCTCTGCGTTGTGCTGCCCATGGCCTTCCACGCCATCCCCAATGGCGGCAGGCTCTTCAGCCCGATGCACATCCCTGTGCTCTTGTGCGGACTCATCTGCGGCTGGTCTTTCGGGCTCCTTTGCGGGCTGGCCGGCCCCCTGCTCTCCACCCTGATCACAGGCATGCCGCCACTGGCCTATCTGCCGGCGATGCTGGTTGAGCTCGCCGCTTACGGGCTGTTTAGCGGGCTCATCTTTGCCCTGGTCCGCACGAAAAAACTCTCTGCCGACCTCTACATCAGTTTGGTGGCGGCGCTCCTCGCCGGGCGCATTGTGGCCGGGGTCGCCAGGGCCCTGATTTTCTCCCCCGGCAGCTACTCCTTGGCCGCCTGGACCGCCAGCTACTTTGTGGGCACCTGGCCCGGGATCGTCGTCCAACTGGTGCTCATCCCGGCCCTTGTCTCCGCCCTGAGCAAAGCCAAGCTGATCCCGGAGCGCTACCCTGCTCTGCCTGGAGAATGAGGAAAACAGCGTTTGCCGGCTACCTGAAAGACCAGGCTGCGCTGCACCCTGGCATGACAGCGCAGGACGGGGTGAAGCTGTGCTTTCAAGCGGCTTTTGGCGCGGAACATATCCTGGCGGATCCGGCAAAGGCCCGGGCCAGTCTCTTGGCTGAATTTGCCGAGACCCCGCCGCGGGAGATGGCGGTCTTCGAACCAATCTCCCCTGAATACAGCCGGTGTAACCTGGCCGCCTGGAAGCACTTGCAGTTGCCGGTGGAATGGCTCTTCCAGATGTTTTTGCATTCTGCA
>JAAYGG010000045.1 GCA_012727895.1 Bacillota bacterium
CGGGGACAATGTGCGGTTGAAGGTGAAATTGATCACCCCCATCGCCATGGAGGAAGGGCTCCGGTTTGCCATCCGTGAAGGCGGGCGGACCGTCGGCGCCGGTGTGGTCACCAAGATCCTGGCGTAAAAGGCATAAAATAACGGTCAGGATAGATTAAAAATATAAAGATTAATTACTTGACAACCGTTTGTTTTTGTGATAGTTTTTTGCCATGAATTGCCCCGGTTATTTTTTTTCTGTCATTTTGTCTGGAGGTGTACCCGGTGCGTGTGGGAATTACTTTGGCATGTGTAGATTGTAAGAACCGGAATTACAGGACCAATAAGAACAAGAAGAATGACCCCGATCGCCTGGAAATGAAGAAGTACTGCAAGTTTTGCCGTAAAGCAACAGTTCACCGGGAAACACGGTAAAGGTGGGAGCTAAAATGGTAAAACAGCAGAAGCAGGAGAAGAGTATTGGAAGGTTCTTCCGCAGCGTCATTGCGGAACTGAAAAAAGTTTCCTGGCCCAACCGGCGGGAGACAACCGTCTACACAATCGTGGTGATTGTTACCGTGGCTGTCGTTGCACTGTTGCTCGGGGTCTTCGACATGCTCCTGGGGCTGATCTTTAAAGGCTTGTTCTATTAGTCCGGTTTCCGACTTTGGCCCGGCCCGTCGCCGGCGGCCGGCAGGGATTGAAACCTGGTTCTATGGAGGATTTGGATTTTATGGAGAAAGCCTGGTATGTTATTCACACATATTCCGGTTATGAGAATAAGGTCAAAGCCAATTTGGAACGCCGGGTGGCTTCCATGGGGATGGAGGACAAGATCTTCCGGATCGTTGTGCCCATGGAAGAGGAATACGAGTATAAAGACGGAAAAAAAAAGCTGACCAAAAAAAAGATCTATCCGGGGTATGTGATGGTGGAAATGCTGATGGATGATGACTCCTGGTATGTGGTGCGTAATACGCCGGGAGTCACCGGGTTTGTCGGCCCGGGTTCCAGGCCTCTCCCCCTTCAGCAAAGAGAGGTTGATCTGATCTTAAGGCAGATGGGTGTTGAAGAGCCGCGGCCAAAAGTCGACTTTAGTATCGGTGAACCGGTAAGGGTAATCAGGGGCCCGTTTGAGAATTTTTCCGGGGTAATCGAAGAGATCAGCCCGGAACGGGGTAAATTGCGGGTCCTGGTTTCCATGTTTGGCCGGGAAACTCCGGTAGAGCTGGAATATAATCAAGTAGAAAAGCTCTAGCTTAGCCTGGTCAAGCGCCACTGTCACTCAGGGCAAAACTAGGATACAAAGATTTTTCAACCTGGCTTAACTGGTTAACTTGTTAATGAGTTAAACCAGTAAACCGCCTGATTATACAACGAAGCAGGCTACCCCGATGGGAGGTAAAGGAGAATGGCAAAAAAAGTCATAGCCCAGATTAAGCTGCAGATTCCTGCAGGTAAAGCCACACCGGCTCCACCGGTCGGACCGGCGCTGGGACAACACAGTGTCAATATTATGGAGTTCTGCAAGAGCTTTAACGAAAAAACAGCGAATCAGGATGGAATGACGATCCCGGTGGTGATCACCGTCTATGAGGACCGTTCATTCACCTTTATTACCAAGACCCCGCCGGTACCGGTATTGATCAAAAAAGCGCTTAATTTAGAGAAAGCATCGGGCGTACCCAACCGGGAAAAGGTCGGGGCCCTCACCAAAGAGCAGGTCCGGCAGATTGCCGAAACGAAGATGCAGGACCTCAATGCCGGGAGCCTGGAAGCGGCCATGGCCATGGTGGAAGGAACAGCCCGCAGCATGGGGGTAACGATTAAGCAGTAACCGGCCGCCATTACGTGGGAGGATGCCATGGGAGGATACCGTGGCGTCCGCCAACGCGCGCGAGCGCGACCACTACTTTGAGGAGGAAAAGAGAATGGCAAAACGGGGAAAGAAATACCTTGCGGTGGCGCAGGTCATTGAGAAAAACAAATTATATGATCCGGCGGAAGCCATCGCCCTATTAAAAGAGCATTCCAAGGCGAACTTTGACCAGACGGTGGAGGTCGCCGTCCGCCTGGGCGTCGACCCCAGACATGCGGACCAGCAGGTAAGGGGGACCGTGGTCTTGCCGCACGGCACCGGGAAAGTCCGCCGGGTCCTGGTCTTCGCCAAAGGTGAAAAGGCCAAGGAAGCCGAGGCCGCAGGGGCCGATGTTGTCGGCGCTGAAGAGCTGATTGAGGATATTCAAAAGGGATGGCTGGAGTTTGATGTGGCGGTGGCCACCCCGGATATGATGGGCGCCGTCGGTAAGCTCGGACGGATCCTGGGGCCCAAAGGGTTGATGCCCAACCCGAAGACCGGTACGGTCACGTTTGAGGTGGGTAAAACCGTTCAGGAGATTAAAGCCGGGAAGGTTGAATACCGGGTTGACAAGAACGGCATTGTCCACGTGGCCATTGGCAAGTTGAGTTTTCCTGCGGAGAATTTGGTCGAGAATTTCCGCACCTTAATCGATGCCCTGCAGAAAGCAAAGCCGGCGGCGGCAAAAGGGACCTATATGCGGAGCATTGCCATCTCTACCACCTTTAGCCCGGGGATCAAAATCTCTCCCCAACTCGCCATGTAACTGGCAGCGGTGGAGGCGTAATAAGGCGGTAGCGTAAGAAAATAAGAAAATATAAAATTAATACCGGGAAACCAGACCGTAGACAGCAGGTATCCTCCGGGATTTAAAGGCGCGCATGCGGACGCCTGCCGAGGCTGGAACCGGCCGTAAGTTTTTTTGCGGGCGGGCCTTGATCATGTCTACGGGCCCGCCCTTAATTTTTGACGCATGGCGTTACCCGGGACGGAGGAGGTGAAGTGGAGGAATGAAAAGAGCGGAGAAAGAGGCCCAAGTCCAAATCCTCAAAGAGAAACTCTCAGCCGCGCAAACGGTGATCCTCGCGGATTACCGGGGGTTGACTGTCGAGGAGATGACGGAGTTACGGAAAAAATTGCGGGAGACCGGGACGGAGTTCCGGGTGGTTAAAAACACCTTGGCCCGGCTGGCGGCGAAAGAAGCCAAGATTGACGAGTTGGATCCGTATCTGACCGGTCCGGTGGCCATGGCCTTTGGGGTTGATGATCCGGTCGCACCGGCGAAGATTCTCCATACCTTCGCCCGTGACCATAAAAACCTGGAATTAAAAGCGGGGTTACTGGAGAAAAAACTCCTCGATGTTAAGGAGATTGAAGCCCTGGCCACCTTGCCCAGCCGTGAGGTGCTCTTGACCCGGTTGGCCGCGGCGATGATGGGCCCGCTGCGGAATTTGGGCTTCGTCTTGTCCGCCCCCATCCGGAACATGGCCTACGTTTTGGATGCGGTGCGGGAAAAACAACAGGCTCAAGAAGCCTGAATGTTAAAATGAGTGTTATATCATTATCATCAAGTAAACAAAGGAAATATTTTAAGGTTTAAGGAGGAAGAAAAATGTCCAAATCCAAAGTTGATGAGGTCTTAACGATTGTCAAGGAAATGACCGTGCTGGAACTGAATGAACTGGTGAAGGCTTTTGAAGAGGAGTTTGGTGTTTCAGCGGCAGCCCCGGTAATGGTGGCCGGCGGGCCGGTTGCCGGCGGCGGCGACGCGGCAGCGGCTCCGGAAGAAAAATCAGAGTTTGACGTCATCTTGGCCTCTGCCGGTTCCAGCAAGATCCAGGTGATCAAGGTGGTCCGGGAAGCCACCGGCTTGGGCCTGAAGGAAGCCAAAGAACTGGTGGACAATGCGCCGAAACCGGTTAAAGAGGGCCTTTCGAAAGACGAGGCCGAAGCCCTCAAGGCCAAGCTGGAAGAGGCCGGCGCCACCGTCGAGCTTAAGTAAGGTTTTTGCCGGCGCCTGCGCGAGGCGCGGCAATTTCGCCCCTTATTATTAATGAAGGGTTTTTCCGCCCTCCCAGGACGGGAAACCCCGGCAGGGGGAAACCCCGGCGCCGGGAGGGCGGAAACCTCCACTCTTCCCCTGATAATCCCCGGAGACCTTGAGATTATAACAACCCGGTTAAACGGCAAAAAAATATTGACAAAAACATAAAAACATGATACTCTATTGAAATGCTGAAGTATTATTCGCCGGACTCTTTTCTTTCACGGCTTTTACCGGAAAGACCCACATTTTCTCAGATTTCACCAGCCGGAAACAGCCTTTTACACCCCGCCCCCAGCGGGCTGGGTCCGGCCGCCGGAAAAGCAGCCCTTATTACATTATTATTAGAAAAAGGAGCGAAGTTGTTTCGCACGTACGTAACCACAAGCGAGGATAACGAGGTTAGCCTTGCTTTTCTTTGTTTTGGTCTTCCATCATGACGGCTTTCTGCAGTTGGTAGCCGGTAGGGGTATTCAGCGCGCGCCGGCTACCATCTCCTGGTACGCGCCAATATTATCGGGAAGAGGTGAGCAGCTTGCCGGAGACGGCCGCCAGAGCAAAAAGGGAAAGGTATAATTTTGGGAAACTCAGTGAAACTTTGGAAATGCCCAATTTGATCGAGATTCAGAAAAAGTCCTACCAATGGTTTCTTGAGCAAGGGTTGTATGAGGTCTTCCAGGATATATCACCAATCCAGGATTTTACCGGCAATTTGGTTTTGGAATTTATCGACTATTCGTTGGGTGAGCCCAAATATGAGGTGGACGAATGTAAAGAAAGGGACGCCAATTACGCCGCGCCTTTGCGGGTAAAGGTCCGGTTGATCAACCGGGAAACCGGTGAGATGAAAGAACAGGAAGTCTTTATGGGCGATTTTCCGTTGATGACCGAGAAAGGGACTTTTATCATTAATGGCGCGGAAAGAGTCATCGTCAGCCAGTTGGTACGTTCCCCCGGTGTCTATTTTGATAAAACCATCGATACCAGTGGTAATACCATTTATTCTGCCAGCATCATCCCCAACCGCGGGGCGTGGCTGGAGTTTGAGTTTGATATAAGCAATACATTATATGTACGGATTGACCGTACCCGGAAAATACCGGTAACGGTCCTCCTCAAAGCCATGGGGCTGGGGGAAAACGCGCAGCTCCTGGCGAAGTTTGACAACCACGAGGTAATCGCCAATACACTGGACCGGGATAACACGCAGAACGAAGAAGAAGCTTTGCTGGAGATATACAAACGTTTGCGGCCGGGCGAGCCGCCAACTCCGGAAAGCGCCCGGTCTCTTTTTGAGAACCTCTTTTTTGACCCGCGCCGTTATGATCTGGCTGCGGTGGGCAGGTATAAGCTCAACAAAAAGCTGGGGTTGAACCTGCCGCCGAAATCGGAACCGGCCAGGGTCGACGAGAACGGGAATGAGATCCCGGCCGTAGAAGCGGTAAGGACCCTCACGCCCGCCGACATTGAGGCGGTCGTCCGGTATCTCCTCAACCTTTTGGATGGGAAAGGAGAGGTGGATGATATTGACCACCTGGGGAACCGGCGGCTGAAGAGCGTGGGCGAGCTTCTGCAGAACCAGATCCGGATCGGGCTTTCCCGTATGGAGCGGGTGGTCCGGGAGCGGATGACCATCCAGGATGTGGATGTCATCACCCCGCAGGCCTTGATTAATATCCGCCCGGTGGTGGCGGCGATCAAGGAGTTTTTCGGCTCCAGCCAGCTCTCACAGTTTATGGACCAGACCAACCCCTTGGCGGAACTCACCCATAAACGCCGCCTTTCCGCCCTGGGCCCCGGCGGGCTCTCCCGGGAGCGGGCGGGTTTTGAGGTCCGCGACGTTCATCATTCGCATTACGGCCGTATTTGCCCGATTGAGACCCCGGAAGGTCCGAATATCGGCCTGATCGGTTCTTTGACCACTTATGCCCGGGTCAATGAGTATGGTTTTATTGAAACCCCCTACCGTTTAGTGGATAAGGGGAAGGTTACTGATGAAATCATCTACCTGACCGCGGATGAAGAAGACAAATACGTAATTGCCCAGGCCAACGAGGCCTTTGACCCGGAAACCAGGCAGTTCTTGAACGAAAGGGTCTCCGTGCGTTATCAGGACCGGATTCTGGTGGTCCCCAGGGAAGAAGTGCACCTGATGGATGTCTCCCCCAAACAAGTGGTGAGTATCGCCACGGATCTCATACCTTTCCTGGAGAACGACGACGCCAACCGGGCCCTGATGGGCGCCAACATGCAGCGGCAGGCAGTACCCCTGGTGCGCACGGAAGCCCCGCTGGTCGGTACCGGTATGGAATACAAGGCCGCCGTTGATTCGGGTGTCGTTGTGCTGGCGAAGAGCGACGGGGTGGTGGAGAAGGTCACCAGCGATCAGATTGTCGTCAGGCGGGACGACGGGAAAACCGACCATTATAGGCTCCAGAAGTTCAAGCGTTCCAACCAGGGCACCTGTATCAACCAGAAGCCCATTGTCAAGGTGGGCCAACGGGTAACCGCCGGCGAGGTGATTGCCGACGGGCCCTCGACCGACCATGGCGAATTGGCTTTGGGCCGTAATATCCTGGTCGCCTTTATGCCGTGGGAAGGCTATAATTACGAAGACGCCATCCTCATCAGCGAACGCCTGGTTCGGGATGATGTTTTTACCTCCATTCATATTGAGGAATATGAATGTGAAGCCAGGGACACCAAATTGGGGGCGGAAGAGATCACCAGGGACATACCGAATGTCGCCGAAGGTTCCCTTGACGATCTGGATGAAAACGGGATCATCAGAATCGGCGCGGAGGTCCGCCCCGGCGATATCCTGGTCGGTAAAGTCACGCCCAAAGGCGAAACGGAACTGACGGCGGAAGAACGCCTGTTGCGGGCGATCTTTGGGGAAAAAGCCCGGGAGGTGCGGGATACTTCCTTGAAGGTTCCCCACGGCGAGTCCGGGAAAGTCGTGGATGTTAAGGTGTTTAGCAGGGAAAACGGTGACGAACTGGCCCCCGGTGTCAACCAACTGGTCCGGGTCTATGTGGCCCAGAAAAGAAAGATCTCCGAGGGGGACAAGATGGCCGGCCGCCACGGGAACAAGGGTGTCATCGCCAAGATCCTTCCTGAGGAAGACATGCCGTTTCTTCCCGACGGCACGCCGGTGGAGATTGTCCTTAACCCCCTTGGCGTTCCGTCCCGGATGAATATCGGCCAGATCTTCGAGACCCATTTGGGCTGGGCCGCCAAGGCCCTGGGCATCCACGTGGCTTCCCCGGTCTTCGACGGCGCCACCGAAGATGAGATTTTGGAGTTTCTGAAAAAAGCGGGCCTGCCGGAGTCGGGCAAGACAATCCTGCGCGACGGGCGAACCGGCGAGCCCTTTGATAACCCGGTGACTGTCGGTTATATCTATATGCTGAAACTGGCCCACTTAGTAGATGATAAAATCCATGCCCGTTCCACCGGTCCTTACTCCCTCGTCACCCAGCAGCCGCTGGGCGGGAAGGCCCAATTTGGCGGGCAGCGGTTTGGCGAGATGGAGGTCTGGGCCTTGGAAGCTTACGGGGCCGCCTATACCCTCCAGGAGCTTTTGACCGTTAAATCCGACGACGTCGTTGGGCGGGTCAAGACCTATGAGGCAATTGTCAAAGGGGAAAATATCCCCGAACCCGGTGTGCCCGAGTCCTTCAAAGTCCTGATTAAAGAGTTACAGAGCCTCTGTCTGGATGTGAAGGTGCTTTCAGAGGAACGGCAAGAAATCGAGCTTGGCGAGGATGAAGAGGACATCCAGGAGATGGCCAAGGAGCTCGGGTTTGAATTGGAGGAACCGCTTTTGGAGAGGGAAGAAGCGGAGGAGGAGCCGGAGGACGAGGATGAGGAGGGCTACCCCGGAGAAGGGGATGAAGAGAGCGACGGGGATTCGCTGGCAGAAGACGATGAGGCTTACGCGGAAGACGAGGGCGATGATGAGCCGCCCTACGAGGAAGACGAGGACGAGGCCTACGCGGAAGACGAGGATGGAGATGGGGCTTACGCTGAGGACGATGATTTCGCAGACGAGGAGCCGGCCGGCGGGGAAGACCCCCTGGAGCATGAAGAAGAGTATGTGGGCGTAGAGGAGGAAGCCAACTAAACCCTCCGGCCATTGAAAACCAATTATTACCCAGCCGGGCAGGGTCGCGCGCAAGCGCGCGGGCGCGGATTAACTAAGCGTCAAAGGAGGAGGAGAATCCTTGTTGGACGCCAACAATTTTGAAGTCATCAAAATTGGGCTGGCCTCTCCGGAACAGATTAGGGCTTGGTCCAGCGGAGAGGTGAAAAAACCGGAGACCATTAACTACCGGACTCTCAAACCGGAGAGGGAAGGGCTTTTTTGTGAAAAGATCTTTGGCCCCCAGCGGGATTGGGAGTGCCATTGCGGTAAGTATAAAAGGGTTCGCTATAAAGGGGTTGTTTGCGACCGGTGCGGCGTGGAAGTCACCAGGTCGAAAGTGCGCCGTGAGCGTTTAGGCCATATTGAACTGGCGGCGCCGGTCTCCCATATCTGGTACTTTAAAGGGATCCCCAGCCGGATGGGGCTGCTTCTTGACATGTCCCCCCGGGCCCTGGAAAAAACCCTCTATTTCGCCGCCTACGTGGTAATCGACCCGGGCGATACGCCGCTGATGAAAAAGCAACTCCTTTCCGAGAGTGAATATAGGGAGGCCCGGGAGAAGTATGGCGATGCCTTCACCGCCATGATGGGGGCGGAGGGGATCAAGAAACTCCTGGAAGAGATCGACCTGGACGATTTGGCCCGCCGCCTCCGGAAAGAGGTGCGGGAGGTCAGCGGCCAGCGGCGGATTAGGGCAATTCGCCGGCTGGAAGTGGTGGAGGCCTTCCGGAAATCCGGCAACCGCCCCGAGTGGATGATCCTGGAGGTCATCCCGGTGATCCCGCCGGAACTGCGGCCCATGGTCCAGTTGGACGGGGGCCGGTTTGCCACCTCCGACCTGAACGACCTCTACCGCCGGGTGATTAACCGGAATAACCGGCTAAAGCGCCTTTTGGAATTGGGGGCGCCGGATATTATCGTCCGTAATGAAAAACGCATGTTGCAAGAGGCGGTTGACGCGTTGATCGACAACGGGCGGCGGGGCCGGCCGGTTACCGGGCCGGGGAACCGTCCCCTCAAATCCCTCAGCGACATGCTCAAGGGGAAACAGGGGCGTTTCCGCCAGAACCTCTTGGGTAAGCGGGTGGATTATTCCGGGCGTTCGGTGATTGTTGTCGGTCCCGAACTCAAACTCCACCAGTGCGGTTTGCCCAAAGAGATGGCGTTGGAGCTCTTTAAACCCTTTGTCATGAAGATGTTGGTGGATAAGGGGTTTGTTCATAATATAAAAAGCGCCAAGCGGATGGTGGAACGGGCGCGGTCTGAGGTCTGGGACGTACTGGAAGAGGTCATCAAAGAACACCCGGTGTTGCTCAACCGTGCCCCCACCCTTCACCGGCTGGGAATTCAAGCTTTTGAACCGGTATTGGTGGAGGGCCGGGCCATCCAGATCCACCCCCTGGTCTGTACAGCCTACAATGCGGACTTTGACGGTGACCAGATGGCAGTCCACGTGCCCCTCTCCGTCGAGGCGCAGGCTGAAGCCAGGATTTTAATGCTCTCCGCTTATAACCTGCTCTCACCGGCCCACGGCCGGCCGTTGGTCACACCGACGCAGGATATGATTTTGGGCTGCTATTATCTGACCATTATGCGGGACGGCGCACGGGGGGAAGGCAAGGTCTTTTCCTCGCCCCATGAGGCGCTCCTGGCTTATGACAATGGTTACCTGGATCTTCATGCCAAGATTAAGGTGAGAACAGCGAAGGGTCTGGTGGAAACCTCCCCCGGCCGGCTGTTCTTTAAGGACCAGGTAAAGATCGACGAGGAGATTGTCGACAGGATTTTCTCCCAAGTGGGCCCGGGAGGAATCGGCAAGAAAGAAATGGGCCTCCTGGTTTCGGAGATCTGCCGCCGGTTCGGGGCGCACCAGACCGCTGAGATCCTTGACCAGATCAAACGGATCGGCTTCCAGTTTGCCACCCAGTCCGGGAATACCATTGCCATGCAGGACATTGTTATCCCGGAAGCCAAGGAGAAGATTATCGGCGAAGCGGAAAAACAGGTGGAACAGGTGGAATTGCAGTTCCGGCGCGGTTTGATCACCCAGGAAGAACGCTACCAGAGGTTTATTGATATCTGGACCAAAGCCAAGGACGATGTCTCCGAGGCGATGCTGAACAGCCTGGACACGTTTAACCCCGTTTATATGATGGCAACCTCGGGGGCCAGGGGTAACGTCTCCCAGCTCTCGCAGTTGGCGGGGATGCGCGGCTTGATGACGGATCCCTCCGGGCGCATCATTGACCTGCCGATTAAGGCCAATTTCCGGGAGGGCCTTACCGTCCTGGAGTTCTTCCTTTCTACCCATGGCGCCAGGAAGGGCTTGGCCGACACCGCTTTGCGTACCGCCGACTCCGGTTATCTCACCCGGCGTCTGGTCGATGTCGCCCAGGATGTCATTGTCCGGGAAGAAGACTGCGGGACGACGGAAGGCATTGAGTTGACCGCCCTGAGGGACGGGGAGACGCTGATCGCGCCCCTTAGCGAAAAGATAAAAGGGCGGGTAACCGCCGCCGGGGTCTTCCATCCGGAAACCGGCGAACTGCTCTATGAAGCCAACAAAATGATTGATGAAGATGCCGCCCGTATGATCGAAGAAGCGGGAGTCGAGAAGGTCCTGGTCCGTTCAGTTCTTACCTGCCGTACCCGGCACGGCGTCTGTTGTATGTGCTACGGGCAGAACCTGGCCACCGGGCGCCTGGTCGACGTGGGCGAGGCGGTAGGGATCATTGCCGCCCAGTCCATTGGGGAGCCGGGAACACAGCTGACGATGAGAACCTTCCACACCGGCGGCGTGGCCGGGGAAGACATTACCCAAGGTTTGCCCCGGGTCGAAGAGCTCTTTGAGGCCAGGAAACCCAAAGGCCAGGCGATTATCAGTGAAATCAGCGGCATTGTAAAGATCGTGGAGGTGAAGGGCGTCCGCAGGGTGAGTGTGATCTCCGATGAAGGCGAGGAGAAACTCTACCAGATCCCTTACGGGGCCCGGCTCCGGGTGAAAGACGGCCAGAGAATCGAGGCCGGCGAACGCCTCACGGAAGGTTCGGCCAACCCCCATGATATCCTGAAGATTAAAGGGATGAGCGGTGTCCAGATGTACCTGGTCCAGGAGGTCCAGGAGGTCTACCGTTCCCAGGGCGTGGAGATTAATGATAAGCATATCGAGGTTGTCGTCCGGCAGATGCTGCGCAAGCGCAAAGTGGAGGACCCGGGTGATACCGAGCTTCTCCCCGGCGGCCTGGTGGATCTCTTTGAATTGGAAGATGAAAACCGGCGGGTGGAAGAGGAAGGCGGCAAACCGGCGGTGACCCGCCCGGTCCTGCTGGGCATAACCAAGGCCTCTTTGGCTACGGAGAGCTTCCTCTCGGCCGCTTCCTTCCAGGAGACCACGAGAGTTCTGACGGAAGCGTCGATTAAGGGGAAGACCGACCCCTTGCTCGGATTGAAAGAGAATGTAATCATCGGCAAGCTGGTGCCGGCCGGTACCGGGATGACCAAGTACCGTAATATCAGCCTTTCCATCCCTGAGGAGGAGCAGGAGACGCTGGAGGCGGATGAGGCGGAGACCGGCACCGAACCGGCCGGGGAGTCTATCCCCGTGGATATGGCGGGGGCCGGGGGATAAATCCGCCCGGGCGTAAAAAGAACGGTTATACTGTATAGGCGTGGAAAATTCCACAGGCGCAGGGAAGAGCCGGGCAACCTTTTCCGGTTTGCCCGGCTCTTTGTGAAAAACAATTAACCTGTTGGCCATTTTCTTATTGACACCAAGCGTTTGAGATGTTAGAATAGTTAAGTGCTTTAATTGTAGCCGGAGTGACTGCCCCTCTTGACTGAAAGGAGAGTGGTCTTGTGGAACAAGCCTTCCTGGAGGCCAAGGAGAAGGTGGTAGGTCTGAAAGAAACGCTACGCGCGCTCCAGAATGACAAGGTCAGCGCGGTCTATCTGGCCAACGATGTGGATGAGAGCCTCCTCCGGCGGGTTAAAGCCGCATTACAAGGAAAAAACGTCCAAGTGATTCCCGCCGGAATCGGGCGTAAGGAATTCGGCCGGTTATGCGGAATCGAAGTGGGGGCGTCAGTTGTAGCATTGCTGCGAGAAGGAGGTGGAAATGATGCCAACAATCAACCAGCTAGTCAGGAAAAGCAGGAAAAAAGTTGAGCGGAAAAGCTCGGCGCCGGCTCTGTTGTGGAATTATAACACCAAGAAGGAAGAGATGATCCCTTCGCAAAAGGGGAGTCCACAAAAGCGCGGGGTTTGCACCAGAGTATCCACCGTAACGCCGAAGAAACCCAATTCCGCATTGCGCAAAGTGGCCAGGGTGCGGCTGTCGAACCGGTTGGAAGTCACCGCCTATATCCCCGGTGAAGGCCATAACCTGCAGGAACACTCGGTGGTATTGATCCGCGGCGGCCGTGTCAAGGACTTGCCGGGCGTCAGGTACCACATTATCCGGGGGACACTGGATACGGCCGGGGTGGAAGACCGCCGGCAAGGAAGGTCGAAATACGGAACGAAGAAGCCGAAAACGGCCACTGTCACGAAGTAGGGGGGGTTGAAAGTTGCCGCGTCGCGGAGGAGTACCAAAAAGAGAGATTATTCCCGATCCCATTTACAATGACGAGATGGTAACCAGGTTTATTAATAAATTGATGCTGGATGGGAAAAAGAGCCTGGCGGAAAAGATTTTTTATGATTCATTTGAAATTATCCGGGAAAAAACCGGGAACGACCCGTTGGAACTTTTTCACCAGGCCCTGAAGAATGTCATGCCCATTCTGGAAGTCCGGCCCCGCCGGGTGGGGGGCGCCACCTACCAGGTGCCCATGGAGGTACGGTCGGAACGCCGTGTCTCTTTGGCCATGAGGTGGATTGTTGGCGCCGCCAGGCAACGGCCGGAAAGAACGATGAAGGAGAGGTTGGCTGCGGAGTTAATGGACGCTGCCAACAATACGGGCGCCTCAATTAAGAAGAAGGAAGATACGCATAAGATGGCCGAGGCCAACAAGGCCTTTGCCCATTACCGCTGGTAAGAATGGAGTTGTATTCTGCGCCGATGCGCGTGGAGAAATGTGCATGCGCGGGCGCGTGTGTGCAAATGCGCGTCTGTACGACGGCGGAGCCGGTCGTAAACGCGCGCAGGGGAGATTTTGGTTTACAGGTGGGAGATTCTTGTGACTCTTGAGCTTGAAAGAATTAGAAACATTGGGATTATGGCGCATATTGACGCCGGAAAAACCACAACAACCGAGCGGATCCTTTTTTACACCGGCAAGGTTCACCGGATGGGAGAGGTCCATGAAGGGTCGGCGACGATGGACTGGATGGTCCAGGAGCAGGAGCGGGGGATCACCATTACTTCTGCTGCCACCACCTGCCATTGGCGCGATTTTCATATCAACATTATTGACACGCCCGGACACGTGGACTTTACAATAGAGGTCGAACGCTCCCTGCGGGTCCTGGACGGGGCGGTGGCGGTCTTTTGCTCTGTCGGCGGGGTGGAGCCCCAGTCGGAAACGGTTTGGCGACAAGCCGATCGTTACCGGGTTCCCCGGATCGCCTTTGTCAACAAAATGGACCGTACCGGGGCCGATTTCTACCGGGTCGTCCAGACCATCAGGGAGAGGCTGGGGGCGACCGCTGTTCCGGTGCAATTGCCCATCGGCGCCGAGGATAATTTCCGGGGCATTATTGACCTGGTGGAAGAGAAAGCCGTCTTCTACCTTGACGATCTCGGCGCCAAACAGGAAGTGACCGCGATTCCCGCGGAGATGCAGGAGGAAGCAGCGGCAGCCAGGGAAAAGCTCCTGGAGACGCTGGCCGAATTTGACGAGGGTCTGCTGGAAAAATATTTGAACGGGTCGACGATCAGCCCGGATGAGATCCGGAAGGTGCTGCGGGCGGCGACCATTGCCGTGAAAATCACCCCCGTTCTCTGTGGTTCGGCTTTCCGGAACAAAGGCGTCCAGTTACTCCTCGATGCGGTTGTGGATTATCTGCCGTCGCCGCTGGATCTCCCGCCGATGAGAGGTTTTGACCCGGAAACCGGCGAGGAACTTTTGCGGAAACCCACGAGCGAAGAGCCTTTTTCCGCCCTGGCCTTCAAGGTGATGAGCGACCCCTATGTGGGCAAGCTGATTTTCATCCGGATCTATTCGGGGGAATTAACCGCCGGTTCATATGTGTTCAACTCCTCAAAGAACCGGAAGGAAAGAATCGGGCGGATCCTCCGGATGCACGCCAACCACCGGGAGGAGATGAAAGCGGTGCAGGCCGGGGAGATTGTGGCGGTGGTGGGACTAAAGGATACCGCCACCGGTGATACCCTCTGTGATGAGGATCACCCGTTGGTACTGGAGGCCATTAAATTCCCGGAACCGGTCATCTCCATCGCCGTTGAACCCAAGACCAAAGCGGACGAGGACCGCCTCAGCACTTCCCTGGTCAAACTGGCAGAGGAAGACCCCACCTTCCGGGTGACCAACGACCCGGAGACCGGCCAGACCATTATTTCCGGGATGGGCGAATTACACCTGGAAGTGATTATCGACCGGTTACTCAGGGAGTTCAAGGTCGAGGCGAATGTCGGCAAACCGCAGGTTTCGTATAGGGAATCCATTACCAAACCGGTGAAAGCCGAGGGGAAATTTATCCGCCAGACCGGGGGCCGGGGACAATACGGCCATGTCTTGCTGGAGATTGAACCCCAGGAAAGAGGGGCCGGTTTTACCTTTGTCAACAAGATCACCGGCGGCGTTGTACCGAAGGAATATATCCCCGCGGTGGAGGCCGGGGTTAAAGAAGCCATGCTTAATGGGGTTTTAGCCGGGTACCCGGTGGTTGACGTCAAGGTCACCATCTATGACGGTTCCTACCACGAGGTGGACTCGTCGGAGATGGCTTTTAAGATCGCTGCTTCCATGGCCTTTAAAGAGGGATGCAAAAAAGGCGAACCGGTCCTGCTGGAACCGATCATGCGTATTGAACTGGTCATCCCCGAAGAATACCTGGGGGATGTTTTGGGGGATTTCAACGGCCGGCGCGGGCGGGTGGAATCCATGGAACCCAGGGCGCAGGCGCAGATTGTCCGTGGGACCGTGCCTTTGCGGGAGATGTTCGGCTACGCCACCACTCTCCGGTCGCTTTCACAAGGCAGGGCCACTTACACAATGAGTTTTTCTCATTATAGTGAAGTACCGGCCAATTTGGCCCGGGAAATTATAAATAAATAAAATGAGCCTCAAATAATAAGAAAGGATGGAAAGGGAGGATCAGTTATGGCAAAACAAAAGTTTGAGCGGACGAAACCGCACGTAAACATTGGGACCATCGGCCACGTTGACCACGGTAAGACCACGACCACGGCAGCGATTACGCTGGTATTGTCGAAGGCCGGTCAGGCGCA
>JAAYGG010000006.1 GCA_012727895.1 Bacillota bacterium
GATCCGGCGCCGGGAAACCAGGGGAAAATTCCACCGGCGCAGCTTTTCCCGGTCCGCGGGGTTGCTACCGGACCACCAGTTCCACCCGGCGGTTACGCGCCCGCCCCTCCCTGGTTTCGTTGGTGGCAACCGGGGCGACCGGCCCAACCCCCACCGCCTGCAGGCGCTCCGGCTCGATCCCGTAAGTCTCCACCAACTCTTTGACGACCGACTCCGCCCGCCGCCTGGAGAGTTCCAGGTTAAACTCGTAGGTCCCCCGGTTGTCGGTATGGCCCACAACATAGAAGGAGAGTTCGGGGTTTTCCTGCAGCAGCTGGGCGATGGCGATCAAGGCCGGGCGTGAACTTTCCAGCATCTCCGCTTCCCCGCTGGCAAAGTAGATCTCATAGACAACGACAAAACCGTTCTGCCTTAATTCCTCTTCGTAGTCAATATCCCGTTCAAGGCCGGGCCGTAACAGCTCGCCAAAGGTGAAGGCGCTTTCAATAACATCCAGTTGAACGATGCTCCGCGTCTTAGTCGTCACATAAAGGGAGGCAAAAATGTCCCCCTCCTCACGGGGCAGCCGGGCCACGAGATAGCGGAAATCCTCCCCGACAAAAGATGGGTTGTTCCGGCCGGCCCAGGACTGCTTGGAGTAGACGTCGTAGTAGCCGGCCACCCACTGCCGGGTCTCCTCAGAATTCCTCCCCTGGTGGGTAAAGAGGATCTCAAATCCGGTGTCTTTCAAGAGGGATTCGTAGTAGCGATAGACCTCCAAAGTGGACCGCCCTTGCAGGCGGTACTGGATCTGGGTCACCCGCCCCTCCACCGGGAGGACCTCCTCCACCTCCGCGTCCAGCGGCAGGACAATCTCGTCGTAGCTGCGCAAGGCATAGTGCCCGATAACCGCACCGGGAAAGCGGGGAAGTAAGGGATGGTCCCGGCCCTCCGGCGCCTTTCCCGCGGCGGCGCCGGCAGCGCCCAGGAGGCAAAGGAGGATAAGGCCCAGGTAATATGGGTTACAAGCCGGGCGCAGGTTTAGGCGTGCCCGTACCCGTCCCCACCCCCGCGTGGGCTTTTTTATGTATCCGGTTTTGCTTTTCAGGAGCCGCCGGTGCATCCGGTTCCCTCCTTGCTTTCGCCAGTATGCAGGCGGGTTTACCCCGCCCACTGCAGCGTCAATTCATGTGTTATCCATCGGGATTTCCTAAGTTCCATTTATAACCCTTTAATAAATTCTCTCTCTGCTCTTCCATTCCCTTCTCTAGATGGGTGTAAATCTTGACACCCGGGTGAAAACTGATATAATATCCTTGACAATTTAATCCAAGGCTTAAGGTGCCTTCGGGCTTAATAGGGAAACAGGTGCAAATCCTGTACGGTCCCGCCACTGTGAGGAAGGAGTCCTTTAGCACCGCGGATAACGCAGCCACTGGCTCCGGCCGGGAAGGCGCTAAAGGGCGATGAAACCGAGTCAGGAGAACTGCCTTAAGCCGGTGCGTACAACGGGCGCCCGCGCATCCATTTGCGGTGGGGTATGCGCCGCCCCTGTACGCGGGGTAATCCGGACTACGGTCGATAGGAGGGATACGCAATGAAGGAAAGAAAAAGGCAACCTGTATTCCATCGGGGAATTACAGGTTTTTTCTCTTTTGGTTCCTTTTTCTCTTTTCTCCGCACACCGCTATTCTCGCTGGCCGCAGTTATCCTGCTGACGGCCTTATTACCCGCGCCGGCGCCGGCGGCGGAAATGACTGACGGTAACGGGGCGGACGCCGCCGAGATCATCGAGTTTGCCGGGGTCGAAGAAGAGGTGGTTGTCACCGCCACCCGCCTCCCGCTGCCCCCGGCGGAAACGCCCGGGCTGACCATAGTGGTAGACCGGGAGGCGATCCGGCAAAGCACCGGCGCAGATCTGCCCACCCTGATCGCAGAGGCGGGGTTCCCGGTCGCCGCTTCCGGGGGTGACTTTGCCCAGGCCTCTGTCCAACTGGGCGGCTTTTCCGCCAACCAGAGCCTGGTCCTGTTCAACGGCGTCCCGGTCAACCCGGGTCCCGCCGGTGAAGTGGACCTCAGCCTCTTTCCCGCGGCTGTTGTGAACCGCATGGAGATCTCCCGCGGCCCGCTCTCCCCTTTATACGGCGCCAACGCCATGGGCGGGGTGGTAAATATTGAAGCCGCCTTAAGCGGGGAAGAACGCTCCGGTTTTCTCCTGGGCGGCGGCTCCTTTGACTCCGGAGAGATCAACGTCTTCCTGCAGCGCGAACAATGGGGGGTGGCGGCCGGCGGCGGCAGCAGCGCCGGGTACCGGCCGAACTCCGACTCGAAAAAATCGTACCTTTCCGGGGAATACAGTTTCCTGCCGGCGGGCAACAACAAAAACCGCCTGGTCCTGCAGGGCCACTTCCTGACGAAAGAGGCGGGGGTCCCGGGAACAACCGGTTTTCCTTCCGGGGCCCGCCAGTCCGACCAGCGGCTCATCCTCAATCTCAGCGGGAAGAACCAGGCCGCAAAGAACCTCTGGGAATACCGGGTTTTCACCCAATCCTGGGATAACCGGTACGAAAGTGAATTCGGCGCCGACCGGCACCGGGTGGAAGGCCACGGCGCGGAACTCTCCGTCCGCCGGGAGACGGGAAACCATATCTTCCTGGCCGGGCTTTCCCTCGCCCATGATCAGTTCAACAGCACAAAAAGCGGGCGGAACAGCCGGACGCAAGGGGCAATCTTCCTCCAGGACCACTGGCGGCTCCGGCGGAACCTGGTCCTCCTCACCGGCCTGCGCTGGGACGAGAGCTCCGATTACGGATCCGCCCTCTCCCCGCGGGTCAACCTGATCAAGCACCTGACGGAGAATCTCTCCGTAAAAGCCGGTTACGGCCGGGCCTTCCGCCCGCCGACCGTCAATGAGCTATACTGGCATGAGGATTACGGGGTCCCGGAATGGAACATGTTCGGCAACCCGGACCTCCGCCCGGAGAAAGGTGAAAGCTACGACCTGACCCTGCACTGGCAGGACAAGGCCGGGAGGACGCTGACGGCCGGGGTCTTCCGGTCCCGACTCACCGACGGCATCGCCTGGGACCAGGAGGCTGAAGGCTGGAAAACTAAAAATATCGACCGGGTCAAGATTACCGGTTTCGAACTCCGCTGGGAACGGAAGGCCAAAAACGGCTTCGGCGGGGATATTACCTACACCTGGCTCAACCGGCAGGACTGGAAACCGGAGACCGGTTACGTCAAAAACACCCGCCTGGGCGAACACCGGGTAGCCGTTGGCATCACTTATTCCCGCGGCCCGTGGCTGGCACGGGGCTGCTGGCGGCTGGTGACGGGCCGGACTCCCCAGTGGGGGCAGGCCATGCCCGACTACCGCCTGCTGGATACAGCCCTCATCTACCGGACCCGCGGTGGTTACGAAATAAAACTGGCCATCAACAACCTGCTGGACACGGCTTACGAGATCAATGCCGGCTACCCCATGCCCGGCCGGAACCTGGAGGTCAGTCTCTACCATGCTTTTTAAAAAGGCCCCCGGCTTTGCCGGGAGCCTCTTTTTCTCCCTGATCCTGCACGGGCTGGCCCTGCTGGCGGCGGATCTTTTCTGGGGCCCGGTTTTCCCGGGGAGAAAAGACGCCGCCCCGGGGCCGGTTCGCCTGGCCGTGACCATCCAAGGGGTTAAGATTAACACTGGAGAGAACCCCGGCATCAAGGAGGACCTCACGCACGGGATGACTGATGTAACGGCAGAAGTGATAAAAGAAAAGGCAACAGCGGAGGCAATAAAAGAGCCGGCAATAGCAGAAGAAAGGCCAAATGATCCGGCAATAGCAGCAGAGATGGTGACAGAGGCAGGATCCGGCTGGGCGCCGCCGGCCGCAACTGTCCGGGAAACGGAGGGTAAGACCGGGATAACCGGGGCCGTAGCACAGCCGGCAACCGGCGCGGAAGAGAACACCGCCGTCCTTGCCGGTGACGGCAAAGCGGCAGAACACAACGGCGAAGCGGGGATCACCCGGCCGGTGGTGATTGACCGCACCCCCCCGGCCTATCCTCGCACAGCCCGGGAGAACAACTGGGAGGGGAGTGTGCTGCTGGACGCCCTGATCCTCCCCGACGGCACCGTCGGCGACCTCCGGGTGGAACGTTCCTCCGGCTACGGGCTCCTGGATGCCGCGGCATTGGAGGCGGTGAAAGACTGGCGCTACCAGCCGGCCTTAAAAGGCAATACCCCGGTCGCCTGCAGGATTAAGATAAATATCCAATTTGTACTGGAGGAATGAGTCATGGTCTTACTTGAACGCGGCGGGCCGGTGATGATCCCCCTTTTCCTCTCTTCCGTCGTCATGGCGGCAATCATCATTGAGCGTTTCTTTGTTTTTTCCAAGGCGCTGAAGACCCCGCCGGCGGCGGTGGAAAACCCCGGCCGCCTCTTTCGCGAATTGCAGCGGGGCCTGCCGGCCCTGCACACCATTATCACCATCGCCCCCATGCTCGGCCTCTTGGGGACGGTAACCGGGCTGATCCGCTGTTTTGACCTTCTCAGCGACCGGGTGCAGGGCTACGACCCGCACACCGTCAGCCTGGGGATCAGCGAAGCCCTGCTGACTACTGCCGTGGGCCTGATCATCGCGGTCATCGCCACCATCTTCTATAACTACTTCACCTACCGTTTAGAGCGGTACGCCCAGGAGTGGGACGAGGGGGACGAGAGCGCCAATCCCACAGGAGAAGAGAGCCAATGAAGAAGAAGCCGCCGGTGATCAAGAAGTTCCCGCCCCCGCGGATCGAGATCATCAACCTCATCGACGTCCTCATCACCCTGGTCGCTTTTTTCCTCCTCACCATGGTCTTGCCGGAAAACCGCGGCCAACTGGAGATCGAACTTCCCCGGGCGGAGGAGGCGCTCCCCGCCGCCGGTGTGAAAGAGGTGGTTCTGGAATTAACGGACAAGCACGAGCTCTTCCTCAACGGCCAGCCGGTGAAATGGGAGGAACTGGCCGCCCTTTTAGCAGACTACCCCCAGGATACGCCCTTGGTTATCCGGGCTGACCGGTCCTGCCGGTACCAGGAGATCATCAACCTCCTTGACCTCTGCGCCCGGAACGGCCTGCACCGCGTGGCCCTGGCAGTAAAAGAAAGCGGTTAGCCGCCGCGCAACAGCAGCAGCTAACCGCTGACCGTCAACCATTGCCGTTATCCATTAACCGCCAACCGCTAAAACCTGGGTTTCGCTGGGGCCGTCTTCTTCAACCCGGTAAAGACCCGCCTCTGGATTGGGCTGGAGAAGGAAGGTCTTGCTCACCCGGTTGAAAAAGCGGTCATAAGCATGGATGGTGAGCCGGTTCTCCCCGGGACCGAGCCGGGAGAGGTCCACGGGCACCCGGTGGAAATCCCCGGTGAGTACCTGTTCCGGCCGGTCCTCTCCATTGAGGCAGATTTCCATCTTGACAATGCACTCATCCGGAGCCAAAGAAAAGACCACTCGTCCGTCTTCGATCTCATAACCATTATAGGTAAAGGCCGGTGTGGTCATTTTCTTGATCGGGTACCCGCCGGCGGGCGGCCTGACCCCGGCGAAATCCTTCCGTACCTCATCCACCTTTTTCCCGCGCACGCTGATGGCTGAAGGACAGATATTCCCCAACCCGCTTTTGTTGAGGAAGACAAGGTACTTCACGGACTGCGGGTCCCAGTTCATAATCAGCGCCTCTACCGTATCCACGGCCACCGCGTCCCGGCCGGCCAAGATCAGGCGCATATTCATCTGATCCTTGCTCAACCGCAAGGTCCGGCTCACTTCATAACAAGGGGTGGGGCCGTTCTGGATCCCCTGCAACCCGTCCATAATCACAAAATCCACCGGCCGGCACTTGTAATAATCATGGATCCACATGTGGAGATCCCCCCGCCGGCTGTTGTGGTCAACCATACTGTTCCGCCCCGGGTTTCTGGAGGAATTCCCGTAGATATTGCCGGGGGTGGCGCCGATCGCCACGTTCTTGATGGCGCCGGTGACCGCGGCGTGCCAGTGGTTCTTCAGGCAGGGCAGGCTGATGACAACATCCGCCTCTTTGTACTTCCTGTTCAAGTAATACTTCTTGTGGAGAAGACCGTCGGGGAGGTCCACCGCGACAATGCCCGGGGAGTTGTAATCCTTCCATTTGCCGCTGTCCTCTTCAATCGCCAGGATACCGTCGGTCCCCGGTATGTACTCCGGCGTATACTTCAACTTCTCCATCACCAGGCGTGTCGGGACGCTGGAGCCCTCCATGATATACACCTTCCCGCTGGGGTTCAGCTCCCGCACCAGTTCCACCACGGCCCTGGTCACCCGCCAGTCGGTGGTCACGCCGTTGGCCTCCGTAGGCAGCGGTTCCCCGCCCCAACCGGGCTTGGTATAGTCGGTCCAGTTTACCAGGTTGGGTTTGATCACTACGGTAGCGCCGTCGAAGATCAGGTCGGAAAAACCGCCGGCCAGTTCCACCGCCTCGCGGATCATCGCCTTGATCTCCTCATACTCAATATCCACCGCCGAAGCCTTGTCCGACTGGACAATCGCCACTGTGGAGGTGGGGAGGATAACCGGCTCCACACCGTCCAGGTTCACCCCGCCCGCTTCCCGCCAAACCACTGTAAAAATGGTTAAGCCCAGCAACAGCCAGAAGCAGATCCGTTGTTTGGGGGCAAGTTTCATTCTGCAACCTCCTTGTGATTCGTGCCGCGCGCGGCGCCGCATCCAGATTCGCACTTGCTTTATACTTCTTTATACCTTAATTATACAACAATCCGGCAGCGACCGCCAGGATAACCAGGACAACCACGTAGAGACCGAGAAAAAGCGGGCGCAATACTGCTGCCAGGGCCATAAGCGGGGTGATCCTGGTCGCCGGCCCCACCAGGAAAAAGGTGAGGGCCGCCCCCCTGCTCAGACCCTGCTCGAGTAAGGCCCGGATAAACGGGATGACCCCGCCGCCGCAGGCATACAAGGGCACCCCCAACCCGGCGGCGGCCAGAACCGAAAACCACCGGCTGCCGCTGAAGATGTGGGAGAACCAAGAACTGGGGACCACCACCTCCACCAGGGAGCCCAGCAAAACCCCGAGCAGCAGGTAGAACCCGACATACTCCAGGTTCTGCCAGAAACCTCTCAAAAACTCCGGGAAAGAAGGCCTGTCCTTTTTCCGGGAGCCCCCCGCCGCCACCGGAGACCCCGCTCCTCCCTGTGCCCCGGTTCTTTCTTGTGTCCCGCTTTCTTCCTGTACCCCGGTTCCTCCCTGGGCCTCTGTTCTTTCCGCCGCCGGGTTTGCCCATTCGTCCCCACTTCCTGAGCCGGCCGCCGCGCCGGCCCGGATCACAAGGCGTTTCGGGATAAAAAGGAGCAAAAAGCCAAGGCAAAGGCTGATCAGCAGGGTGACGCCGGTCCGGACCAACGCCATCTCCAGATCAATCCCGCCCCAGGTGATGATGAAGATCTGCGGGTTGAAGAGGGAGGAGGCGCAAAGGAAGGTCACCAGCGGCGCCGGGTGAACACCGGCAGCCAGCAACCGCAGGACCAGCGGGACCGTACCGTAGGTGCAAAGGGGCGAAGCCATCCCCAAGAGGGCGGCAACCGTCACCGCCACCGGGAGCGACCGCCGGCAAGCCCGGTCAATCACATCTGTCCAGGAGGTATACCGTAAAATCTCCCCGAGCAAGACCCCCCCGGCCACATAGGGCCAGAGGTTGAGGATTGTTTCTCCCGATTTCTCTAAAACCAGCAGTATTTGTCGGTAGATCACATCCGTTCCTCCAATTGCAGGCAGCCCGTGGGGGTTACCCCGCCACGGGCTGCAGTTTTTTAAAACAACACAGGTTTTAAGCGATGGTTCTCGTCGAACAGGAGCGGCCAGTCCTTTCTCCCTTGGACCGGGAAGTTATCCTTCCAAGTCCGGTCGTCGGCCGGCCCCCAAACCGTGACGCCGGTTATGATCCCCCGGTAGCGCCGGAAGAGATCAAAGATCTCCCGGTAGCGCTCGGCCTGCTTTTCCAGGAGTTCCGGCGGGGGAACCCGGAAATTCCCCGTGTCACTCCAGTGATAGAGGGAAACGTCGAGTTCGGTGATTTCCACCTCCAGGCCCAGCGCGGCATAGGCCTCAATCGCCGCTTCAATCTCGTCGAGCGAAGGGTCGTAAATGGTCCAGTGGCCCTGGATACCCATGCCATGGACGGGGACCCCCTGTTCCAACAGGTTCTTTAAAAACTTGACAATCCGGTCCCTTTTCTCCGGCACTGCAGCGTTGTAGTCGTTATAAAAGAGCTTGGCCTCAGGGTGAACCCGGTGGGCCCATGTAAAGGCCCGGGCAATAAACTCCTCGCCGGTCCTCTGGTACCAGGGGGATTTAACCCGCAGGAAACCGTCGCGGTCGGAAACCGCCTCATTGACCACGTCCCAAACCTTGATCTCCCCCTTGTAACGGGAGACTACAGTGGTAATATGTTCTTCCATCCTCTCCAAGACCAGTTCCTTGGGGGCCGGCTGCCCCTCCTTGTCCAGGAAGACCCATTCCGGGGTCTGGTTATGCCAGACCAGGGTATGCCCGCGGACCCGGAACCCGTTCTCCCGGGCGAAGGCAACAATCGCATCCGCCTCGGCAAAATTGAACCGGCCCTCCTCCGGCTGGAGACGGTCGAATTTCATCTCGTCTTCCGCCGTGAGGCTTGAAAAATGCTCCAGGATCAACTTCCGGTGGGTCCGGAGCGTTAGCGGATTCACACAAACCCCGATGGGGAAATAGTCCTTAAAGATCTCGCGCAAGGGAGGCATAGCATTTTCATCCTTACCCGTCTCTACAAACACCGGTAAAGCATTGTTCTTCATGGCAACCACACCCCTGTCCCTTTTCTTGCTCCGCTTTGCCCCTTTTTTCAGAGCCGCATCTATTGTAGCCTCTTTCCGCATCCGAATCAACAGACTTCTATGTTAAATATGTTAAAATTTCCGTAAGAAACCACTGTTGCCATATCTGCCGTGCCAGGAAAACCCAAAAACCGGGGTTCATCCCGCAGCGGGACAGGGGAAAACCCTATGCGGCCCTCCAAAAAGCCTGTGTAGCGCTTAAGGTTTCTTAATCACCTTCCATCCTGACCGGCAGTGACCACCACCGTCGCCACGGATCTGGGGTTCAAGACGAGGGTGTTTTCCGGCCCCAGACTGCCAATGGGCTCAAACTTCTCATCCGTCCCGTCGGTGGTCCGGTAAATCTCCGTTACACCCGCGGGAAACCCGTTGATTACCATGGTCACTTCACACTGCTTGC
>JAAYGG010000046.1 GCA_012727895.1 Bacillota bacterium
CCAGGGACCGGTCCGCCAACCGGAGAACCACTTTGCTCACTTGATTGCCAACGTCCAGGGCCTGCTGGACGAGGTCCAGCGGGAGATAGACATGGTAATTGTTGACATTGGGATTTACAGTGTGTACCAGGCCGGCGATCTCCAGATCGATGGTATTAAAAGTGTTGTTTTTATCCTTGACCAGGAGGGTAATATACTCGCCGGTTTGCAGCTTCAAGAGATCGGCCAGTCTTTTGCCGATCACCGCCCGGTACTCGCCGGGAGTAAATATTTCGCCTTCAACAAATTGCCCTTCCAACTTAAAGACTTTCAGGAGTTGCGCGGAATCTACCCCTTTACCAATGACCGGGAGGTCGCTAAAACCGGTATTAAGGCGGGCGGAAAAACTTAGTTCCGGTAAAAAGGCCGGTTTACCCTCCAGATTCCCCAAAACGGAGAGGAGCCTTTCATCCAACTCCAGGAGATTTTCCAATGGTAATTCTTCTTCTTTATCCCAATAAGCCCCGGTGGCGAGCTGGAGGTGGCCGGTTTCATAATCAATAATCGTCTCGTAAGACATCTCCACCATCCCGGCGATCAGCGAGTCCATCAGGGTATAGAAAAAGACGGCAAAGGCAATGAGGAAAGAGGTAAGTAATGTCCGGTTGCGGTGGCGCGTTAAATTCTTCAACGCCAGCCTGGTCAGAAACATCAGCTTTCCCTCCTTTTATCCTCTGAGATCAAACCATCCCTGATCTCCAGCATCCGGCGGGCATACTCCATGACCTGCGGGTCGTGGGTGGAGAAGATGAAAGTCGTTCCCAATTCCTTGTTCATCTTGACCATGATCTCCAGGACTTCCTGACTGGTCTTTGAATCCAGGTTGGCGGTGGGTTCATCGGCCAAGACCAGTTTGGGCTCTTTCACCAGCGCCCTGGCGATTGCCACCCGCTGTTTCTGGCCGCCGGATAATTCATTCGGCCTCCGGTTCTCCAGTCCGGCCAGGCCGACCGCGTCCAGGATCTTCAGGACCCGCTCCCGGATCTCGTCTTTACTGTGTTTGCCGATTAACCTGATGGCAAACTCCACATTCTCGTAAGCCGTTAAAACAGGAATTAAGTTGTAGGTTTGAAAGATGAAACCAATATTGTGCCGTCTCAGCATGGCCAGGTCTTTCTTGCTGAGCGCCCCGAGTTCCCGGCCGTCAAACTCAACCCGGCCGGCGGTCGGTTTGTCCAGGCAACCAATGATATTCAACAAGGTCGTCTTCCCGGAACCGGACGGGCCAAAGACCGTGGTAAACTCCCCCTTTTCCACGGTCAAATCGATCCCCCTTAAAGCCGGGACTTCAATCTTCCCCTGTTCGTAGATTTTTTTGACCCCTTTCAACTCCAGTAATGCCATGGCTACAACCTCCTTCAAATCAATTTAAGCGTCCCCCTAATCCGTCATCCGGCATGAATACCTTTTCCTGCTGATCCGTTATGAAACAAATCAAAACTTCCGGCTTCCCTTATCCCTCAATCATCACCGCAATACTCCTCTTTGTAAAAACACCGTTTTAACGTGTTGGAAATCATCTCCCATTCAACCAACACATCTTCGGTGACCTCCTGAAAGGAGGTTATCTTATCCCTTTGTTCCTCGGCGAAACCCAGCATCGTCCAGTTGATGATCTTCGTGACTTTCTCCAGATCCAGATCGGTCCGGAATTTTGAGAAATCTATGTTCTGATAGCTTTTTTCCAAACCGGTGGCAATAAGATTTTGCGTTAAGGCTTCGATCTCTGCCCTTACTTCCGCTGCGCTTTCATGGGCGGCCCTTTTCATAAAGTCAAAGGCTTGCGGGTACTTTTTGTAGACCTCAAACTTAATGAACCCGGCTTGCCTGACTCTTTCGAAAAAATCGGTCTCGTCCCAATCGACTTTGCTGTAAATCTCCTCGATCACCTTAGTAACATAATCCAGCAAAAACAGGTACAACTCTTTTTTGTTATTGAAATAGTTGAATAACGACCCCTTGGCAATCCCCGCTTCTTTTATAATCTGGTTGGTGGAGGCCTTCTCGTACCCGTTTTGAGCAAATTCCTTCAACGCCGCATTAATGATCCGTTCTTTTTTCTCCGGTTGTAAGTTATCAAATTGAGAATTCACCAGGATCTCCCCTTGTTTCTAAATAATGACCA
>JAAYGG010000047.1 GCA_012727895.1 Bacillota bacterium
TAAAACCGGGTGCGGAATTGGCAGAGACGGAGGCCGCAGTCCGGATCGCCCGCATGTTACCGAATAAGGATTTTTCGATCAGTTTCTACCAAGGAAAAGATAAAAACGCGGTCGGATTCGATTTTGCCGTTGTTGCCGGAAATTATGTTTTCTATGGGGAGGTGGCTTCCAAATCCGGGTTGCCTCTCTTGATTCCCGTGATTCCCGAGGAACCGGTAGTGCCGGAAGACACATATTTTCAGGGAGTTGCCGGGTTTTACCGGTTTTTGCCCGGGAATGTCTTTCTGGTGGTTGAGTATTTCCACGAAAACCAGGAGAATTATATCTCCCTCGTGACCAGTAAATCCATGCGTGCCGGTGAGGTTACATTAAGCAAAAGCATCCTCTGGAACCTGCAGGACCAGAGTTACATGCTTAACCCGAGCCTCCGGTATTTACTGGGCGCCAACGCCTACCTGGAGCTCTCCGCCGAATTGTATAGGGGTAAAAGCGAAACGGTTTTTGGAGAGAACCCCTGGCGGAACCATGTAATCCTTGAGATGGTTTGGTTCTTCAAATAGAGGGAAAAACAAGGAAAAGCCGAATCTTAAATATACATGGTATTGTACATGGTTTGGCTGAGGAGACGCTGCCATGGCGGAGAGGAGACAACAGCGAAGGGGTGGCGAGATTGACCAAGGAAGTGGCGGTTAAATGGTTCAAACAGGCCCTGCACGATTTGGAGATCGCCAAGAAAAACGTGGCCATCGGCGGGTATGACACCGCCGCCTTCCTGGCCCACCAGGCCGTGGAGAAACTCCTGAAATCCCTTTTTGCCCTGAGGGGCCAGAAGATCCCGCGGCTCCACTATATCGATGTCCTTGCCCGGCGGCTGGGGGTCTTCCAGCTCGTGGCCGATGAGATCATCGATATCAACGCCGATTATATGTTTGCCCGTTACCCGGATGTGGGCGAAAATGTTCCCTACGAGGAATACGATGAGGAGATTGCCGCGGAAAAAGTGGCAAAGGCGGAACGGGTTTTTACGCTGCTTAAGGAGTATTACCAGGAACTCCTGGAGGAACAGGAGGACAAGCCTGATGGGTGATCCATGGCTGCAAAAATTTAAAGAAGAGGTGCTCCCGCAGATTGTGGCCGAGTTCTCCCCCAGCCTGGTCCTGCTCTTCGGTTCCCGGGTGCGGGGGAACGCTGAAGAGGATGCCGATATTGATGTGGTCATCGTCTCCGAGGCCTTTGCCGGGATCCCCTTTGTCAAGCGCATGCCGGCTGTTCTGAAAAATATCGGGTTTGAGAAGCATATCGACGCCATCTGTTACCTGCCCGACGAGTTTGAAAGGATGAAAAAGCATTCCGCCGTGTTGATGGACGCCCTGGAATACGGGGAGCTTATCCGTTACTAGCGCCGCCGGCAAGGATGGCAGAGGCGGTATGGACGGTAGAGACGTTAATGCCCGGTAAATCCTGTCTCTCGCCGGTAAAGTCGGGTTTGGTTCATTAAGAAGGGGAATTTTGAAAAAAGCGTTGACAACCGGCGACCGGCATGGTATAAAGAAGCCAAAAATTATGGAAAAACCAGAAGCGAGGTGAACCGGACGGCAGCTTCCGGGCGGACCGTCTGAAAAAAGTGAAACTTGCAGAATTTCTTGCTGACGACCGGAAACCGGTTTTGCTGGACGGGGCCATGGGTACGCAACTGGCCGTGGCCGGGCTGGCGATGGGCGGGCAGACCAACCTCACCCACCCGGAAGCGGTACTGGCTGTGCACCGGCAGTATGTTGAGGCCGGGGCCCGGCTCTTAATCACCAACACCCTGACGATGAACCGGGTTTATATCGAAACCCATCATCCCGGTTTGGACCTGCGGGAGGTGAACCTGGCCGGTGCGCGGCTGGCCCGGACCGCAGCGGGGGAAGGCTGCTATGTGCTGGGGGATATCAGTTCCACCGGCCGGATGCTGGAACCCTATGGCGATTTAACGGAAGAGGAGGCCTTCAAGGCCTTTCATGAACAGGCCTCCGTCCTCGCCGAGGGCGGGGTGGACGGTTTCATCATTGAAACCATGTTCAGCCTGGCTGAAGCCGCGTGCGCCCTCCGCGCCTGCCGGGCGGCGGCCGATTTGCCGGTGATCGTTTGTATCTCCTTTAGCACTGTGGAGAACGGCGGGCGGACCATTATGGGCGATTCGGCGCAGGATTGCGCCCTGACCTTAATGGGAGCCGGAGCCGCCGCTGTGGGAGCGAATTGCGGGGATCTCGATCCCTTCCAAATCGCGGAGATTGTCGCCAGGATGCAGGAGGCCGGCGCCCCGCTCATCATCGCGCAGCCGAATGCCGGTAAACCAGAGCTGGTTGAAGGACGGACAGTCTTTGCGATGTCCCCGTATGATTTTGCCGCCGGTATTTACCGGTGTTACCAGGCCGGCGCCCGGCTGCTCGGCGGATGCTGCGGCACCACCCCGGAGCATATCCGGGCCGCCGCGGAGTTGTTGAAGAAACATGAGGAGTAAAACTGGTATTTTGTGAA
>JAAYGG010000048.1 GCA_012727895.1 Bacillota bacterium
ATGCGGTACCGGCCGGACTTGAAGGTGTGGGGATCCGTATGGACGCCGCCCACCTGGATGAAGACAAACGAAGCCTTTGACGGGGGACAGATGAAGCACGAGTCAGTGATATATAAGGCATATGCTCTATACCTGGCGCGTTTTGTGGAGGAATACCGGAAAGAAGGGATCAATCTCTATGCCGTGGCTGTGCAGAATGAACCGCAGATCGCCACCAACTACCCGAGTTGTCTGTGGGACCCCCACCAGTTCCTGGTCTTCATCCGGGATTACCTGGGGCCCGTATTCAAGGAGAGAAAACTCGACGTAGAGATCATGCTGGGTACCATCCAGGATCCTGATTATTATAAATTCCCCCATACGGTACTCTCGGATAAAAAAGCCAATGCCTATATTTCGCTGGTGGGATTCCAGTGGCGGGGTTTGAGCGCAGTGGTGCAGACACGGGCCAACTTCCCTGAGAAACGGATTATGCAGACGGAGACCGAATGCGGCAACTTTTACTGGCAACCGGGTTTCAACCCGCATAAACCGCCGAACGACTGGGCTTATGGGAGTCACACTTGGAAAAAGGTGAAAGAGTTTTTTGATGCGGGGGTCAGCTCTTATATGCTGTGGAACATGGTCCTGGATGAAGAGGGTAAGAATCTGGATTCGAAAAGGCCCTGGCCGCAGAATGCGGCAGTGGTGGTAGATAAAAAGACCAGAAAGGTTGTTTACACACCCATGTTTTACGCATTCAAGCACTACAGCTATTTTATCGAACCGGGGGCCCGTTATGTGGAGATCACACGCGGCTGGGAAGATACGGTGGCCTTTCTGAATCCCGGCGGGGAATTAGTCATAGTAACGGAGAATGAGAGCCGGAGGAGAAAAACAGTGCGGATCGGCTTTGGCGAATACCAGCTCACTGTGGAACTGCCCGCAACCTCCTGGAACACCATTGTTGTCCCGCCCATAGATTAACGGGGACCTTTGGAGGCACCGGCGCTACCAGTGGATTCTCCGGATGGCCAGGAGCCGCCCCTTCCATTGCGCCTTGCCGGTTACCGTCAGGATCATGGAACGAAGGAAGATAAAAATGGCGAGGCCACTGATTACCGGGTAAAGGAATGTGGCATACCAGGGCACGCGAAAACGGTGATTCGCAACCCTCCAGGAAAGAAGGCTGAGCACAACAAGGATCAGGGCTTGTCTCACAAGCGGGCGGGGAAAAGGATTTACCAGGGATTTAAGGAGCAACCACGGGGGCAAGCAAAACATTAGCCACAAGAGGAGGCTGAAGAGGAGGATCAACAGGACCCGGAAATTCAGGGCCCCGAATATGGTTTTGCTCAACCCGTTGACCGCCTCTGACAGGTTGGTATACATCCGGCATTCTGTCACGTCGCCGGCATCAACCAGGCGCCAGCGGAGGCCTTTTGCCTTGATCAGCCGGCCCAAAGCCATATCTTCGCAAACATGGTCTTTTACAGAGATATGGCCGCCGATCCGCTCATAGCTTTCCCGCTTAAAGAGGAGCAACTGCCCGATGGTGATGGAAAGGGCGGGGTGGGGCAGGGCAAAGGCGAGCGGCAGCGGTATTGCGGCAAGAATTCCCCAGGAAATCAAAGGGATGGTCAGCAATTCGCTAAAGGTTTCAATCTTCTCATGGGGCAGGCCGCTAATCAAGTCCGCCTGGTAGAAGTGGGCCGCATCCATAACGGAACGGAGCATGGAGGGCTTATGGAAAGTGTCCGCATCCACAAGAAGCAAGAATTCGCCGCGGGCTTTTTCGGAAAGTTGATGGCAGGCCCAGCATTTGCCGATCCAACCCTCCGGGAGCGGTTTGCCTTTTAGCAGGTGAAGGCGGTCGTTCCCCTGCGCCAGCCGGGAGAGGATCTCCCAGGTCCGGTCTTCGCTCTCATCGTCGAGGACGATTATTTCATAGTTGGGGTAGTCTTGCTGTAAAAGGGAGTTAATGCATTTTTCGATATTGCGCTCCTCGTTACGGGCAGGGACCAATATGGAAACAAAGGGGTAGTCTTCCCTACCGGGGAACCGGCCCAGCTTCTTCAGGGTGAAAAAATTGATCACCTGGACGCCGAGGAGATACAACAAGGCGATTGAGGCTATTGAAAGCAAACGACTGGTTAAACCCATTTGTCTCTCCTAATCATTGTTGCAAAGGCAGGACGCAACTTTAATACGGGCTTAAGGTCCTTTCTGTGCTTATACAGGACAATTGAGAGATTTACAAGGCAGAGCAGGCGGATGCTGATCTCAGCATCATTAAGAAAAAGATAGACAAATAAAGCAACCATCCCCATAATAACCGACCAGGCGTCAATGGTTTGCAGGATAAAAAAGAGGGCCATGGTAGCTCCCATAACCAGTAAACCGCCGGTTAGGCCGGACAGGGCCAGCCAGACTCCGTACGTGGAAGCCACGGCTTTTCCCCCCCGGAAATGGAGAAAAGGGGAGAAAGCATGGCCGGCGACAGGAGCGATTGCTATGGCCATCAGGGTATGACTGGGGAAATCATAGAAGGTCAAAGCGTAATAGACCGGAAGGAAGGCTTTTAAGAGATCCAACAAGACAGCGGTCAAACCATACAACGGCCCGCCGGCCCGCCAGAGATTGGCGGCGCCTGGATTGCCGTCCCCGTATTCCCGGATATCTTCTTTTAACAGTAATTTCCCGAGGATGACGGAATAAGGAACCGCACCGCTGAGAAAGGAGAGAACCCCAAGAAAAACAGCGTGCATCCTTAGTCACTCCTTTTTAAATCTCTCTTAGCCGCTGAAATAAAATAAACCTCCTTCCAACTATAACTATACACCACAAAAGCTGTTTTGTAAAGAATATGGAATAATTGGGTAAAAAATTCAGCTTTTTTCAGCCCAGCGGAAGGAGAAAGCTTTTTTCTGAGCAAAAAGAGGGCTTTTCCGGGAAGAACAAACCTGGGTTGCATGTATGAATTAAGGGTTCCTGGTAAATCTAATTGTAAGGATATTACCTGCATTTTGCCGGGAGGAAGAATCTTGGTTCGCCGCTTTTTCCGTGGACCCTACCAGTTCACGCGTTTATATAAGAAACCCGCAATTCTTCTCGAAGAGAGAGAGTTCACGGATGACCTGGATGAGAACTTGAAAAGCCTTAAAAAAAACTTGGGCGATCCGGCCGACCTTGTTTGGCGGCGCCTTGAAAGCGGGAAAGAAACAACCGCTGTTATTCTTTACTTTGAGACCCTGGTTGACCGCGATCTCCTGGGCCGGCAGGTGATTGAACCCCTAAACCGGCGGCTACACGAGGTAAAAGGCCCCCTTGATGCCGAAGATCTCAGGGAATCGCTGACTTTTCCCAAGGTTTTGGCAGTAACCCATCTCCACCAGGCAGTGGAGAGGTTGCTCGCCGGGGATGTGCTGCTTTTGCCCGCCGGCGCCCGGGTTGTTCTGGCCTTGCCCTTGCTGGGGGTTCCCCGCCGCCCGGTGGATGAAGCCCCCACGGAAAAGGGGATCAAAGGGCCCCGGGAAGGCTTCACCGAGACCATCACGGATAATATCGGTTTAATCAGGCGCTATATAAAAGACCCCAATCTCCGGCTGGAAAAAAAGGTAATCGGGGAGAGAACAAAAACAGAGGTCGCCGTGGTTTACCTAAATGACCTGGCCAACCCCGACATTGTCGCGGAAGTCCGTAAACGCCTGGAACAGATTGAAATTGACGGTGTTTTGGAGAGCAATTACCTGGGGGAACTCATTGCCGACCGGCGGTGGACCATCTTTCCGCTGGTCCAGGAGACCGAAAGGCCGGACAAAGTGGCCGCCGCCCTTCTCGAAGGAAGAGTGGTAATTTTCGTGGACCGTTCCCCGTTCACGATTATTGTGCCGGTAACCTCCAACGAGCTTTACCAGAGCCAGGTGGATTTTTATTATAATCCTTTCATCGCGACCATGCTCCGGTTAATCAGGGCCGTGGGGACGATCATCGCCGTAACTTTGCCCGGTTTTTATCTCTCCTTCATCTCGGTCAACCCCGAGCTTTTACCCCAGACCTTTATCCAACTCGAAGCTTCCTCCCGGATCCAGGTGCCGCTTCCCGCAGCCCTGGAGATGTTGCTCACCTTTTTTGCCTTTGAAGTGTTAAGAGAGTCCAGTATCCGTTTTCCTGCAGGGCTTAACCTCATTATTGGCGTTGGCGGCGGGATCGTTATGGGACTGGCGGCGATCAATGCCGGGCTTGTTTCCGGGATTACCGTTGCGGTGGTGGTCTTTTGCATCCTGGGCACCTTCAATACGTCCAACCCCTCCAAAGAGCAGGCCTGGCGCTGGGTCAGGTACTTGTTATTTGCGGCCGGCGCCGTCTTTGGCTTTATGGGCGTGATTGCCACCGGGGTTCTGGTTTTAGCTCACATGGCCGGGTTAAAGTCTTTTGGCGTCTCTTACCTGGCGCCATGGGCGCCTCCCTTGCCGGTTGATATAGCGGACGCCCCGGTCCGGCTGCCCTGGTGGGCAAGTTACCGGCGGCCGCCCACCTACCGGCCGCGGGAAGAAGACCGGCTGGGGAAGACGGAAGGGGAGAAGTAAGGATGTTAAAGGAAAAGACAGGAATCGGTCCCGGGTTGTTCTTTATGGTCCTATATGTCAGTCTCTTCGGGTATGGTGTGATCCACGCACCGCGTGTGGCTGCGGAATACATAGGGCCCAACGGCTACTGGGGGTTTATCCTGGCTTTTATCCTCTCGTTTCCGGTGATGGCGGGCATTGCCTGGTTGGGAAGGCGTTTTCCCAACTGTTCAGTGATCGAGTATCTTCCCCGGCTTTTTGGAGGTTTTTTCGGAAAAATACTGGGTTTTCTGCTTTTGGTGGCAATATTGGTTTTGATGATCCGGACCAGCAGGATCTTTAGCGGGGGAGTCAATATCTTTTTCCTACGCAGGACACCTGCTTGGGCATCGGCCGCCTTTTTTCTCCTGGTCTCCCTTTACATAGCCCGCCAGGGGATTGAAGGAATAACAAGGCTGGCGGCTTTTGTTTTTCCCTTGACCTTTGTCTTGAGTTTTCTGGCTATTCTCTTTTCCATGGAATATATGGAGCTGGATAATATCCGCCCGGTCTTTTTCTTCGAGAGCGGCCTGGCCGTTGCCGCCGGAACGGCCAACCTCTTTTACCCCTTTATGGTGTTGTTGACGGTTTTGCTGATCAATCCCTACCTGACAAGGAAGGAAAAGAGTTTTCCGGTAATGGCCGGCGCCACCACCCTGGCCTCTTTCCTGATCTTATTGACGATTGTCAGCGGCATCGGCAACTACGGTGCGGAGGGAATTTTGCGGTACAGTTTTCCCGTTTTTGAGCTGTCCAGAAAAGCCCAACTCCCATTCGTCCTCC
>JAAYGG010000049.1 GCA_012727895.1 Bacillota bacterium
CCCCAGTGGTGGCCGGACGCAAGTGGGGTGGGCACATAGCAGGTGGCAGGTCATCCGGAGTTTCGTGACTTGCATACGGGCTTACGGATACTTGGCGAGAGCGGAGACCGGGGACGGGGCGGGACGCAGGAAGCGGCCCGTTGGCTTTCGGGCCAGGGAAGGCCCGTAAGCCAAGCACCCGTCCCCGGCCACCGCCGAGCCTAGTAGCCGTTGGCCCGTATGTTAGGAACAAACCTCCGGATGACCTGCCACCCTCTTACCTCCACTCCACTTCGACCTCCACCACTTCCCCCCGCCCATCGCTCTCCACCAACTCCAGGCTCTTCATAAAGACCCGGTGGATCGGATCCCTTGCCGTCCCCACCGCAGCCAGGGCCAGTTCAGAAAGGCCTTTATTTTCTTGAAATCCGACCTCCGCCACAGCCAGGTTAAACCGGGCCTTAATCTTATCCTGCAAACTCTTGATGATCCGGCGTTTATCCTTAAGGGAGAAAGTCTCCGGCAACCGCAGTTGGAGGCGGCAAACCCCGACGACCATCGCAGATCCGCCCTACAGGGCAGCCACCTTTTCCCGCGCCAGTTCCGCAGCGGAAGCCGCATCCGGGGCGTAGAGGTCGGCGCCGATCGATTGGGCAAAGCTTTCGGTCACCGGCGCCCCGCCCACCATGATCAGGAGCCCTTCCCGCAAGCCCTCTTTCTCCACGGCCTTGATCACCTTTTCCATATTGGTCATGGTGGTGGTAAGCAAAGCGGACATGGCCAGAATCTGAGGTTTCTCCTCTTTCACCTTGGTCACGAAACGGTCGGCCGCCACATCAATACCGAGGTCAAAAACTTCAAAGCCGGCGCCCTCGAACATGATTTTCACCAGGTTTTTGCCGATATCGTGCAGGTCCCCTTCGACTGTTCCCAAGACGATCTTCCCGATGGGTTTCATATCCGCTTCCACAATATATGGTTTTAAAGTCTCCATCCCGGCGTTCATCGCCCGTGAGGCAATGAGTACATCCGGGACATAGACCTCATTAACCTTGAATTTTGCTCCAATAACCGACATCCCGGCCAGTAAACCGCCGGAGATGATCTCTTGTGGCTGAAGACCCTGGTCCAATGCTTTTTCCACTGCTTCCTGTACTTCCTTTGCCCTTCCCTGCTGCAATAGTTCGGAAATCTGTTCCAAAATCTCCATTGCTCCTTCTCCTCCTTTTTCATCTAATTCCCCGGGATTTCCGGAATTCCCCGGGTGATGTATTCATAAGCTTTTTAAAAACCTTGGTGAAATAACTCTGGTCCTGAAAGCCGACCCGCCCCGCCACTTCAACCAGGGAGAGCTTCTTGTCCAACAATAGCTTCTTGCTCTCTTCCACCCGCAGCATATTCAGATAGGTGCTGAAGTTACATTTCATCTCATCCTTAAAGACCTTGCTGAAATACGACGGGCTCAGGTTGACTGCTTTCGCCACCTTTTCCAGGTTGATCTCTTCCATATAGTGCTCCCGCATATAAGTAACGGCCCGGTAGATGAGGTCGATATTTTTCACTCCGGTCAGGTTAAAGACGCAATCGGTAAAACGGGCCATAACCTTTGAAAGCATGTAAGCGATTTCATCAAAGCTTTTGAGGTCACCGATTTCCCGGAGATACTGGTAATTCAAGCCGAAGATTACCTCGTTATCCGCCCCCCCTTCCAAAGCCGCCCGGGAAAGCAAAACCACCAGTTCCATCACACGGGTTTTCACCAGCTCAATGTTGTTTCCCGCGGTAAAAAAGATATATCCGAAAATTTCATTCAAGATCTCCTGCGCGCCGGCTTTATCACCGAGCCGGATTTTGCTGAGGAGTTCCCGTTCTTTTTCCAGGGGGTAGGCCCGCTTCTCCTTCCCTTCCCGGTTCTTGATGGCCTGTAATTTCTCGGCGATTGAAGCCTGCTGTTCGTGGAATTCCTTTCGTTGTTCCAATCTGCTGCCGGCAAGGGCCGAGAGATAAGAAGCGGTGGCAAAAAGGACCGCCGCCATATCGGTAACCACCGGCGGCGGGAAATAGGAGACCCGCACCAACTCCCCGTAAAGCCTTTGGATCTCCCCGGATGTTAACCCGTTTTTGAGCAAAATCTCTTTGACCAGCGCATTCTCGGGGGTGCTCATCAACACGGGCCCGGCCACCAGGGCGTAGGTCAACTGGTAATTCTCGGTTACCGGCGCTGCCCAGTGCACCAGGCCGAAGGGACAAAAAAAGACATAGGCCTCGCCAAAGCGTTCCGCCTGGTAGCTGCCGTATAGATGGGCATGGGCGCATTGTTTTTCCCTCTCCGGTTCATTCCGGATGATCCGGCAGAAGCTGTGCGGAGAGTAAAAACGGCTATCCGGGCTGGCCACCTTCCCTTTATTATCTATAACAAAGGTGGGCACGCCGCTTGTCCGGGCATAGGCCCGGCACAGGCGCTCAATCTCAGAAAAACGGGACATCCTAAGCCTCCAACTCCAAACCCCGGTTTTACCGCCGGATACAGAAGTTCTTCAAAATAGTATTGGCTATATCTCCTCCGAATCCTGCATCCGCCGGCTCAATACACTCTCGGCAAAGGTGGAGTTGAGGATTAAAGACATCAGTTCCTCATTGGAAGAGGTGTGCTGCAAACGATCCAAGATGAGTTCCATTGTATCCACGGGCCCCTGGGCGCTGAGGACCTTCCGCAGCACCCATGCGGTCTCCAATTCCCTGGTGGTAAAGAGCAACTCTTCCTTACGGGTGCCGGAGCGGATAATGTCAATGGCCGGGAAGATCCGCCGGTCAGCCAGTTTCCGGTCCAGGTGCAATTCGAGGTTACCGGTGCCTTTAAACTCTTCGTAAATAACCTCATCCATCCTGCTGCCGGTATCCACCAGGGCGGTGGCGATAATCGTCAGGCTGCCTCCCTCTTCCACATTGCGGGCGGCGCCGAAAAAGCGCTTTGGTTTGTGGAGGGCCCCCGGGTCCACACCCCCGGAGAGTGTCCGCCCGCTGGGTGGTTCGACCAAATTATAAGCCCGGGCCAGCCGGGTAATGGAGTCCATTAAAATAACCACGTCTTTTTTCTGTTCCACCAGCCGCTTCGACCGTTCCAGAACCATTTCGGCGACACGGACGTGGTTCTCTGCCGGTTGGTCAAAGGTGGAGCTGACCACCTCGCCCTTGACCGAACGCTCCATATCGGTCACTTCTTCCGGACGCTCGTCAATCAAAAGGACGATGAGATGAACTTCCGGGTGGTTAACCGCCAGGCTATTGGCGATTTTCTTCAAAAGCGTGGTTTTCCCGGCCTTCGGCGGGGAAACAATCATCCCGCGCTGGCCTTTGCCGATGGGCGCGACAATATCCACAATCCTCATGGCAAACTCTTTGGCGGTGGTCTCCAGCCGTATCCGTTCCCGGGGGTAGATGGGGGTCAACTCATCAAAATCAATCCGTTCCTTCAGTTTATCCGGGTCCTCAAAATTCACCGCCTGAATTTTCAGGAGGGAAAAATACCTCTCCGTATCCTTGGGCGGGCGGACCTGCCCCGCCACCAAGTCCCCGGTGCGCAAATGAAAACGGCGGATTTGGGAGGCGGAGACATAGATATCTGCCGGTCCGGCCGTATAATTCTCTACCCTTAAGAACCCAAAACCGTCGGGAAGGATCTCCAAAACCCCTTGGGAGAAAACGCGTCCTTCCTGTGTGGCCAGGACTTTCAGCAACTCGAAGATGAGTTCCTTCTTCCGGTAGCGGACATAGTTTTCCAGCCCCAACTCCCCGGCCATCTCCTGTAATTGCACAAGAGTCTTACTTTCCAGGTCGGCTAATTGCATACCCTCACCTCAATCTTTCGCTAGACTTTTTCCGAAAAAAGATAAGTAAATTTTCACATAGAACCAGGGATCACGCGCACTTGGCAAGCAGAGAGTTAGTGCGAATGAAAACAGGGGAAAAGACGCCGCAGTCATAATTTCCGGACGGTCATGACTTTTTCATGGCGGAAATTTTTGCCCCGAGATTAAGACGCAGATTCTATCCGGGATCTCCGTCAGCGGCAGGAGATAGTCGACTGCACCCAATTCCACCGCAACCTTGGGCATTCCATAGATGACGCAGGTCTCCGGAGATTCGGCGATTGTCAGGGCGCCCTTCTCCCGCAGGCGCTGCAAACCGAGGGCGCCGTCGGCGCCCATTCCGGTCAGGAGGACGCCGATGGCCTGGTCCCCGTAGATCTCCGCCACAGAAAAGAACATCTCATCAATGGAAGGCTGGTAGAGTTTTTTCTCCCGGACAAGATGGACCCGTACACTCTCACTGCCGTCCGGCTCTTTCTTTTTCACCAGCCGGGTCTGTAAACCGCCGGGGGCTACCAAGACCGTTCCCGGATAAATCATATCGCCCTCTTCAGCCACTTTTACCCGGAGCTGGCTTAGGCCGTTGAGGCGGGCGGCAAAGATCTCCATAAACTCTCTGGGCATATGCTGGGCAATCAAAATCCCGAGGGGAAAATCGGCCGACAAATGGGTTAGGATATAGTGGAAAGCCCGGGGGCCGCCGGTTGAGGCGCCCATCGCCAAAACCTTCAGGTAGCTCTTTTCCAGGGTAGGCAAGACCGTAGCGATCTTTTTTTCCGGCAGAACCCGGATTTGCTCCACCCGGACTTGCGCTGCGGCTTTGATCTTATCCCGCAGTTCATCCCCGATCTGCCAGATTTCTTCCGACGGTTCGCTACTGGGTTTGGTGACAAAATCAACGGCCCCCAGTTCCAGGGCTCTCAGGGTTTCTTCCGTACCTTCGCGGGCCCAGGAACTAACCAGGACAACAGGGAGGGGCGAGGTCTTCATCAACTTGGTGAGGAAAGCCAGCCCATCCATACGGGGCATCCGCAGATCCAAGGTGATAACCTGCGGGTTATAAAACTCTACCTTCTTTAAGGCATCTTCGCCATCGACCGCCACACCGACAACTTCAATCTCCGGGTCTTCCTGTAAAATCTTTTTAATCGTTTGCCGCATAAAAGCTGAATCGTCAACGACCAGTACTTTGATGGACATAACGATCAGTCCTTTCTTGTTTGAAAGTCCATATCCCCGGTCGCCAGTTTCCGGTGTCTTTTGCTAGAAAACCTCTCCGAGGCTCACGTGCCAGCGGGGCTTTGCGCCCGGGTCCAGTGGTATGGCGTAATCCACCCCCACCAACAGGCCGCCCAGGAAAAACTTGAGCCCCACCCCCCAGGCCGCCGGAGGGCTGGTACTGAGTGCCTGGCTGTCTTTCCAGACCTGACCCGCGTCGAAAAAAACCGTCCCGAGCAGTCCAAATAATCTCAAATCATAGTATGAGGAAGGATAGAGCAGGGTTCTGAGCTCCAGATTCCCCAGGAGAAACCCGTCGCCACTAAATTGATAGAGACGATATCCGCGGAGCGTCGAATCGGCCAGGGCCCATAAGGTTCCCTGATTGGTCAGGTTCCCGAGACCGCTCATATTGGCCTGTTGGATGCCGCCGATGATAAAACCGCGGTGAGACGGGTAGTCACCCCATATTTTCCCCCCCCGCAAGCTGAAGATGGCAGATATCCGGCGGTTCAACGGGTAATAACGCCGCCAATCTTCTTCGATCTTCAGGTACCGGTAACCGGTGTTGAGAAAGGGAAAAGCCCCCCCTACGCTCAAATAGGCCCTTGTCCCCTTTTGGGCCAGAAAAGAAAAATCGTCCTTTATCGCCTTGACCTCCCAGCCCAATATGGAGCCCTCCTCCGGGTCTTCCGGAAAAGAGGAGGCCACATAATACGGGGAAAACTTCTCCCACTGCAGGCGGAGAGTGTACCTGGTCTCGTTTGTCCGGCGGTAGGCGGCAAGAAGGCTGACGCCGGTCTGCTTCTCCCAGACCCCGGAAGCCCAAACCGGTCCAATATTCACCGGCATTGAGTAGAGGTTGATCCCGGTGGACCACTTGTAGCGGTGCCGGGTATAGCCCAGGACGTAGCTGAAAAACTCCGTTCTCTCGTCAGCCAGGAGAAAAAACTGCAGTTCCCGGTCGCGGAGGATACTGCTCATCCGTCCATAGAGCAGGGCATAAAGAGATCCGTCATAGTAAATAACCGGAAGGATATACTCCACTTCTAAACGCGGTCGGTACGGTTCCCAGGGTTCTTCTTCTCCAGCCCACACTGGCGCTGCACAGGAAAAGAGGAGGGGAAGCAAGAGAAGGGCCGCAGATAAACGCCGGTGGAGACTTTTCATTCCGCCGTCACCCCTTTCTCCCCGTGCCCGGGCGGACGCCAGCGATAGATTTTATACGTTCCATTCTGGTACACTGTGGAGAGGATCTCTCCCCCCGGCAAGGGATAAGGATGCAGAAGCGTCTCCCGGAAAGGCGAGAGCACTTCAATCTTTCCTTCTTCCGGGTCAACGGCGGCGGTCCGGTAATAACCCTTATCACCCAGGGTAAAGTAGATCCGTCCATCCTCTCCCCAAACCGGCTCCCGGTGGTGAGTTCCGGCGCCGGTTAACCGCCGGCTCTTTTTCCCGTCCCAGATATAAAGCTGATCAAAACCGGCCTGTTCTGCCACATAGACCAGGCGCTCGCCATCGGGAGACCAGGAGGGAGACGTCTCATCCGCCGGCCCGCCGGTCACAGCCTGCAAAACCTCGCCTTTCAGGTTGACAAGGTAGATATCGGTGTCGCCCCTTGTATTGACCGTTACCGCCAGGCGATCCCCCGCCGGCGACCAGGCCACTTCCACTGGGTTGCTCAAGGCCAAGGGTAACAGGGTGGTTTTCCCCGTGGCTGTTTCCAGCCGGTATAAAAATCTTTCTCCTTCCACGTCGGAGACGAAGATTATCTCCCCGCCGTCCGGCGAAACCGTATACGCGGATACCGTCTCTTCGGTAAGACGGCGGATCTTCCCGTTCTCCCAAAGATACAGATCTAAATACCTGCTCTCATGGGAGGAGAGAAAAACCACCCTTCCCTCCCCGGCGGGAGCGGCCTGCATCTGCTGGCCGTGCCCGGGGATCCAGGGTTCGTGTTGGTCGTCGATCCGGGGGGCCTCGCGGCCGGCTTGATACCGCTCTTCCAGATCAGCCCGCCAGGCCTCCCATAACTCCTGCCGGGAGAGGCCCAGTACCTTCCGGTAGGTCAGGTCCCGGTCGCCGTTGATAAAAAACTCCTTCAGCAGTTCCGCCAAGCTCCAGTTCCCGTGTTTCCTGGCGATAAAATCCACCAGCGACCAGGCCTGGGCATAGTCCAAATTCCCGCCCACGCTCCGGAGTTGATCCAGGGTCGCCAGTTGCTCGCGGAAGACCGCATCACGAAGGGCGCCTTCCCGCATGGGAAACCGGGAATCGGCGGGGGTATAATACTCAGCCATCCCTTCGACCAGCCAGTCCGGTGGTTGCCCGCCTCCCCCCAAAAACCGGTTCCTGAAGGGGTGCAGGCTGATAATATGTGTTACCTCATGAATCAAGACCCCCCGCAGATCCCTGAAGGTCGGCTGGCAGATAACGGACAACCGGCCAACGAGGAACTGCGCAACCCCTTCCGGGGTGGCTGTCAATGGCGTCCCGGTGGCTTCCGCATTTTGAAAATCCCGGCGCGAGGCGAAGAGGATGACGCGCACCGGCGGCAGGCGGTTAATGGTGAAAAAACCGGCGAAATCCGGATACACCCGGTTATACGCTTCTTCCAGAATGGACTGGCAGCGTATGGCAACTTCCTCTAAACCCTGGTAAAAGTATATTTCAAAACGGGCGTTCTTGAGTACCCGCCATTCCAACGGGCGCGGGGGGGATTTGACCTGCCCAAACCGGTATTCGGCACCGGTATTGGTGAGCTCGATCGCAGCATGGCTGGGAAAGGAACTGTTGCAGGCAGGAAGAATAATAAGAAAGAGCCATAAGAACCAACTTTTCCTCATTCTCCGGCGGGCGCCCCCTTCCTTTGTTCTTAACTGCAAACGCGCACAAAATTGCGCGTGCGCCCTGGTATAGCCTTCATCCGGCCTTGTCTCCGGTTTCTTTAGATTTTTTTGACACCTCTGGCAAAGCTCTTCTTTTTTTATTCCATATCCGGCCCGTAGTTCCTGCCGGAATTTTCAGTGAAAAACCCGGCCCCTGCTTCTTAGCCACTTGCCCCTTGTTGGTTACTTAAATAGCTTGCTCCAAACCCTCCTGGTTTTATCAACCGTTTCATCACTGTATTTTACTGAATCTATTTTACCGTTGATCATGAGTTTCCCTTTTTCCACATGGAGTTGGCGCAGGTGGAGATCGCTCCCCCGGATCACCAACCCGCCTTGGTCTGTTTCCAAGAAGACCTCTTCCCGGTTGAAACTCCCCACATTGGTTACGCCGTCAATCTCCATCCGTTCCCGGGCAAAGATGGTCAGTTGGTGAAGTTTCTGCTCGTCCACGGAAAGTCACCCCCAAATTACTTTTGTTATATAATCATATGCTCCGGGGGGACTTCCTGAACTGAAATCTTTATTTCCAGAGTTTTTTGATCTCAACCTCCGGGTAATAATGTTTAACGATGGCATGGGGGTCTTTCCCCTCCCGGGCTAAGGCATTGGACCCCCACTGGCAGAGGCCGACGCCATGGCCAAAACCCCGGCCTTTGATGATTATTGCCTCTCCTTCCTGCTGGATATCGGTGATCCATGTGGACCGGACCTTTTCCGGACCGGCGGCTTTCCGGAAATCAGCCCCCCGCACCCCGGCCCGTCCCCCGGTCCCCACAAAATCCAACCGGCTTACCCGGTGGGACTCCTGGTGCCTCTCTCCCACCTCCAGGCGGCGGACCTCCCCGACCGACTCGCCCAATGCCGTCAAGATCGTGCCCAGTTCCGCCCGGGAGAAACGGGCCGACCAGTAGAGTTCTTCTTCGGGGATTACCCCTTCCTCCGGGCAACTCACGGAAGTTATATACTCCGGTTCTTCCCCCGCATAGCCCAGGGCAACCATGGCCGGGGCTGTCCGCCCCCCGCAACTGGCGGAGAACCAACCTTTGACGAAGTTCCCGCCATAGGTCATCACTTCGCCCCTGGTCATCTCCACCGCCTTGCGGATTACCGGGGTAATCGCCCCGGCGTTATAGGCCTGGGCGTGGTTTTCATCGGTACAGATGTCGGCCTGGTGAAACTCTTTCCCCCCGCCGCGGGCGATGAATTCCAGGGTAAAGGTGCGCGCCACAATGGCTTGGGCGGCATAGGCTTCCAACGGCCAGTCGCCCTTCATCTCTCCGGCCACCACACCCGCCAGGTATTCCTCGAGGGGCATCTTTTTTGTTGTCCCGTCCTCGTGAAAATAGATACTGATCTCCGGTTCCTTTTTGTATGTGGGACCTTTTTCTCCCGCCCCGCGGCGGGTGAAGAAATAAAGGGCCACCCCGGCCAGGGCAATAGCGGCAATTAATACCGCCGGCAGGTACCGTTGCGACCGCATTCCCATTCCTCCGGTTAGTTTTTTTATAGCATTATCCTTCCCCAGTTGGTTTATACTCCAGCGGTCGCTGCTGCTCTGCGGTTTTTTCCGCTTCCCAGAGCCGGTCCATCTCCTCCAGGGTCATTTTTCTAAGATCCAATCCCTGCCTGGCTGCGGCCTCCTCCATCGCCCGGAAACGGCGGTAAAACTTCCCGGTAACCCGGTGCAAAGCGGCTTCGGGCTCGATCCCCAGAAACCGGCTGAAGTTGACCAGGGCAAAGAGGATATCCCCAAATTCCTCCTCCATTTGCCGGCGTTTTTCTTCCTTTTCCTCCTCTGACCGGGCTTTTCGCCAGGCATTCCAGGCCCGGCGGAATTCTCTGCTTTCCTCGCTGATCTTTGCCAACGGCCCCTTGAAATCGGGCCAGTCAAACCCAAGGCGGGAAGCCTTTTCCTGCATCTTCCCGGCCCGGAGGAGCGCCGGGAAATGGGCGGGTATGCCGTCCAGGGCCGAAGCGGGGGCCGCTTCTTTCTCTTCTGCCTTAATCTGCTCCCAATTTTTAATGACACCTTCCACCCCGTCAACTTCCGTCCCGCCAAAAACATGGGGGTGCCGGCGGATGAGTTTTTCATTGATCCCGGCAATCACGTCCGCCAGGGTAAAGTCACCGTTTTCCCGGGCGATCTGGGCATGAAATACCACCTGCAATAAGAGATCCCCCAACTCCTCCCGGAGCGCGGGGGCGGATCCTTTGTCGATCGCCTCCAGTACCTCGTAGGCCTCCTCTATTAGGCAAGGGCGAAGACTGGCGTGGGTTTGCTGGCGATCCCAGGGACAACCGTCCTCCCCCCGCAGGCGTTTCATAATCTGCTCCAATCTTTCCAATTCTCTACCGCTGTTCATGGTCGCTCCTCCTCTTTCCCGGACCCGTTTGCTTTTCGTCATCTTTAACTGTTACGCCTGCCTGCGGCGCAGCCAACGGGCTATTATCCCTCAGGAATCCCCGGTTAGCCGTTGCGCTTCCCAGTATAAAACGAAAACCCGGGGAGATACTAGGCTCGGCGCCCACAGCTTGCAGGCAACCACCCTTTGCCCGTCCCGGCGCGCCGCCCGTTACGCGCGAGCCGGGGTGAATGGGTACGTGGGTGTACACAGATAATATCCACATGGATTAAGAATAAGAAAAAAGGGGTGAGGGAAAATGCCCGGAGATAAAAAGGCTGTCACCGAAACCAGCCTGGTGCTGCCGGAGATCGCTTGCGCCCACTGCCGGGCCGGACTGGAGGAAAATCTCTCCCGGCTGCCCGGGGTGGAAGGCGTCGAAGTGAGTTTGCGGAAAAAGCGGGTACGGATCCGGTTTGACCCGCTGCAAACCTCGGAAGAAATGATCGAGCGATCCCTTGCTGGTTTAGGATATTCCATTCAACTTTGAGTGAAGAGTCATGAAGATCTTCTTCTTTGCGAGAAGAAGATGAATAACAGATAGCAGCCGGCAGCGGCGGTGAAAACCTGTGCATACAGGCGCAATTGTGCAGCGATTGCCGGCCGGTTCCGGCTCAGGCAGAAAAAGCCGGCCGCAATAAAAAAGAGGGCAAGCACAGGCGGGCGGGGGTCGGAAAAATCATTTATGTAGGCAAGGAAAAAGACAATCCCTGTCCAAAACAGGAGAAAAGGCCAAACCGCCTGTGCTCCCGGCCAGGAAAGGACTTCCGTGCTAAACAGGAGAAAGAAAAGTCCGCTTCCGGCCAGAAACGCCCCGGCCAGGATGGGGCCCTTCTTCCCGTCCCGCCAGTAATCGACCACCAGTAACAGGCCGAAGATGAAAGGGATAAACGGCCAGAATATCCCCCAGCCCGATTCGAGTAATTCCTGGCGCCGCCAAAAAATCAATACCCCCAATGCTATCCAAGTCAACCCGTGATACAAGTATTTTTTTCTATCCTTCATCTTGTGCTTCCTCCGGTTCTTCCCGTGCCGGGGGGTGTTTTTTCCCTGTTTTCAGCAGGCGGGGCGCCGGCCGGTAAGAGCTCCTGTTAATGAACTCCCTGCGGATAACCTGACCCGTGCTGTCCAGGGCCAAGCGCCAGAGCTCCACTAAATAACCCTCCCGCCCTGCTTCCACCAGCAGTTCTTCCCCCGGCGCCAACGCTGCATCTTCAATCCGTATCTCCGGTGGCGGGAGCGTCTCCACCACCGTGGGTTCAAGCAAATATGTAATCCCCCGTGGTTTTTTCTCTTTTCCTACTACCGCCACGGTCAAAAGGTCCGCTTCCACCTGGGCGGAGATAAAAACCGGGGTGGAAAGGGGATTCGCAACCACCAGATCCTGGCCGCCATCGACCACCGCGGCGTCCCGCCCCATCTCCACATAAGAAACGGCCATGGTATGATTGAACCTTTTTGTTACCGGAAAACCCGCGAGTAACCAGGCATTGTACAAAGCGGTGGAAACCTGGCAAACCCCCCCGCCAACTCCGGGGATTAACTCTCCTTCATAGAGAACGGGCGCCTCCCGGTAGCCCTTCTCCGGAACCCTGGGTCCCACCCGCCGGTTAAAAGAGAGTTCCCGTCCGGGTAAAACCACCGCGCCGTGCAGGGCAGAAGCGGCGGTCCTGATATTTTGGACCCGATCTTTCTCCTGGGGGTCAAACCGTGTGGAAAAAAGGGCTAAAACCCGGGTTAAGCCCCATTCCTCAATTTTTTCCCCGCTTAATGCCGGCTCAACCTCTTCCACCGGGAGTTCAAGGTATCTGCTATCTTCCGCCAGGATCACATGGGAAAGCGCGGTGAAAAACCCCCGGCGGTCCAGGCGCCTTCCGGGACGGCCGGGAATAACCTTGATCTTCCCTTCCCGGTCGACCAGGAGATCCGCGCTGACCGGTTCCTGATTAACTTCTTTCTCTATGTAACCGAGAAACTCCTGGTGCAAGCCGGGGTCGATTTTTACCGCCGGGAGGAGATTTACCGGCCGACGCCGGAGTTCCCGCCGGTACCGCCAGCGCCGGAAAACATTCCCTGCCCGCCCCTGGGCAAAGGCCTGGGACACCAGTTCCGGATAATCCAGGTAAAATCCCCACCTGCTGGGGATAAACTCAAAGACAAAACCGTCATCCCGCAGCTCCACTTGGCGTTCTAAGAAATGATCCAAGCATTGGCTTAAAAAGACGGTCGCCTGTTCCGGTTGTAAACCGGAAAGGGGGATACCGGCGATCTTGACCCCTTCCGGGATGACCTTCCGCCCCTGCCACCAGGAGGCGGAGAGGCAAAAAAGGAGAGAAACGGCGATGAGCCCGGTGAAAAACCCCGGGACCAACCGGTTCGTCCCGCCGGCCGGATCTTTCTGCTTTTTCCCTCCGAACATTGGCGACTGGATTTCCCTGCCTATGCCCTTGCTTTTTGCTTATTATTATACCACGAAAAGGAGGACGGTAGCAAAAGCCTTTTTCCCGGTTTTTGGAAATAACATGTATACCCTCGCCTTTTCTCGCATACAATAGACTGAATCCGCGCGAAAACCCGGCCGGGAAACCGGCGGGGGCGTGCAGACCTTCGCGAAAGAAAGGTGAAAAGGCATTGAAGTGGCCGTCATTCCCCAAAATCTCCGCAGAGAAAAAAATCTCCCCTTCGTACCGGGTTCATGTCCACCAACCGGAGGCCAGGGAGCTTTTGGGTTCCCACTTTAAAGAACTGCTAAAAAGGGAGTACCCCCCGGAACGGCCCCTGGTCATCCTCTGTATCGGTACCGACCGTTCCACCGGCGACAGCCTCGGGCCCCTGATTGGCACCAGGTTGCAAGCGGCCGGTTCCCCGTTCTTCCAAGTCTACGGGACTCTGGAAAAACCGGTTCACGCCGTGAATCTCGAGGAAACCACCGGTGAAATTTACCGGCGTTTTCACCGCCCTTATATTGTTGCGGTCGATGCCTGCCTGGGAAAGGCGGAGAGCATCGGCTATATAACAATGAAATTGGGCCCGCTCCAGCCGGGAACCGGTGTCAACAAAACCTTGCCCGCAGTCGGTAATTTACACGTGGTGGGAGTGGTGAATGTCGGCGGCTTCATGGAATACCTGGTCCTCCAAAACACCCGGCTTAGCCTGGTAATGCAGATGGCCGAGGTGATCAGCGACGGCCTCCTCCAGGGCTGCCGGCTGTTCTTCCCCGGCCAACGCCCGGCTATGGTCGAGAACAAGGCCGGTTTGACACCGGTACTCTCCGAATAGCACAGCGTCTGCACCTCCACCGGTGCTCTCCAGGCAACCTGGAGCCGGCCTTTCCGCCGGCCTCTCCGGGTAACACGGCGCCTATCCTTCCGCTGGTATCTTCCGGCGGGCCAGCGCCACCATGCCTCTGGTCCCGGCTTCGCCGCCCAAGAGGGCGGGAACAACCGGTAAATCCCGGCACATATGGGCAAAGGCGGTTGCCTCCATTGCCTGCACCACCGGGCGGAAAAGTAACGGTCCCAGCGCGGCCACCCCGCCCCCGATCACCACAATCTCCGGGTTCAACAGGTTCACCAGGTTCCCCACGGCAATACCCAAATAGCGAAAGGCCTTTTCCAGAACGGAAAGGGCCAGGGGGTCGCCTTTTGCAGCGGCCTCCCCCACCTCCTTTGCGGTCAACCGTTCCGGGTCGCCCCCGGTGATCTCCCACAACAGGCCCGTCCGCCCGGGCCCGCCTTGGCCTTCTTTGAGTAAAAGGGCTTTGGCCTCCCGGGCGATGGCGGAACCGGAAGCCAACGCTTCAATACAACCCCTCCGCCCGCAACTGCAGAGCGGCCCGTCGGGAAGGATAATCATATGCCCCGCTTCGCCTGCGGAATAATTACGCCCGTAGACGAGTTCACCGTTGACAATAATCCCCCCGCCGATTCCGGTACTGACCGTCAGATAGACCAGGTCTTTTCTCCCTTTGGCCGCACCATAAACATACTCGCCGTAAGCCGCGGCGTTGGCGTCATTCTCCAAGACCGACGGGAGGTTGAACTCCTTTTCCAGAAGGGCAATAATAGGCAGATCTTTCCACTTCAGGTTCGGTGCTTCAATAACCACACCGGCCTTAAGATCGGAGGGCCCCGGTGTACAAAGCCCGATCCCTTTAACCTCCCCCTCACCGGCTGCGGCCAGCAGGACCCGGATCAACCCGAAGACCCTGGCGACCACTTTTTCCGGGCCCTCTTCCGCCTTGGTCGGGACCTGTTCCCGGTGTAACACCGTTCCCCCGGCATCTGCCAAAACCCCGGCAATTTTTGTCCCGCCCAGGTCAATCCCGATATATTTCCCTACCGTCATCAACCCTGCCTCCTCTTAAAACTAAGAATCCCCCACCGGCGGATGGGGGATTCGTCGCGCTATGCGTGTGCGCACAGCGCATTCTCATACGCGTACACACAATAACCGCTTTAAGGAATGACTTTCTCCGTATCTTTATCGAAGAGGTGGATTTTCTTGTTGTTGAAGACAAGCCGGTGCTCCTCGGCGTCTGTCGCCTTGGTGTGGGCGTCAACCCGCGCGGTAAAGCTGTGCGGGCCGTTGGAGACATGGAGATAAATCTCCGCACCAATCAACTCGCTGACGTCAACGGTGACCGGGACAACATTTTCCGGATCGGCATCGGGCATGAAGTCATAGTCGGTAATATCCTCCGGACGGATGCCGAGGATGATCTCTTTATCCACATACATCTTGGCGGTCTTAAACTTGCCTTCCGGCACATAGACCTTGAAGGTCTCCAGATCCACATAGAGCCGGTCGTTTTCTTCTTTCAAGACCCCTTCCAGGAAGTTCATGGGCGGGGTGCCGATAAACCCGGCTACAAAGACGTTGGCCGGTTTGTCATAAATATCCAACGGCTTACCGACCTGCTGGATAACGCCGTCCCTCATCACGACGATCCGGTCGCCCATGGTCATGGCTTCGACCTGGTCGTGGGTGACGTAGATCACTGTGGTCTGCAGTCTGTGGTGGAGTTTGGAGAGCTCGGCGCGCATCTGCACACGAAGCTTCGCGTCCAGGTTGGAAAGGGGCTCATCCATGAGGAAGACCTTCGGTTCCCGGACAATGGCGCGGCCCAAAGCCACCCGCTGCCGCTGACCACCGGAGAGGGCCTTCGGTTTCCGGTCCAAGAGCGCTTCAATACCAAGGATTCTGGCGGCTTCCTTCACCCTGCGGTCAATCTCGGCCCGCGGGAACTTCCTCAGTTTCAAGCCGAAAGCCATGTTGTTGTAGACGTCCATATGGGGATAGAGAGCGTAGTTCTGGAAGACCATTGCAATATCGCGGTCTTTCGGCGCCACATCGTTTACCAAAAGATCGCCGATGTATATGTTACCGGAAGTAATCTCTTCCAGACCGGCAACCATCCGTAAGGAAGTGGTTTTCCCGCAACCGGACGGCCCGACGAGGACGATAAACTCTTTATCCCTCACTTCCAGGTTGGCGTCGTTTACCGCCACCACGCCATTGGGGAATTTTTTGTAGACATGATCAAAAACCACTCTAGCCATGCAATCTCCTCCATCTATCATAGAATTAATTTAAAAAAAACTCCTGATCTATATCTATATAATTTTATATTAAATTTATATTAAGAATATTAAATTTCCACCTCCTACTTTTGACCAGTAAACGCCTGAACCGGTTTCACGCTTTATCTTTAATAAAACACTGTTTTCCGGGATATGCTGGTCATAATTTATACCTCCGGCCTTGACCGGCCGGAGCAGCCTCGCTACTCATTTTTTCTCTCTCTTCTCTTACCTTGTCACAGGATATTATTCGACATAAAACTAATTTTTCCTGCTCTCTTTTTTCTTTTCCTTCCAACTTTATTTACATGAAAAAAAAGACGGGGCCGTAATGGCAAGGCCCCGTCTTTTCTCACCTGGCGACAGTTAAAACGCCATTTCCAATTCCACGGATGCGCTGGGCTGTTGGACAATGAAGTCATACCCGACCGCAAGGTTCAAACCATTGGGCGCCTTATATTTTACGCCGGCTTTCAAATTCCCCATCTCGGAGGTGTCAACTTTGTAGACGCCCTCCAGGACCGCGTCGAAGTTGGTTCCAGCCAGTCCCACTGTGCGGGTGGCTTCGAACTTGAACTGGTCATTGAAAAGGGTGTAAGTGCCGTCTACTACTAGATTCGGCTGTTTGAAGGTGGCGCCAACCAGGAACCCTTTCTGTCCCGGGACATAATACGGTACCTTCGGGTCTTTATAGTTGGGATTACCGTATTTGGGGCTGAAATTATCGGTGATATCGCGATAACCGGCCCGGATCTGCAGGTCCCGGAGGACTTGCACAGCGGCGTCGACTTTCATCGCATGTTCTTCCTCTGTTTCCTCGGTGGCGTAGACCCCGGTCAATTTCAGAAAATCGGCGGGGGCAATCTCAGCCTGGAGATCGTAATAGATCTGATCCGCCTTCACCATGCTACCCTGGATTCTCAGGGCGTCAACCGGGGAAAAACCGAGACGGGCGCCTTGTACTACGCTGTCCGGACCGTCCCAGGCGTAAAAAGCCCCTAAAGTAGCGGGTCCCAGGTTGATCTCATCCACGCTGATCCCGTTTTCGCCGACAATTGCCGTATAGGGCGAATAGGCAATCCCCAGTCCGCCAATGCGCGTAACTATGCTGGAGGTACCAGGGAACAAGGGACCCCGCGTCTCAAGCCACATTTTATCAACACTGATGATCCCGCCGTTCTCCCAGTCACCGTTGAAGTTCCGGTTTAAACCGGTGATGGAAAAACCGGCTTTCAGGTCCTCGCCCGTCAAAGCCTCGAGGGAAAGCTCGGACTTACCCGTTAATTGCTCATTCTCATATTGGATCTTCGTCTTGAAATTCCCGTCGAGTTCCAGTTCCCCGGGAGCGGCGATGGCTGCCGGAGAAAGAACGATGATCATCACTGCAGCGGTAAGAAAGGCAATGATCCGTTTCATGAAGGTTACTCCTCCTCAGCTTCGAATTTTGGTCTGTTTCTTGCTCTGAATGGTGGTTTTGAATGTGGTAAGCTCTCTCTTGCTGCGACAGGAGAAAAGAACGAGTTTCTTGATTTCCTCCGTTTCCCTTCTCCAACTGCGACTATTGCTGTGGTAAATTGCTACCGCGCGCAAGCGCTCCTTCCACCCGGTACAGGCAGTCACATAGCCTTCCCTCCTTTCCGGCCTGCCGGGGGCTGGTGGTAGCAAACTCTCTTTTCAAGTTGGCCTTTCCAAGCGTCAAGCTCTCCCCGGAACATTGTGTCAGCTTTTATGGTTGTGCAGTTTGCTATAATCCATGCCTGTGCTGGTTTTTTTCTTGGTTTTTGTTTTCTTTTGCATCTTTTTATTTCTCACCCCGCTGAAAAACTCCTGCTCAACCCGGGTATGTACTTATTGGCACAAAAGGATTCCCTTCCCGGGATCAATCAAGGGACCCATATAAGGGTCCCCTGATCGTCTTCACCAAAGAACTTATTCCCCAAGGGGTTATTCCTCAAGGACAAATTTGCGCAAGGCCGCGGCCACCCCGTCCTCCCGGTTGGAAGGGGCGACCCAGTCGGCTACGGCCCGGACTTCCGGCGGGGCGCCGTCCATGGCCACCCCCACCCCGGCCCAGGCCAGCATCTCCCGGTCATTGGGGGCGTCGCCGACCGCCATCACCTCCCGGGCCTCCAGGCCGTAAAAAGCGGCCACCTTCTCCAGGGCCAGCCCTTTGTTGACCCCCGGCGCCAGGCATTCCAAAAACCGCGGCCGGGAACGGGTGAAGAAAATTTCCCCTTTGAATGCGGCGTTCAATTCCTTTTCCGCCTCGACAATCACCTCCGGCTCGCCGGCGGCCAGGATTTTGGTGGGCCCGTCAGCAAGGACGGTGGCGAGATCGGGGGTCAATTTGACCTCCACCTTATTGCGCCCGATGTATCTCTTCCCCTCCTCGCCCAATTCCTCCATATACAATTCGTCGTTGACAAAGACGTTGATATGCAAACCGATCCTGCGCAGCGCCCCGATGAGTTTTTTTGCCGCCGCCACGGGCAGCGGCTGGTGGAAGAGGGTCTCCCCGTACCCGGAGAACCGGACGAGAGCTCCGTTATAAGTGATCAGGGGTACCCCGGAGATCTCCAGCATCTCCGCAAACGGCATGGTCGCACGGTACATCCGCCCGGAGGCAATGGTGATCTTCACGCCGCGGGCCGCCGTTTCCCATAACGCCCGGCGGCAAGCGGGCGAGATGGTTAAATCCGGCCGTAACAAGGTGTCGTCCAGGTCCAGGGCAACAAGGCGAATCATCATTATCTCCTTTCTTCCGGCTATAGCTCTTCCAGGATCGCCCGGGCCAGATCCTCTGTGATCCCTTCCACTGTCATTAATTCTTCCAGGCCGGCCTCTTTGATCTTCTTGATCGAGCCGAAGCGGGTCAAGAGGGCTTTTTTCCGGCGGGGGCCGATCCCTTTAATACGGTCCAGGGCGGAACCGGTAAGTTTTTTCTGGCGCAAGGTACGGTGGTAAGTGACGGCAAAGCGGTGGGCCTCATCCCTGATATACCGCAACAGGCTGAGCGCCCGGTCCTCTAGGGGCAGGCGGATCGGTTCGCCGCGGCCGGGCAGAAAAAGCTCTTCGTTCTCTTCGGCCAACCCCACCAGGGGCTGGTCTTCAAGACCCAGACCGGCCAAGGCCCGGAGGCCGGCCTGGACCTGGTTTTTCCCGCCGTCAATCAGCAAGAGATCAGGGAATTCGGCAAAACCAGACCCATTTTCCTCCTTTGCCTCCAGGATGCCACCTTCTTTTCTCTCCAGGCTACTACCTGTTTTCGCTTCGGCGGCAGCATCGGGCGGGGCCGTGCGCAACCCGGCCAGTTCCTGCCGTTCCTTTAAGCCCCGGGCAAATCGACGGCGGATCGCCTCCTCCAGCATTGCCAGGTCATTGATCCCCTCCACGCCGCGGATTTTAAACCGGCGGTAGGAATCCTTCCGCGGCCTCCCCTCTTCAAAGACGACCATGGCGGCCACAGCCTCGTCCCCATGGAAATTGGAGACATCAAAGGCCTCAATCCTCCGGGGCGGCCGGGAAAGGCCAAGAACCTCCTGTAAACGCCCTTGGGCTTCGGCAAACCCTTCTTCCTCCTGCCGTCTCCGCTTGGTCTCTTCAGCCAGGCGGGTGGCGGCATTCTCCTCAGCCATCCGCAAGAGTTGCCGTTTCTCCCCTCTTTTCGGGCAAAGGAGGGCGACCGCGTGCCCGCCTTTTTCCCGGAGCCAGGAGGTGAGGGTTTCCTGGTCGGCGGGGAGGAAGGGCACCAGGATCTCCCGGGGGATCCGGTCCTGTTCGTCGTAGTACTGGAGGAGAAAACTCCTGAGGATTTCAGCATCTTCCTCCGGGTCTTCCAGGAGGAAATAGAAGTCCACCTTGTTGATGAGCCGTCCCCCGCGGATCTGGAGGACCTGGATGAGGAGGTCGTATTCCTGCCGGGCCCAGCCGAAGACATCCCGTTCGCCGGTTACGGAGACCACCGTCTGTTTGGCCAGGACCCTTTCGAGGGCCCAGAGCTTATCCCGGTAGGCGGCGGCTTTCTCGTATTCCCGGTTTTCCGCCGCCTTCTCCATCTCACGCCCGAGAGCAGTCGCGAGTTTTTCTGTTTTCCCCTCCAAAAAACCGATGAGATCCTGGACCGTTTCCCGGTAGGCTTCCGGGGTGATCCTGCCCGTGCACGGGCCGGGACACCGGCCAATATGATAATTAAGGCAGGGGCGTTGCGGTTTATCCCCCCAGGTAATTTTCCGCTTGCAGGTCCGGATGGGAAAGACCTTCCGCAAGAGCCGGAAAATCTCCCGCAGGGCCCCGGCATCGGTGTAAGGGCCGAAATAGCGGGACCCGTCCTTTTGCGGGCGGCGGACGATATAGACCCGGGGAAAGTCTTCCCCGACCGTCACTTTCAGCCAGGGGTATTGTTTATCATCCCGTAATTTCACATTATACTTGGGGCGGTGTTCTTTGATTAAGTTGCATTCCAGGGCCAGGGCTTCCACTTCGGAACTGGTGGTGATGAAGTCCACCCGCTCGACCTGCTCCACCATGCGGGCGAGCCGGGGCGTAAGGGCGGCCGACGGCTGGAAATAAGAACGCACCCGCGGGCGCAGGGAAGCCGCTTTCCCCACGTAAAGCACTTTTTCATCCCGGTCAAGCATGATATAAACACCGGGTTTGGCCGGAATGGCCGCAAGATCGTCTTTCAGCGCCATCAGCTTCCCTCCCCCCGTAAAATCATGGTTTTCTCCCTTCATTTTAATACTAGCATCCACTTTTGACAAATGAAAATGAAATCTC
>JAAYGG010000050.1 GCA_012727895.1 Bacillota bacterium
AACGAACAACGATGGATACCGGGCGCCGGGAACCTCGGTGGCCCCTGATACCGACAACGCCGTCTGTTCTTCAACGACCAGGCGTTTATACAACCGTGAACTCCGGCCGCTGACAAGTAAATCCTTAATAACCTCCAACACATAGATATCACGGTCAGGGTAGGCCGGCTGATGCCAGCCGATCATCAGCTGCGGTTCGGCGTTGTATTCCACCCAAACACGGCGTTCCCCTTCCTGTTCAGGTTCTTCAGGGATCCATCCGGGCGGCCGCTCACGGGGTTCGAGAACCCCAAAATACCGTTCAAGCAAATCCTTGGCCCTTTCCAGATCAATATCGCCCACCATGACCAGAACCGCCCGGTTGGGGTGGTAGTGGGTCTCCCAGAATTCCCATGCAGTCCGCGTCCGGTAATTGGCAATCTCCTCCATACTCCCGATCAACGGCCGCCCGTATGGGTGTTTTTGGAAAGCAGCAGCCAGAAAACGCTCTCTCAGATACCCAACGGGTTGATCCTCATTACGCTGCCGCCGTTCTTCTTTAACCACATCCACTTCTTCATAGAAAAAGCGAAAGACCGCATCCAACAAGACATCCGCTTGAACCCGTATCCACGCTTCAAGCCTGTTCGCCGGGAGAGAAACCACGTATGAGGTATGGTCATAAGAGGTGTATGCGTTGTATCCTACCGCCCCCTGGCTGCCCATCAGCTGGTCAAGTATATTGGGCTGGGCCACTCCCTGCGCCTCTTCCCGTGCCCGGAGAAACTCTGCGTGCCGCCGGTCAATTTCCTCCTGAGGAGCGCCGGACTGTAAAGCGTCAAAGTAGGCATCGGCGGCTTCTTCCACCCGGTCCAGCAACTCATGTTCGCGAAAAGGATTCAGGCTCCCCAGGATACTTGTGCCCTTAAAGGCCATATGTTCCACCATGTGGGCTATACCTCCCAATCCGGGCGGTTCATCAATCCCACCAACATCAAACATAAGATGGCAGTGGATAACCGGAGCCCAAGGCCGCTGGACCATCAAAACTCTTAATCCGTTATCCAACTCAAACCGGTAAGCCTGCTCCGCCAAACCGCTGCCGGCAACGGGCAAACTGGCCAGCAAGAGCGCTGGGATGAGGAAGAGAATTTTCTTTAACATCAGCATCTCCTCCTTTCCGGACGCGCCGGAAAAACGTGCCTGGTATTTCCATAATTATTATTTTTTATCATTATTTACCATTATATTATAGGATTCCGATAAAATCCAGGTTTTTGTTCTAAATCTTGTCTGCTTGGTCAAAAATTCTAACTGCGCGTAAACCCGGTCATGGGCACAGCGTAAAAATTGCGGCTAAAACCCGTTAAATTAGGCTTAAAACAAAAAAGCTCAATAACAAATAAACCCCTGTTTTATTTCTTCCTTTGGTTTTTTGCCAACCAAGGAAACTGCAAAACAGGGGTAACACTGCTTTTCCACGCAAAGCTTTTTCACAATTTCATTCCTTTATTTCAGAAAAATATGATTCCCGATCCGCACGGTTACCTCCAACCCGGAAGAGGCAAAGAACCGTAAACCCTCAAGGGAAGAGAGGTTGGGGTTGTAGAAATAAAGCGCCCCTTTGCTGGGGTCTTTCCCCGCCAATGCGTCCCTGGCCGCCCTGATCGCCGATTCCGTCGGCTTCGTCCGCGGCAGTTTTGGCAGGCTGGAAAACTGTCCCTTTTGATAAATCACTTCCCGGATACTATTGGGGAACTGCGGGCTTTTTACCCTGTTCAGAACGACCGCACCCACGGCCACTTGCCCTTCATAGGGTTCCCCCTGCGCCTCGGCAGTAATCAGCCTGGCCAGCAAATCCAGATCAGCCCCGTAGACTCCAGGGGCGAAATTGTACTGCACAGAGACCCCTAAATACGGACGGAAAGCACTTCTGTTTTCCTGGTCAACAGGGGCGGTCAACGCCGCAGGGAGCAACCGGATCTCCAATGCACTGGAAAGCCCGGGTAAAAACCGGTCCAAATGTACTTCCAGGCCGGCAATAACCTCCGCCCGGTGTTTAAAGGGAACCCCGGAAACAGCAAAAAGGTCCCGTACACCCAGGCCGGCGTAGGGGGTAAGCCATAATCCCTCTCTAAGCCGGTAAAGCAAACCGGCGGAAAAATCCTCGTCTACCAAGTTATAACCGCCTCTCAACCCCCACCGCCCGCGAGACCACCACTGAACTCTCACCCCGTCCAGGGCAAATTCTTCCTCTGCCAGCCGCCACTCTGCTCCCAACTGAAGAGCGGCGGCCGGAGTCAATACGCTAAAAACCCCTGCTATGACCAGAAATACCGGCAGTAACTGCTTCACAGGCAACCCTCCCCCTCTTCCTTTACCTAATTATCCATGCTGTTCCATAATTCCTGCTGGAAGAGGGGGAAGAAGCCCTAAAAAATAAAGGGAATCAACGGCGTTCCCAGGATTAACTGGGTGACGTTTTCACCGGGATTATAACAATAGGCGAATTCCATATTTACCCCGTCGTTTCCCACTCCGGGCTCCTGCCGGAAATAGGGGGAATACGCTTGCCACCTGCCGGAGGCGCCTGCCGGCCCGCCGGAACGAACCTCCGCCTTCATCCGGGCAAAGATCTTCCCCGCCAACTCACCAGCCTGGTCTTCGCTGAGCCTTCCCGGCCATTCTCCTCTTATGGCCAGTTTGAAGGGGAAGTTTTCCTTGAGCGGGGCCAGCGCCTGTTCCAGGTGGCGAAGGTAATGGCGTAAGTCCGTAGCCGGAACCGCAAAGCCCATCAATCCGCAATGGGTCTCCCCGGTCCCATCCGCCTTTCTGACCGACTGCAGGGTCAGGATAATCCGGCTGCCATCCGGCAAGCAGCCGTTCAGGTTAACAAAGGCAAATGCCGGCTCCTCACCGCTGTACGGCGGAAGATCCACCTGCAGGCGCAACCGCCGCTGCAAGTTTTTTGCTTTTTTCTGGAGAACGGAAAGGGGAGTGAACTGCTCAGCAATTATACTCCACCCTTCAATCTCTATTTCGCCGCCGGCAAAGCCCGCAGCTTTCCAACCGGCAATTAACGGGTGTTCACCAAGGGGCGCCGGGCTGGCATAATCAATGTGGTTAAGGGAGAATAGCAAAAGAAAGGAGAAAGAGAAGAAAAGCCGGTAAAAAAACCCTTTAATCATGAGATTACCTCCCTGACAATAATCGGTATTACTATTATTGCCAAATTCAGGAAGGATTAAACTTCAAGGGTTCCGGCTTCCTTAGCACGCGGCAGCGAAGATTAACTCCCCGCGGGATCAAACTCCCGAGTGATCAGGAGAACTTTCCTCAGCGCACAACACTGAGAACCAACCGGAGGAGGCGGTAAAGGAAAAAAGCCAGGCTGCCGGAGAAGAACGGCGTCAGGATCCAGGTAAGTACGATCTCCCAGAGCAAAAAAGAGTCCACAGCCTTTTTCCCCCTGCTGAAACCGACGCCGCCCACCGCCCCGACTATGGCGTGGGTGGTGGAAACCGGCAGCCCGGCAATGGTAAAGAAATGGACGACAACCCCGGCAACGAATTCCGCGGTCAAGGCGGTCACCGGGTTTAAGCGGGTGATTTTCTCCCCTATGGTCTTCATAACCTTTTTCCCCCAGACCAGGACGCCGCAGCCCATGACCGCCCCCCCGGCAAAAGCCAGAAGTAGTGGCGGCACTGCCAAGACCCCTGAGAGCACGCCGGTGGCGTTGGCCACATCATTTGCCCCCCAGCTGAAAGCCATATAGCATCCGGTGATGGTCACCAGTATCTTGACGGTGGTTTCCGGCAGGTGGGGATTGCCCGCCCGGACCATTGTTTTTCCCACCTTAAAAAAACGGCCCAAGCGAAAAAGGACCATTGCCAGCAGGAAGGCGGCCACAGGCGTAAATACCCAGGCCAAAAAGATCCTCGCTGTTTCACCCCAGTTGATTAAAGGGCGCAAGCCTGCGGCTATTCCCCCGCCAATCAAACCGCCGGTGACCGCATGGGAAGTGGAGACCGGCAGGTGCAGGCCGGTGCAGATCAGGACCGTAAGGCCGGCCGCGGTCAAAGAGGAAAAGGCGATCACATGGGCAAAAGCCTCTGGCAGGGCCGGGAGGGGAAGGATCCCCGCGCCCAAAGTCTTGACAACCCGCCCGCCCATGGCCACCGTCCCGGCCAGTCCAAAAAGGGCGGCCAGAATCGCGCCCTGCCTGGGGGTGCGCACCCCTGAGCCCACCGCTGTTCCCATTGAATTAGCCGCATCATTTGCCCCAATTACCCAGGCCATCAATAGCCCGGGTAGAATCAGAAAAGCAGCCGGCATCGTATCCCCCCGGTTCTTAATCTTCCTGCCGGTAAGAACCTTATGCAGGCCTGTTTTCCATTAGACTCAGGGCCGGCCCGGCTGCCCTGATAAAACCCGGGGAAATGGGTATAATAGAATACGCCAAACTTCTTGCCGGAGAGGGACAGCAAAAATGAAAAAAAGGAAAAAAAACCTCCATGTCCTTTTGGACCAGGAGGTTTATGAGAAGTTAAGGCATATTACTTTTTACGAGCGCAATACCATTTCCGACGTTGTCCGCCGGTTAATCGTTGAATACCTGGAGGAAAAAGCCCTCGCCGAACCGGATTTTGTCGCCCCGCACCGTTTATGAGCCGGGCTGGCAGGCATCAGTGGGGCAAACTTCCGCGCAAGCCCCGCAATCCGTGCATTTTTCCGGATCGATCACGTGCTTATCTTCCCCCTCGCTGATCGCCTCAACCGGGCATTCAGAGGCGCAAACCCCGCAGTTAATGCAATCATCGGTGATATGGTATGCCAATATTACACCTCCTCCCATACAAGGTGAGAACCGGTCCTACCCATAAAACCGGCACGGAGAAGGCAGATCTCCTCTCTTTAAAATTCTCGCCCGGTGGGAAAAATCCCCCCTTGTTTAAATAAATTTTACCAAAATTCAAAGGATACGGCGTAAATTCTGCCATAACTTGTCAATTTGGCAATAATGATAATATTAATATAATAGCGGTTTGGTTCTTGACTTCCCGCCCGGACCGGGTTAAAATATATGTAGTGCATCAAGCGGGCGTGGCTCAGTGGTAGAGCATCGGCTTCCCAACCCGAGGACCGCGGGTTCGAATCCCGTCGCCCGCTCCAATTTATTTCAACGAATAGATGAACGATTTATTTCTTTCGCTGAAAATTTTTAACCAATGAAGAAGATTGCCACGCCGGCGTAGCTCAACTGGCAGAGCAGCGGTATCGTAAACCGCAGGTTGTCCGTTCGATTCGGATCGCCGGCTCCAGCCAAAATTAATCCCGGCAGTTGATATGCCGGGATTTTTTCTTATACTCCCATATTCCTTTCCTCTATCCTCTTCTCTACTCCTGTTTCCCTCGCAAATCGCTTTTTACAGCCAATGAAACCTGATTTCAGCCCAGCAAGGCCCGGACCTTATCCATCACGCTGTTGTGGATCTCATCCAGGTCCTCTTTGCTTTCAGCCTCAAACCTCAAGACCAGTACCGGCTGGGTATTGGAAGCCCTGACCAGGCCCCATCCACGGGGAAATCTCACCCTCAGCCCGTCAATGGTCACCACCGGGTATTTACCCTCGTACTCTTTGGCCAGTTCTTCCAGGACAATGGCCTTCTTCTCTTCCGGGCACTCGATACGGATCTCCGGGGTATTCACCGCCTGGGGAAGCTGGTCATATAAGGCGGAAAGACTCTCCGCGCCCCCGGCCAGGATCTCAAGGAGCCGGGCGCCGGCGTAGATCGCATCATCATACCCGTAGTAGCGGTCGGCAAAGAAAAGATGCCCGCTCATCTCCCCGGCCATGACCGCATCTTCCTCCTTAAGCTTGGCCTTGATCAGGGAATGCCCGACTTTCCACATGATGGCTTCCCCGCCGGCCTTCTCAATTTCATCAAAGAGATGCTGAGAACATTTGACTTCTCCGATAAACTTGGCTCCCGGCCGGTCTTTGAGGATATCCCGGGCGAAGATGATCATTAATTGGTCGCCCCAAAGGATCCGTCCCTTATCATCGATGACGCCCAAACGGTCCCCGTCGCCGTCAAAGGCCAACCCCAAATCCGCACCGGTCGCAGCGACCTTTTCCCGCAGGCTTTCAATGCACTCCGGGATGGTCGGGTCCGGATGGTGGTTGGGGAACCGGCCGTCGGGGCGGGAATACAACCCGATAACCTGGTGTCCCATTTCCCGGTACAACGGTACCGCCAGCAGATTGGCCACCCCGTTCCCGGCGTCCACCACCACTTTCAACTGCCGTTCAGCCGGGAGTTTCAGGGTTTTCAGGACTTCCTTGATATACTTGCTTTTCAATGCCACCCGGCGTTTTTTCCCTTTTCCGGTCACATAGTCTCCTTTTTCGATGATCTCCCGCAGTTCCTGGATTTGCTCGCCAAAGATGGTGGTTTGGCCCAAACAGATTTTAAAACCATTTTCGTTCGGCGGGTTATGGCTGCCGGTGATCATCACGCCGCCGCCAACCGGCAAGTGAAAAAGGGAAAAATACAGGAAAGGCGTGGGGAACATCCCTATATCGTAGACATCAATTCCTGAGGATAACAGCGCTTTGACGAGTATGCGCTTAAACACCGGTGAACTGAGGCGCACATCCCGGCAGACGGAGACGCTCTTTACCCCGTGCCGGTGATAAAAACTCCCCAGCGCTTTCCCTATATGATAAACCACCTCTTTGTTAAGGGTTCCACCCTCATCGGCACTGCCGACAACTCCCCTGATATCATACTGGCGAAAAATCTCCTTGGCAACCTGCATCTCTCACCCTCCCATATTTCTCCTGGTTTTCTTAATTTCTTCCGTTTTTCTTACCAATAATACCGGCGGGTACGGAGAAGGAACCGGCGAACCATAAAAATGCCGGCCACAAAACCCCCGATATGCGCCCACCAGGCGATCCCGCCGGCGGATCCCACCCCGAGAAAAGCGGCGGTGCCTTGGATGAGTTGCATCAAAAACCAACCGCCCAGGTAGAAAAAGGCGGGGATATGGATGAAAAAAGGTACGAAAAAGACGGGGACCAGAGTAACTATCCGGGCGGTGGGATAGAGCAGGAAATAGGCGCCCATCACACCGGCTACAGCCCCGGAAGCGCCAATGGCCGGCGTGGTCTCAAAGGGGTTGGTGAGGACATGGACCAACCCGGCAGCCACCCCGCCCGCGAAATAAAAAAGGAGAAAACGGAAAGACCCCATCCGGTCTTCAATATTATCCCCAAAAAGCCAAAGGGCCCACATATTACTAATCAAGTGTCCCCAGTTTCCATGGAGAAACATGCTGGAAAAAAAGGAGATAAACGGCATTCCGCCGGTAAAATCCAGTCTCAATACCCGGGCGGGAACCAGGCCGTATGCGAGAAAAAGCCTTTTTGCCGCCACCGGGGAAAGGGTAACCGAATACAAAAACGCTAGTGTGCAGGCGATGATCAGGCCGATGGTCATAAGCGGCGGGCGCCGGCTGGGAATTGTATCTCTTAACGGGATCATCCAATGCCACCCCCTATTATCATCTCCGCCAGTGCGGGTTTTTCGCGTTTTGCTGGCGCACAGGCCCTTCATGCCTCGCGGCCACGCGGGGAAATTGCCTGGCGGAAACTTGCTTACCGGACCCGCCAGGACGGGGGGTATTCGTTACGCACCAGCCGGCCCAGGCGTTTCGCCCAACCCAGGGGGAACCCGCCGGTTTTAACCAACACCCACCCGTTGCCGGGCAGTCGCTCCTCGTCCAGGAGTAAAGTTTCCCCCCGTAAGTAACGGGCCAATTCCGGACTACTGGGAGGAAAATCCAGTTCCCTGGCGGCTTTCTGCCTCTCCAGGGCCAAAGCCAGCGCAGCGGAGGGTTTAAAGTCCCCGCCCCGGTATTCGCCGAGAAAAAGCCCGTTGCGGATTACCTTCAAACCACGCAAATCCGGGAGCCCGGGCGGCAGGAGGTAGAGCCCTCCTCCATCTTCCTCATGAAGCCGCCCCCCGGCCAACCCGGGTAACTCTTTCTCTCCAGGTGGCTCAATCCCCACCTGGGCGCAGAAATCATGGAAAGCGGCAATGACTCCGGCTGCGGGTTCGCGCAGATGCGCGCCGCTACTTCTGCGTGCACTACCGCTAAAGCGTGCGCCCCGGTTCCCTATACCCTCCGGTGAAAACGGGGTTTCTTCGGTACGCCCGCCGTCTCTCTCTCTTTTCCTGCGCAATACCGCGGTGAAATGCCCTTCCCCCCGGGCCAAATGGGGCCAAACCCGTACGACACCTGTGAGATCCGGGCGCCCAACCCACTCTCCCCGCCCGGGAGAGACCCCGGGTAACTCCGGTAAAACCGCCGGTTGGAAATCCGGGTGGGTTTCCAGGAACCACGAAACCTGCCCCTCGTTTTCTTCCGGGGAAAAGGTGCAGGTGGAATAGACCAGCGTCCCGCCGGGGGCCACCATTTCCGCAGCTTCTTCCAAAAGTTCCCGCTGGACGGGAACGCAGCACTTTGGATGGTAATTTCTCCTCCAGGCTGTGGTCAACCTGGGTTCCCGGCGGAACATCCCTTCCCCGGAACAAGGGGCATCCACCAGCACCCGGTCAAAATACCGGGGGAACCGGGCCGCCAGGTTCTCCGGTTTTTCGTTTAAAATAACGATGTTACGGATCCCAAAATTCTCTACATTCTTAAGTAAAGCCTGCAAACGCCGGGGGTTGAGGTCATTGGCAAAAAGCAGCCCCCGGTTCTTCATGGCCGCCCCAATCTGGGTGGTTTTCCCTCCCGGCGCGGCACAGAGGTCCAAAACCTTCTCCCCGGGTTGTGGGTCAAGCAACACCCCCGGCAGGACGGCGCTGGGTTCTTGGAGATAATAAAGACCCGCATGGTAGTAAGGGTGTTTGGAAGCCTTAAAACCCTTTGGCAGGTAAAAGGCCTCCGGGCACCAGGGCACCTGTTCCAGCGGGTACGGGAAGATCCGCAGGAACTCCTCCACCGTTATTTTGGCGGTATTAACCCGCAGGCAATGGGTGATGACCTTTTCCCGGAGAGCCCCATAGAAAGCCCGGTATTCGTCATCCCCCAGCAGGCGCCGCATCTTCTCCGTAAACTCCGGCGGTAGCTTCATAACCCCTCTCCTATACAGCTTTATGCGGTTTGCATCGGTACCTTTGTCCGGCCTACAAACGACAAGTCCGGTAGTTCTCCAAAATGCTCGCGGAATATCCGGTAGTATAACAACTCTTCTTTAGTTCTTAAGGTGGAACCGTCCGGGAGCACCCTCTCCCGCCGGAATTCAATATCACTGATCTTTTCTTCGGCATAACGGGCGAGCTTATCGCTGACCCCGGCCCCCTCCCAGAACTTCACTTTCGGCCGGTAAAGCACTTCTTCAGGGAGGATACCCTCCATGGCCTTGCGAAGGATCCATTTTTCCACCAGTTGACCGTCCTCGCGGTGGAGTTTATACTCTGGAGGAATCCGTAATGCCAGCGAGACAACTTCCGGATCTAAAAAACTCATATATGCTACAAGCCCGTTGGCCGCCGCCGTCCCGTCCACCCTCTGCAGGGCGGTGTTATGCAGGCGTCTGGTAATATCAATAAGCTCCTCCGGGAGTTTTTCCATGGGCAAATCCTTGATATACGAGTAACCGGCAAAAAGTTCATCACTGCCTTCCCCGGAGAAAACCGCCGGTACATATTGGGCAGCCATCTTTGCCACCAGGTAATTGGTGAGGGAGGACCGGATTAACGGGGCGTCAAAAGATTCCAAATGGTAAATGACTTCCGGCAAGACCTTTAGCAAATCGTCAAAATCCACGGTTACCTCATGGTGTTCGCTTTGGATATAATCCGCTATCTGCCGGGCATAGTAGAGGTCTGGCGCCCCCTTCAAGCCTGCGGCAAAGGTGTGCAATTTTTCAAGGTACGGCCGGGCCAGCGCTGCCATGGTGCTGGAATCAAGTCCTCCGGAGAGCAAAGAACCGACTTCTCCCGTTTCCGCACATTCCCTGATACTCTTTTCCAGGCAGGCCCGCAAACGCATTGCCGCCTCCTCAGCTTCTATCGCCAAGGGCGGTACCGGCCGCAGGTCGAAGAATTTAACCAATCCTTTTTTCGGATGGTACCAGTGGCCCGGGGGAAATTCTTCAATCTTCTCCGCCAGGCCGACCAAGGCCTTGATCTCCGAAGCAAACACCAAAACCCCGTTAATCTCCCCATAATACAAGGGGGCGATGCCCAGCCCGTCACGGAGCAAATGCAACCCCCGCCGGTCCACATAGGCTAAGGCCAAAGGGCTATCCTTTTCCGCCCTGGCAAGGTCACCGGAAAAACGCCCGTCCCAAACCAGAGACCTTTTCCGCATCCGGGAATAATCTTCGTCTTGCGCTTCCGGCCATACTACCCCCAGAGTGGCGTTCTTCGTCCGTAGGACTTTTCGCCCGGCCGGGCCCCGGTGGGCGATGGCGTCCAACATCTCTTCGACCAACTCTGCTCTTCCACCCTGCGCAATACCTACTATTCCCGCCATAACCAATAAATCCTCCTTACCGTTCATGCCTCTTCTTATTTATTTTAGCATAAAGCCCTTCCGGTTTTGTTGCCGAAAGGTAAACGCCATGCTCTCCCGGCAAATACTTGGGAAAATTTAATATTTTTGCCTGCCGGTATCTAGTTTTTCTTGCTCCTGCCGATTACTTATGTACAACTATTATATATCTTATGATAAAATATATCTTACCCAAAACTTGATAAGATCAGGAGGTGCTCGCATGGCTATCAAATGGTCGCCGGAGTACGCGATTGGCGTTGAGATCATCGACAATCAACATAAGGAATTGTTCAGCGCCATAAATAACCTGCTCGAAGCCTGCAACCAGGGGAAAGGCAAGGAAGAGGCCGGCAAGGTCTTGAAGTTTCTCGAGAATTACGTGGTTGAGCACTTTACTACAGAAGAAGGAATCCAAAAGGAAAGCGGCTTCCCCGAATACGAGGCGCACAAAAGAGCCCATGAGGGTTTCATCCAATCCTTTAGCGAACTGAAAAAAGCCTTTGAGGAAGAGGGGCCCACCCTGAGTTTTGTGGTGAAAATCAACAGAATAGTGGTGGACTGGTTAATTCAACATGTCACCCAGGCCGACAAAAAGATCGGCATCTTCTTGCAAAAAGGGACGCTGTAAAACCGCTGTCATTGCCTTTTAACTATACTCAAGTTTTTTTAAAAAATAAAAAGCCCTTCGTCCGTGGAAACGAAGGGCTTTTCTTTGTACCTGTTGCACCCTCCTAGTGATGTCTACTGTTCAGTACCGCTTCGGCTATGTTATTGCAGTGGTCGGCGATCCGTTCCAGGTTCTTCATCAACTCGGTGAAGCCCACGGCCGATTTGGGATTACAGGTCCCGTCATTCAACCGCTCCATATGATTTGTCCGGCATTGCTCTTCCAGTTTGTCCATGTCCGCCTCCAATTCCAAAACACGTTTGGCGGCCTTATAATCCCTCTTTAACAAGGCCTGCAGGCTGTTGAAGAGCATTTCACTGGTATGGCGGAAGACGTTGCCCAATTCTTCCTTGGCCTGCGGGGAAAAGGCGACCCCTTCCTCCTTAAGGTATAATGCTTCTTCCGCTATGTTGATACAGTGGTCGCCGATGCGCTCGATATCACTGGTGACATGGATCAAATCGGCCAAAAGGTCGGATTGCCGGTCGGTCAGGGAGTTCCGGGAGACGATCATCGAAAGATAATGGATAATGGCGTCCTGCAGTTCATCAAGGATCTCCTCGCCCTCCTGCACCGCTCCCATTTTTGCCTGGAGTTGGTTGGTACCGTTAAACATCTGTTCCGCTTCCTGGTAGATCTCCCATGCAATCTCCCCCATCCTGCCGATCTCTTTACCGGCCAGATCCAAAGCCATCTCGGCGTTGCCCAGGACGTGGTCATCAAGGTACTTGACGCCTCTTTCCAGATATTTGTCCTCTCCCGGGATCAATTTTGTGACGATTGCGGCTAACACCCGGGTAAACGGCAACCACAAAAGGGCGTTAAGGACATTAAAGAAAGTGTGGGCATTGGCAATCTGCCGCTTGATGACATGGACCTCGGTAATCCCCAGGGCTGGTTGCGGGCGGGGGGAAATCTGATAAACAAAGGCGATAAAGAGAGGGAAGACGAGAAGGCAGACAAGAGTTCCGAAGATATTAAAGAGGCTGTGGGAGAGGGCTGCGCGCTTGGCGGTCCGGTTCGAGCCAATGCTGGCGAGGATTGCGGTAATGGTGGTGCCGATATTATCGCCTAAAAGGATCGGCACGGCAGTGGTTAGAGGAATCAAAGCCCGGACCGTCTCACCGTCCACCACCGGCTGCGAAGCCAGGCTCTGCAAGACACCAATGGTGGCGCTGCTGCTCTGGACGACCATGGTCATGACCGTACCAATGAGCACTCCCAAAAGGCGGTTCTCCCCCAGTTGGGTCATCCACTGGATGAAGATGGGGTTATCCGCCAACGGCTTCAATACCTGTGACATAGTGTTTAACCCGATGAAGAGAACGCCGAAACCAAAAACAACCTGCCCAAGGTATTTAAGTTGTTTTCGCCTGCCAAAAAAAAAGAGGATAAAACCTATTGCCGCGATAGGGTAAGCAATATCCCCGATTTTAAAGGCGATCAACTGTGCGGTGATGGTGGTACCGATATTGGCGCCGATAATGATCCCAATGGCCTGGGTCAATGTCATCAACCGGGCATTGACAAAACCAATGGTCATAACCGTGGTGGCGCTGCTGCTCTGGATAATAGCGGTGACCAGGGCGCCGACCCCTACCGCCATCAGAGGGTTTCTGGTGACAGACGCCAGGATGCTGCGCATGCGGTCACCGGCGGTTTTTTTCAGCCCTTCACCCATCAGGTTCATCCCGTAAATAAACAGGGCCAGTCCGCCGGCAACACCGAATATGATCTCTCGCATATCTACCCCAACCCCTGCTGTGTTTTGCCTTTTTCTACCTGTTCTGCGGGTATATGAGCAAAATATTCCTGGTTCTTTTTATTCGTTCCCGGTTGGGATAACCCTGCCAATGATTGATTGTGGAGAAAACGGCTGCCTTCACAAGGAAAATAGAAAAAGGCAGAGAAAAAGCAGGATTTTCAGCCACTCTTTTTTTGTTTTTTTAAAAAGATTTTAACTTACCATTAAATTAGCTGTTACGCCGGTTTTTACCGCTTATCTTTTCTCCGCCAATTCCGGCTAGGACACCCGCAACCCTATTCTCCGGCCGGGACGGTTTTCCCCATAGACTTCATGGAGATAGCGGAGGAACCGCGGTGGCACCTGTTTATAAAGATGGTGGTACATCCCGGTGAGCAACTCATCCACTGCCGGCGCCTGCGCCCAAACCTCCTGCAGGAAACTGGTGCCAAGAAAAAGCTCCCGGCAATAGTCTTTCAGCAAAAGCGCTATTTCCTGTACGGGCGTATCTTCCTCTCCGGTCTTTTCCCGCAACGCCAAAAGCACCTGCCCGGCGTTTTCCTGGTGTTCCCTGACCCGGTCCAGCCGGTTCTTTTGTTCCGCGTCCAGCCAGCCCAGATTCTCCAAGGTTCCCTCTAAATATTCCTGCCGGTACTCCAGGAATAAACGGGTTATTTCCGCCAAACCCCGGATAACTTCTTCCCAATCCTCCGCGGTCAACCGCCAGGACCCACGGGGCCGGAGATTTTCCCGGCCGGCGAGTTCCTGGCAGATGATATACAAAGCAGCCACCGGCCTTTTCTGCCGCGCTTCGTCCGGGCGCCACCCCCAGTTACAGGCTCTCTTCATCAGCCGGCCCAGCAGCCGGCAGCGGAGATCCGGCGCCAGCCGGGCGGGGTGATACTCCATACCCCGCAACTCCCCGGCGGCAACCGGTATCGTCAGGTCAAAACCGGCCTGGTCCATAAGAAAATTGGTCAACAAAACAAAATAGCGCCCCGGTTCCCAGAAGGCCAGCGGCCACTCGCGCAGGTAATCCCGGACCACGTCCACCCCGGCCACCTCGCCGCTGCCCAACGGCGGGTAATGGCCGTCGGTCCGCAGCACCGGCCGGATCTCCGGCGCCCAACTGATCTGGTCAAACTCGACAAAATAGAGGGTTTCCTCCCGTTCGTCAAGATACCCCTCGCGCACCAGGTATTCCTGGGGTGTGGTAAAAACTATCTTCTCCTTTTCTTCCCGGATAACCCGTTGCCATGCCTCCTCCATGATGGCAAGGGCCGTATCGCCAAAGTCCATCAGTTCCAAATCCTGAATATAAAGGAGGAGACCCTTGTCGGGGGCCCTATCCAACTGGTCGCGGAGGATCCGGGCGTATTCGGCCACCCCTTCCTCTCGGGAGATGGGAAAGTCTACCCGGGCTTCCCCGCGGTACTCCTCAGGGAAAACCGGGTAATCGCCCAGGAGATACCCTTGAGCCCGCAGCGGCTTAGGATGCATCCTCGTCACCGGGCGCCAGATCTCCTGGGAAATAGGGAAGTTCCTGGGCAGGCCCAGCAAACCCCCGCCGGGAGGCGTTTTCCCGTTCCCAAGCCGGAACGGCCGGTAAACGACTTCCCCGGAGAGGAACCCCGCCTCTTCTCGCCGGGGGTTCAATACCCGGTAACGGCATTTATCCGGGTGAAGATGGGGAAAAACCAGATACTTAAGGCCAAAACCCCGGTAAGCCTCGAGTTTATGACTGTCCAGCGACCCTTCGGTGGGAAAGGCCCCCAAAACCGCCGGGAGCGCCACCTCCATCTCGTCCCGGTAAAACTCGGCGTTCAGGCGGAGTTCGTCATAGATCTCCTCCCCCGTCAGGAGGGTGATATGGGTATGGTGAGCATGACCCAGGATGGGATGGAGCGCCCCCTCGCGAAAGGCCGTCTTCAGTTTGGAAAAAGTCCCGGGCGTAATCTGTTCCAACTGGAAAAGCAGTTCATTGCTGGCCTCCAGGCAGAGGGGGATATTCATCCTCCGGCCCATGGCCAGTAAATCCAGGTAAATATCCCGCCCCTCTTCTTTTCGCCGGCGCAAGTAGTTTTCCGCGGTCACCCCGGACCGGATCTCGTCCCGGTCAGCCAGCGCCTGTAATTGGCCGGGAAAATCCCATAGCGGTTCGTGGGCGTGAAAGGCCAAGATCACATATACCTGCTTCATAGGGTTAGGGTCTTTGCGCCTCCAAATGTCAGCTCATGGGCCACATCTTCATGGGTCCGCTGGTACTCCCGGATCAACCTCTCGGCATAGCCGCTATCCCGCCACTGGCGCGCAGTTTCCCCAATCTCCGCCGCCAGCGTTTCCGCTTCTCTGATCTTCTCTGTATTGCCAGTACTTTTGATCGCCTCCAGTAGTTGCGCGGCGCCTTTCTCTATCATCTCCACATTAAAATACTGCCGGCAACTGGCCCACCAATACTGGCAACTATGCAGGCCGCGGTCCAATTGGGAACGGGCCGGTTCTTCCTCGCCTGCTTCCGCCACCGCCTCCAGGGCCAGGTTGGTCAGGCGCCACTGGAGCTCATGGAGTTGGTTGCCGGGAAAGTCCCACTGGGGATAAGGGATCCCTGCTTCCAACTCATCCTCCCAGGTACTCCAGGAAGCGGCAACGGTCTCCACTTCCTCCCGGGCGGGGAAGTACTCCGGCAACTCCGAAATGGTACAGGTTTTAATCTCCGGGTGCCGGAAGGCTTCAACCAAAAGATTTTCCAATCCCTGGTGGTGGTGGCCGTAGATCTCCCCGTCGGTACCGGTTAAGAGGTAAGTCTCCCGCCGGTGGTATCCGGGATCGAGATCCGCCAGGAATTCCTCGAGGTTTCGGTATTTGCCGTAGGTAAGGGCTGCACTGTATTTCCGCTCTTTGAAAAAGATCCCGAACCCGTCCAAACCTTTTACCGAATAAGTCCGTCCGGGGGCGATCCGGGCCAGGTGCCCGTTGTAGCTGAGTTCATCCGCGATAATCCAGGAAAACCCCTCTTCTTTAACGATCTCTGCCAGCCGCCGGTTGTAGCACATCTCTGGCGGGAAAAACCCCCGGGGCTGAAAGGCTTCGCCCAGGTACTTCCTGTTGACTTCCTGGTTGAGCCGGATCTGCCGGCGGACCTCCTTTTCCGGGATCAGGGGCAAAACCGGGTGGTACATGGCGCTGCCGGTAAACTCGATCCGACCCTCCTCCGCCAGTTCCCGCAGGCCGTCGAGGATATCGTTCATACCGTAATGATGGAATTGCTCTGTCAGGCTGCCGTTAATATTCAGGGTCAAACGGCCACCCGGGTTTTCCCGTAGAGTTTTCACCAGTTTACGGTAACATTCGTCCGCCACTTTTTCCACGATCCACCGTTCCTGGACCGGGGGCTGGTAAATGTGGAGAAAACTAGCCCAGTACATTGTCTCGTCCTTCCCTGTGCAGTAGTTGTCTGTAGTTCAAGACTTCCAGTCTAGTATTTACACTACTCATTTAAATTTTGCTTAAATTTACCCGCAAATCTTGGCAATCATTTAGGAAAAGGCTATAATGAAGTTGATATTAAGAAAAAATGAAATTATTGTTTATTAATGGTAAATTTCACCTCCAATCTTACCCCCACAAAATAGTGGGATAAATATGCAACACTCTACGGAAGTTTACACCAGCAAAGAAAAGGCTAAAGGAGTAGAAAAATGTATAGGGCATTAAAGGAGGCGCTTAGCGAGACATCCCAAGCAATCTTACCGGTTTCCTTGCTCATAATTATTCTCCAGTTGGTACTTAGCGGGATCCCGCTCATCTCGACCCTGCAATTTATTATTGGTATGGTTATGGTCATCGCCGGCCTTTTTCTCTTCTTAACCGGAGTTAAAGTTGCCCTTTTACCCATGGGAGAAATGGTCGGCGCGCAGTTGCCCAAGCTGGGCTCGCTGATCCTCGTTCTTATCTTCGCTTTTGTTTTGGGCTTCGCCGTCACTGTCGCCGAACCGCACGTGCAGGTCTTGGGGTACCAGGTGGAGATGGTCTCCGGCGACCAGATCAGCCCAGCCTTCCTTTTCCTCATGGTAGCCATTGGCGTCGGGCTTCTTATTGCCCTGGCCATGCTCCGCCTTGTGCTTGGTTTTTCTTACAAAGTTTTACTGGCCATTAGCTATCTCTTAATCCTGATCCTTTCCTTTCTTGCCCCCCCGGCATATGTACCTATCGCCTTTGACGCCGGCGGCATCATCACCGGACCCCTGTTAGCCCCGTTTATCCTGGCTTTGGGCATTGGGACCGTCTCCGTCCTTGGCGGCCGTTCCTCCCTGGCCAACAGTTTTGGCCTGTTGGGCTTGGCCGCCGCCGGGCCGGTCATAGCCCTCATGCTGATGGGGGTGTTTATGGGATGAGCGAACTGGTTGTTTTCAAAGGTTTTGGCCGGGTTTTACTGGGGGTTTTCCAAGCCCTTCTTCCCCTTTTGATTTCCTTCTTTATTTTCCAAATCTTCTACTTGAAACTGCCCGCCAGTTATATTAAGAATATTATCAAAGGGATTATTCTGGTTCTGTCCGGGGCCGCCCTCTTTCTCCAAGGCGTGCAAATTGGGTTTTTACCCGCCGGCCAGGAGATCGGGGCGGTACTGGGCGGTTCGCCCCACCGCTGGCTGTTGATCCCCGCCGGTTTCCTATTGGGCTTTACCACCATCATGGCCGAGCCGACCGTAAGGGTCCACAGCATTGAAGTGGAGAAGGCTTCCAGCGGCTATATCAAAAAGAACGTCATTATTTACACGATCGCCGCCGGCGTCTCGATCATTGTCGCCCTGGCCATGACGAAGGTCGTCTATGGCATTCCCCTCCAGTACCTGATTGTCCCCGGATATCTCCTGGTATTGGTACTGATGAAGTATACGGATCCTGCCTTTGTCGCCATTGCCTTTGATTCGGGGGCGATGGCGACAGGCCCGATGACGGTCACCTTCGTCACGGCCATGTCGGTGGGTACCGCCACCGTTATGGAGGAAAGATCTGCGGTCCTGGACGGTTTTGGCCTTGTTTCCTTGGTCTTCTTAGCCCCAATTCTCTCGGTCATGCTGTTGGGGTTGGCTTACCGCTGGAAGGAAAAGAAGGGGGATAAAAATGGAGAGTAAGTACCAATTGATTGTCACCATTATCAATAAAGGCCGTTCCGAAGAGATCATCAAGGCCTCCCGGGCGGCCGGCGCAGAAGGGGGTACAGTTGTTTACGGTCGCGGCATCGGCATTCACGAACGCCAAATGTTCTTGGGCATTCCCATTGAACCGGAAAAGGAGCTTGTTTTGACGGTCATCCCCCGCCAACTGACGGAAAAGGTGCTCACCGCCATAGTCGAGGCGGGCGACCTGAACAAGCCCGGCTCCGGGATCGCCTTTGTCGTAGATGTGCCGCAAGTAGCGGGCATCGCCCACCTCGGGCACTCCAAATAACCCTTGAGAATATCCGGCCATTCTTTTTTAAACGGAGGTGAATAATGCACAAATCTCTTACTTAAAGAATCATTCCGCGAAACAGTCCAGGCAGTCCTTCCCGTCGCCCTGGTCGTGATTGTGCTGCAAATCTTCATTCCTGGCATCCCTGTAACCTCATTCCTGCAGTTCATCATCGGCACGCTCATGGTCATCGCCGGCCTTTTCCTCTTCCTCACAGGCGTAAAAATCGGGCTTTTACCTCTGGGCGAGATGATCGGTTCGCACCTGCCCAAATTAGGTTCAATTCTGTTAATCCTTGTCATCGCTTTTGTTGTGGGGTTTTCCGTCACCGTGGCGGAACCGGATGTAAGGGTCCTGGCCTACCAGGTGGACCTGGTTTCAAACGGCGCCATCGACCGGACATTTTTAATTGCCGCCGTTGCCCTCGGGGTAGGGATCTTTATTTCCCTGGGCATCCTCCGCCTGGCTCTCAACTTCCCGATCCAGGGTTTGCTGGGCATAAGTTACCTTGCCATCCTGGTCCTTTCTTTCTTTACCCCGCCGGAATTTATCCCGGTAGCCTTTGACTCCGGCGGAGTCACCACCGGACCCCTGACAACCCCGTTCATCCTGGCATTGGGAATTGGGACCGTCTCCGTCCTTGGTGGCCGTTCCTCCCTGGCCAACAGTTTCGGCTGGGTCGGCCTGGCCTCCGCAGGGCCCATTATTGCCGTTATGCTCCTGGGGGTGTTTTTCGGATGACCGGCCTGATTGTTTTTGAAGGTTTTGACCATGTCCTGCTCGATGTTACCCAGGCCCTCCTCCCCTTGGTCATCGTCTTCTTCATTTTCCAGGTTTTCTTTATGAAACTGCCGGGTCAGTTCATCAAAAACCTGCTAAAAGGGATGCTTCTGGTTCTGGTTGGAACAACCCTTTTCCTCCAGGGCGTACAGATCGGTTTCTTACCCGCCGGTCGGGAAATTGGCGCATTCTTTGGTGGCTCTCCCTACCGGTTCTTCTTGATCCCCGTCGGCTTTTTCCTGGGTTTTACCGCCGCCCTGGCCGAACCGGCCGTAAGAGTCCTCAGTATCGAAGTGGAGAAGGCCTCCAGTGGTTACATAAGGAAAAACCTGCTCATCTATACCCTCTCCCTGGGAGTGGCCATCTTTGTCGCCCTGGATATGGTCAGGATCATTTACGGTTTGCCCTTTCATTATTTGGTTGTCCCCGGTTATCTCCTGGCTTTGGTAGTAATGAAATTTTCCGACCCCGCCTTTACCGCCATTGCCTTTGACGCCGGCGGGGTCTCCACCGGGCCGATGACCGTCACCTTTATCCTGTCGATGGCTGTAGGCGCAGCCACCATTATGGAAGGGAGATCAGCGGTCATCGACGGTTTTGGTCTCATCGCCCTGGTGGCGTTGGCGCCCATCCTTTCCGTTATGTTGCTGGGGATCGTTTATCGAAAAAAGGAGGGAAAAGATGATGGAGACGGAGCATAATCACCAACTGATTGTTACCATTGTCAATAAAGGCTGGTCCGAAACGGTCGTCAAGGCTTCCCGGGCGGCCGGCGCGGAGGGCGGTACCATTGTTTATGGCCGGGGCACCGGTGTTCACGAAAGTCAAACCCTTTTGGGCATCCCCATCGAACCCGAGAAGGAACTGATCTTAACCATAATCCCACGCCAGCTGACGGAAAAGGTGCTGACTGCCATTGTCGAAGCGGCGGATCTAGATAAACCCGGTTCAGGCATTGCTTTCGTTCTTAATGTAGAAAAAGTGGCGGGGATCGCCCATTTGCTGCAGAAACCCGATAAAAAGCAGAATTAGAAAAGGCTTCCGTCCAAAACCTCACTCTTGAACGGAAGCCTTTGCAGTTTTCGCCTGAAGTCTTAAACCAACCGGGTCAGTAGTTCATCCCGTTCCCCATAGAGAAAATCGATAACCGGGATCTCAAGCATAGTGTAACACCCGGGTTTCTGGCGGAGTCCGGCCCGGGCTGCGGCCACCATGATCTGGGCGGTCAACGCCGGGTTATTTGCCCGCATCTCATAGTGGAACCGTTGATTATGGGTCTTCCCGGAAACCCCTTTTCTTTCCATCGTCACCCCGTGTCCGGTATCAATCAGGTCTGCAACCCGGTCCACCGGGATCACCTTGGTTTCGTCTTGACGGAAATAGGGGTCCGCTTTAATCGCCTCCGCCACCCGGTCGAACTCTGCTCCTTGCTCCAATTCGACATAAACCATCCGCCGGTGGACGCCAGCGCCGGCCGGTATCGTCATGGAAAGGGCATTTTTTACCCCGGGGACGGCCTTCGCCGCCACCGTATGCCCCATCGACATCCCCGGCCCAAAATTGGTATAAGTAAGGCCATGGGGGGCCATGAATTCAAAGATCCCCCGGATCATGGAGTCCGTCCCCGGGTCCCAGCCGGCGGAGATGACGGAAACACAGTTATGCTCCCGGGCCACCGGGTCCAGCTCTTTTTTCAGGCGTACCAGTTCCCCATGGATATCGTAGCTGTCCACTGTATTGATCCCGGCGGAGAGGATTTCCCGGGCGTACTCCGGAACCGCCCGGCTGGGCACGCAAAGCAAAGCCACATCTACTTTCCCCAGTTCACCGATGGAACTTACCACGGGATAATCCCGTAGTTCCGGCGGGATCTCGCTTAAAGAAGCGGCCCTCCTTACCACCCCGGCGAGGACAAAATCGTCCGCCGCTTCCACCGCCTCCAGGGCAAAACGGCCGATATTTCCATAACCGACAATCGCGACCCCATATTTCAACAGGCACTCCCCCTCACGAAGATCATAGCGGCCAAAAAAACCCGCTACCGCATCCCATTATACCATTTGCCGCCCGGACCGGACAAGAAATTCGCGAAACAGGCGCCAAACAATCCGGGGATGGCCATGGTTTTCCCATAGGTGCTGCCCCTCTTTATTGACGCCAGTTCTTGTTTATGCTAAAATGTAGTTACTAGCATAATTTGCTACTATACATAAAATTATTAAGCTGAACAACTGAATCGATAAAGGC
>JAAYGG010000051.1 GCA_012727895.1 Bacillota bacterium
CGCCGCTTACGCCCGGCCAAAACCGCGAAAACCACCAGGCCGCCAATGACCAGCCACGGCAAGACCCCGGTTACCGCCAGAACAATCAGGCGCAGGCTCTTCAGAAAGACCTCGCCGATCTCCCGGAAGAACTCGCCGGGACGGAAGACCCCCGTACTCAACCGGGACGGTTCCCGGCAGAGCAGGTTCAAGGTGGCCAGCTCCGTTTGGTCCTGCAGGTACCGGAACCGCCCTTCCATGCTTTCAATATCGCCCCGGATCCTTTCCAGTTCCCTTTCGACCTTTAAGACCTCGTCTACGGTCTTTGCCGCCTGCAAAATCTCCAAATACCTTTCTTCCTGCCGTTTTTTATTATTCAACCTGGCTTCCAGGTCATAGTATTCTTCCGTTACATCACTGCCAGTCAGGGACTCTTCGACAACCTTTCCCAAACCGCCAATGGCCGCAAGAGCCGCTTCCAAAGCCGGGGCGGGCAGGCGCAGCTGCATCTGGATATGCAACCGTTCATCCCGGTCCACCCACCGGCGGGACGAGGCCACATACCCGTTCTGTTCTTTTATATATTCCATAACAAAGGCGTAAACTCCGTCGGGATCCCGGGTTTCCAGGGTCAAACCGGCATTATAAATGATTTTCCTTTCTCCTCTCCCGCCACCGGTTTCCCCTAAATCCGCCCGTCTCTCCCCTGGCTGAACCGTGGCCGACTCCTTCAGAGCAGCGGAAAAGGCGGTCGTGGCCCATTCCGGACCGGCAGTGTCCCCCAGGGCAAACTGCCATCTCTGACCAGTCATGGAATTAAAGAAAATGATTGCCATAAAAACAAATAAGGCCACCACCAGAAGGCCACAAAGGATAAAGACGGGTTTTGCCCGCCGCGAACTCCCCATCCATGCGACAAAACGCTCCCAAGTTTTTCCCATCGCACGCCCCCCTAAAAATTCATCCCCGTAAAGCATATTTTCACCTTTTATCCTATATCCTGGCGGGGAGCCCGTCAAGCGGTTGTTCTAATAATCTCTTTCCAGAAGTACCTTAATTTAGGATCTGTATGTAGTTTGGTTCCAAAAATGAAGAAATTGCTCAGAAGCTGAGCAATTTCTTCTTCTTGCGGCTGGGTTGCATCTCCTGCCGCTTCAACAGATCGGCGCTGCAGTGCGGGCAGTAACTCTGCCAGCTCCGTACTTCATGCCGGCAATCGGGACATTTTTTCATCTTTTCTCCCCCTTCCTCTCTTAATTTCAATCATATAATACACCTAGCTGGTAACAAATAAAAAAAAGCAGGATTAAGGAAGGGTAAATATCCCCTTGTTAACCATTTTTTATCAATTATAAATTCACCTTGTACGGAAAAGCTGATCTAAGTGAGGTGAAAAGATGCCCGCAAAAAAACTCAACCCGAAACAGGCGGCTTACCAGAAAAAGGTTAAAAAATACGAGCCCAAGCCAAACGCCCTGCGGAACGCCTTCTTTGCCTTCGTCTCCGGGGGGGTTGTCTGCCTGCTGGGACAAGCATTAACCGATTTTTTCGGGGCGGTAATGGATCTTCCCCCGGAAAAAGCGGCCAACCCGGCGGTGGCCTCCATGATCTTCATTGGCGCCCTCCTGACCGCCCTTGGCCTTTTTGACCGGATCGCCAAGTTTGCCGGGGCCGGGCTCGCTGTTCCGGTAACCGGTTTTGCCAACTCCATGGTCTCCGCGGCCCTGGAATTCCGGGAAGAAGGCCTGATCCTGGGTGTCGGCGCCAAACTCTTCTCTCTGGCCGGCTCGGTCATTACCTTCGGCGTGGTTACCGCCTTTATCGTCGGGCTGCTCCACGCCATCCTCCCAGGAGGGTAGGAGAATGAAGATGGGGAAGAAAACCGGGGAACAGACCTTCCAGTTTGCCAACCCCCCGGTGATCATCGCCACCGGTACGGTGGCAGGCCCCTTTGAAGGCCAGGGCCCCCTCGCTGAAGAGTTCGATCTTGTCCTGGGCGACCTGCACAACGGGGAGAACAGTTTTGAACGGGCCGAACGTTCCATGCTGGTCCAGGCTTGCCGCCTGGCGCTGGATCATGCCAGCCGTGGCAGTGCGGAAGTCGACCTTTTCCTGGCCGGCGACCTTTTAAACCAGATCATCTCCTCAAGCTTCACCGCGGCCACTCTCTCCATCCCCTATCTGGGAATTTACGGCGCCTGCTCCACCGTGGCCGAGGGCTTGACCCTGGCCTCCATGATCCTGGACGGCGGCTTTGCCGGCGCGATTTTAGTCGCTACCTCCAGCCATAACGCCACCGCCGAACGGCAATACCGCTACCCCACGGAATACGGGGGGCAACGCCGTCCCTACCAGCAATGGACAGTAACGGGCGCCGCCGCCGCCCTCCTGGGCTATACAGGCCACGGACCGCGGGTTACCGCCGCCACCGTGGGTAAAGTTGTGGACATGGGCTGTAAAGACCCGCTGAACTTGGGGGCGGCCATGGCGCCGGCGGCGGCGGAAACCATCGCCTGTCATTTTCAGGACACCGGTTGGGATCCAGACTCTTTCGACCTGATCCTCACCGGCGACCTGGGCGAGATCGGTTTCAAGCTCTGCCGTGAATTATTGGCCGAAAAAGACATCCATCTTGGCGAAAACTTCTCCGACTGCGGGCTCTTAATCTATGACCGGGAGAAACAGGACGTCCATGCCGGGGCCAGCGGGTGCGCCACAGCGGGGCTTGTGGCTTTTGGCCGCCTCTTCCGCCAATTCCAAAGGGGTGAACTCACCCGGGTGCTTCTGGTGGCCACCGGCGCCCTCCATAGCCCCACCTCTTTCCTGCAGGGGGAGAATATCCCCTGTATCGCTCATGCCGTGAGAATTGAGGCGTGATCGGAGGAGAACTGACATGGACTGGCAAACCTATCTCTTTGCTTTCCTAGTTGGCGGGGGGATCTGCTTCCTCTGCCAACTGATTTTGGACCTGACCAAACTCACCCTGGGGTATCTCCTGACCGGCTTGACGGTGCTCGGGGGAATCCTCGGCGGTTTGGGCCTTTACGATCCCTTGATCAAATTGGCCGGCGGGGGGGCAACCATGCCGATTATCAGCTTTGGTAATTCCCTGGCCAAAGGGGCGATTGCCGAAGCGGAAAAAACAGGGGTCCTCGGGGTCTTGACCGGCATGTTCGAACTGACCAGTACCGGAATTACCGCGGCGATCATCTTTTCTTTCCTCATGGCCCTGGTGACCAGGCCCAAAGGCTGAAGCCCTTGGGTACCGGAGAAAGGTCCGGGGGATATCTTTACCAACTTGTCCTTGCCGAAAACCGGTTTGCGGGATATAATAGTTCTTAATAATAAATAACATAAATCATTGGTGAAGGAACCGTTTGATATAAATCACAACGGTTTTTCTGTCCATCGGACCATGATATGAGGAGGATTATTAATACTACCTTGCAATCGCACTTCACCTTTCAACCGCTTACCCTGGAGACCTTAAATCTTTATAACCGTTTGACCCGCAACATGTACTTGGAAAGTGCGGACTTTTCCTTTGTCAACCTTTTTATCTGGCGCCATGCGCACCAGCTCCAGTACGCTGTTGATAACGGTTTCTTTATCCCTCACTGTAATTATAAGGGGAATATCTTTTTTATGACGCCGGTCGGCGGTCCCCGGGAGGAATTCATCAAACTCTGTGATAAATTGGCCGCTTATTCCCATTCCCTGGGACACCCTTTTCAAATGCGGACCGTACCGGAGGAAACCGCTTGCCTGCTGCTGAAAGAGGCTTCCGACCGTTACAAAATCATGCCTGACCGCGCCAATTGGGATTATTTATACCGCACTCAAGACCTGTTGGAACTGAAAGGCCGTAAATACCAGCAAAAAAGGAATCAAATCAACAAGTTCCAGAAGCAGTTCAGATACGAATACATCCCTTTGCTCCCGCCCCTGGAGCCGGCAGAGATCAGCGCCTGTCTCGATCTCTTTGACCGCTGGGCGGAGCCAAAAAAACACCTGCTCTCCCTGGAAGATGAGAGGCAGGCCCTGGAGGAAGCCTTGGAAAATATGGAGCCGTTGGGCCTCAAAGGCGGGGCCTTAATCGTAGAAGGCAAGTTTGAAGCGTTTTCCATCGGCAGTCTTTTGAATGAGGAGACGCAAGCGCCGATGGCCTTGATCCACTTTGAAAAGGCCAACCCGGAAATCCCCGGGATCTACCCGGCAATAAACCAGCTTTTCCTGGCCAATGCCTGGGAAGATACGTTCTATGTCAACAGGGAAAATGATCTGGGCCTGCCCGGCCTGCGCCAGGCGAAGAAACGCTACCATCCCGTGCGGATGGTTAAAAAATATACCGTCATTGCCAAGCAGGAGGGGTCCGGTTGATCACCCGGTACTTGCAAGAACAGGATTTGCCCCAGGCCAGAGAGATCTGGGAAGAAGCCTTTGACGACAAACCGGCCTTTGTTGACTGGTATTTTCGCCGGCGTTTCCGGCCTGGGGAAGGGGTGGGGATCTTCTCCGGTTCCCTGCTCCTCTGCGACCTGCACCTGGCGCCGTACAGGATCAAGTTGCGCGGCCGGACTTTCCCCACCGCCTACCTGGTGGGCCTGGCCACAAGAGAAGAATACCGCCGGCAAGGGCTGGCCAAAGAACTCCTGACCTTCGCCCTGAGATCCCTACGGGAAAAAGGGGTTTTTTTTACGTTCCTGATGCCCTTTGCCATCCCCTTTTATACCCGCCTGGGCTGGGGTGTCTGTGGGCAACACCGTATCTACCGCCTGGCGCCGGGAGCCGGGATTCCGGGGGAAGAGAGCCCCGGCAGCCCGGGAAAACCCGGACGAGCCGAAAAGGAGAGTCCTTCGGAACCAACTGTTGCCGGGAAGGAGGACGCACCGGACCCGGCTCTTTTGGACCGGATCTACCGGAACTGGAGTTCTCACCTGGACGGTTGGCTGCTGCGGGGGGAAGAGGACTGGGAAGGCCTGCTTTTTGACCACTTCCTCGATGGCGGTGAAGTATGGCTCCTTAAGGAAGCCGGTTCCGGGCCAACGGCTTACGCCCTCTTTTATCCCGGTGCAAAAGAGAACCTCCTGCGGGAACTGGCGTACCTGACGCCGGTGGCCGGCCGCCGGCTGTTGCAGCATTTGGTGGCAAGAAACAGCAAACCGCTGGTTTGGAGCGCACCGGATGCGGCCATGCCCTTTCCTTTACCGGAACCGGAGGTGAAACCGGTTTTCCTGGGGCGGATCACCGATCTCAAGGCCGCCCTGGAGTTCCACAATTACCCGCCAGGCCCGCCGGGCGCCTGGCGCTTGCGGGTGGAAGATCCCCTTCTTCCCGAGAACAACGGGGTTTTCCTTCTTACCCGGGAAAGCGACGGGAAAATGCAAGTCACCCCCGCCCGGGGCGCGGCTGCCGATCTCACCTGCACCATCGGCGATCTGGCCCGTCTCCTCTCCGGGACAACCGGCCCGGAAGAGGCAATAAAAAAACGCCTTTTAACCGGCGATGAGCAGCTGGTATCTGCCTTTCTCCAGCTCTTTCCCAAAGGCGGCCTGTACATAAACGACTACTTTTAGATAGAATACGCCGCTTCACACTCCACCCGGCTGGCCACCGAGACCGGAGTTTCGCTTTTTTTCGCGCGGGTTGAGGCCAAGCTGGCCAGGTTGAGCAGGTTGGAGACGACAAGGTCGGGACGTTCCGGCCGGCTCTTGCTCCGCCGCCCGCCGGCGACGCCCGCGGTACAACTGACCGACACACCGGCAGGCCATTGGTTTTCCTTTAATGAATTCACCAATTGCCAGGCCAAGGCGATGGCCCCCCGGAGATTCCTGGTGCTGACAACTGCAAACTCATCCCCGCCATAGCGACAGAGGAAATCGCGGGCCGTATCAATCCGGCCGTAAAAAAGCGCCGCCACTTCCTGGAGAATACGGTCGCCAAAGACATGGCCATATTCCTTGTCGATCCGGCCAAACTCATTTAAATCCAGGAAAATCAAGGAGATCTCCTGTCCCTGCCTGAGCAATTCCTCCCCTTTTTTCTGGAGAATGCCGACTTTAGGGAGGCGTGTCAAGGTATCCCAGTACCGCCAAAACTCGCCGTAAATAGCGGTTTCGGTGATAATCCCAATCACCCGCCCGGCCTTGTTCACCACCACCAGGCGCTCAATCTCGTGTTCTTCCAGCATCTGTTGGGCCTGCTCCAGGGGGGTCTCCGGGTAAACGGTAATCACTTCTTTAGTCATCACGTCGGCCACCAGGCGTTCCGGAGGCGAGAGGCGCAGATCCCGGGAGGTAATAATCCCAACCAGTTTCCCCTTTTCCACCACAGGCAGACTCCCGATCCTTCTCTCCGTCATCAACCGGCTGGCCTCCGCCACGGTCTGTTCCGGCTTCACCACCTGCGGTTCCGGAGTCATGATATCGCCAACCTTCAGCATAATTCTCACCACGCCTTGTTGGTTTGCCTCGCCAGAAAAAAGGAGTATTTCTTAAAGGGAAACCAGTAATTTCTATTGTTATTATTATTCGACATTTTTTCCTTTTTGCCTGCTTTTAAATGCGAAAAAATCTCGCAAGGCGACGGGGAATAACCCTCACAGAACGGGGGAAAACAAATAAAGGCCGCAACCTGAAAAAGCTGCGGCCTTCCAGTATACGGTAAGTACACGGCTAAAACTCCGGCTCAATCAGGCCGTAGTCCCCACTCCGCCGTTTGTAAACCACATTCACCTCTTCGCTTTCGGCATTGAAGAATACGAAAAAGTCGTGCCCCAGGAGATCCATTTGCATCACTGCTTCGGTAACGGACATCGGCTTGATCGCAAAACGTTTGGTCCGGACAATCTTCGGTTCAGGAGCTTCTTCCACATCGTCCGGGGAAGGCAAAACCACCCGGTTTTCTTCCCGCAGGCGCCGGTTGATCCTGGTCTTATACTTGTGGACCTGCCGTTCGATCTTATTCACCGCCCCGTCAATGGAGGCGTACATGTCACCGGTTTTTTCCTCTCCCCGCAGCAAAAGCCCGTTAACGGAAACAGTGATATCGACAATATGCGTTCCCCGTTCCACGCCCATTGTTACCTGTATTTCTAGGGGTTCGTGCTCAAAAAACTTGCTGATCTTTGCCGCCTTTTTTTTAGCGTAGTCTTCCAGAGCGTTTGTCACTTCCAAGTTCTTTCCTAGGACTTTGATCTCCATTACTCACAACTCCTTCCTTCGTGTTTTATGCCTTATTAGATCTATTCCCCCATATACCGGAAAATCCTTTCCCAAAAAATAAAACCTCCTTTACGAAAAAGGAGGCCTTTTATTTATTATTGTTGAAATTTAGCCTTCAACAACAACAACATTGGCGGCTTGCGGGCCACGTTCCCCTTCGACGATTTCGAAGCTGACCACTTGACCCTCTTTCAGAGTCTTAAAGCCTTCCATCTCAATGGCGGAAAAATGGACAAACACATCTTTCCCGCCTTCATATTCGATAAACCCGTAACCTTTCTCCGCGTTAAACCATTTAACCTTGCCTTGCATCAAAATATTCACCGCCTTCCCGTCTTTAACCCGCTTTGATCATATCGTAGCAGGCTTTACAATATACCGGCCTGTCCTGGGAAGGCGTGAAAGGAACTTGCGTGGTGACGCCGCAGTTGGCACAGACCACTTCCGACATTACCCGTCCCCTTTGCTTCCGCTGCCTCCGGCATTCCCGGCACCGTGCAGGTTCGTTGGCGAAACCTTTTTCCGCGTAGAACTCCTGTTCACCCGCGGTAAAAATGAACTCGGCGCCGCACTCCTTACAGACCAACATCTTGTCCTCATAAGACATAAAAAATTTTGATTCCCCTTCCAAGGATTTATTTGTCACAGACGGCTGTCGGTGAATTCTTTCCCCGGCATCACCGCAAGGACACTCTTATTATAACGCAAAATAAAAAATATGCAAGCAGAACAATGATTTATTTTTTCCGGTCGACAAATTTTCCCTCATTTTGCCGGACCTTCTGCGGCCCGTAATGATAGGCCAAAACCGCCTGCCGTCCTTTTTTCACCAGGGAACGGGCCTGGC
>JAAYGG010000052.1 GCA_012727895.1 Bacillota bacterium
ATAAAAAAATCCCCCGGGAAGAAATTCACGGAGAAGAAGGTATCTTTATAGGGGAGGAAGCGGATGAAGAATTGGAGATGGTAATGTAGAGCCATCTCCGGAAACACCAGTTATATAAGAGGTGCATTCTATGGATTTATCTCAAGCAATACTAGAAGCACTTAAAGAAAAACCAGGTCAGAAGGCTTATGAGTTGGCATGTCGATTTGGTGTGAAAAGAACCGATGTTAGTGCCCTATTATATGGTGAACTGCGTGGTCGAGTATATCAGGATAGTCAATACAGGTGGTGGCTGCGGGAAACAGAGGTTATTGCTCAGCCAAAGCAAAAAGCAAAAACACAAAATACTCTTTTGGCTAAGCTTTGCCAGTATTATCTTGATTGCTTGAACCATGATGACCAATTTGGCGTGTCAGTATTCACGAGCAGTAAACATGATGACCTTGATTATGTGGAACTCACCGGGATGCCGGTTCTAGCTGTTAATCAGAATGATATTTTTGATGATGATAACGTAAGCAGATTTTGGAATAAAGCCAGGAGAGACAAGAACCTTACAATCATATTGGGATACCCGGTGCTTCTAAAGAAAGCTCCTCTTCGAAATGGTGAGGAAGGGTTTGTACTTGAGCCGGTCTTCCTCTTTTATTTTAACGAAGACCCGCTCAATAGGGGGAGCAAACCCGTATTAGCAGACGAGTTGCCGCAATTGAACTTTAAGGCCATTAAATCTTTGTTGGGGGGAGAAGCAAATACCATTGATGAACTGGTTTCCTTATCTGAGGAACTGGGTTTAGGGAATGAATTGTCTCAGGAAACGTCACCGGATTTTGCCGAGGTAATACGACGCCTGCGTATGCTACATAACGAATGGGAATGGCGGGAAGAACCCAACCCTTACAGAGTTACCGTCGAGCCTCCTTTGAAAGACCTGAAGCTGCCTGGGATATATAACAGGGCAATCATTCTGTTGGCAGAACGCTCGCCATACACCCGCGGCCTCGAAACCGAATTGGCCAAGCTGCAGTCGGTACCAGAGGATGTTTATAGAGATACTGTTTTGGGACTATGGCTACAAGGTAAACAGATTGAATCTGTTGACGAAGAAGAAATGGATCTGATTGAGACCTTACCCCTTAATCAGGAACAGCGGCGGGCGGTAATCAAGGGCTTAACCAACCCCTTAACGGTAATAACCGGGCCGCCGGGAACTGGAAAGTCGCAGGTGGTAACCAGTTTATTGATTAACGCGGCGTGGAAAGGCCAATCCGTATTGTTTTCAAGCAAGAACAATAGAGCAGTTGATGTTGTTGAAGAAAGAGTTAATGGGCTTGGCAATTATCCCATTCTCATTCGTCACGGTTCAATGGAATACCAGAATAAGATGGCACATCATCTGTCTGTATTATTGTCATCGGCAACTAATTATGACTCTTGGCAAGAATATGAAAACACCGCAGAGATGCATAAACGGGCTTACCAGCGGCTTAAGGCTCTTGAAGATAAAATCAAGCAGGTCATAGATTTACGTAATAAAGTTGACCATCTCGAGCAGAGGATTGAGTTGTTCCGGTATGAGTTTTCTCCTTCCACCTTCAGTGATTTGCGCCATCTAAACCTTGATGAAATTGAAAACTGTTTCCGTACACTCCTTGATAAGGTGACAAAGGCCGATAAAAATGAACAAAATTTATTTAAAAAAATGCTCTGGGGCTTGATCAAGAAATCCAGGTTCGCCCAAGTGAAAAAGGCTTTTGAAGATGCGCAACCTCTTCTCCAAAAGATCGAGCTTGTTCCCCCGTTTCCCAATAACGGACCGTCTGAAACAGTAATTAGGGAATACAAGTCTTTCATGGAGGCTTTCGCCAGGCGATTGGATATGGTAAGAACGATTAAAGACTACTTTCAATCCTTGGCGGAGCTTTCTACTGCTACTCCTCTGGAAAGATTGGAACTTGACTTACTGAAAGTCCAAGAAGAGGTTCAGAAAATCTCCAATATCCTCTGGCAAGCTTGGCTGGACCTGTTACCAAAGCGTCTTTTTTCATCACCGGTTGACCGGAATTCTCTTAACCAGTTTAATTCCTTATTAGGAATGCTCCTGAACAGCCCGGAGAATGACCAGAGGTTTGCCGAACAAGTACGCACCCAATTAATGAAGCTGCTTTCGGTATTAAAGAAATACCTTCCTTGTTGGGCCATAACTTCATTGTCTTCTCATGGGCGGATACCTTTTGAACCTGGCTTTTTTGATCTTTTGATTGTTGACGAGGCTAGTCAATGCGATATAGCTTCAGTTCTTCCTTTACTTTATCGGGCTAAACGGGTAGTGGTTATTGGGGATCCCAATCAATTACGTCATATTTCCAATCTCAGTCCCAAGCAAGATACGCAACTGTTAACGAAACATGACCTAATTGATTCCCATGCAACATGGAGCTATTCCCGGAATTCTCTTTTTGACCGGGCGTTGGGATTTTGTCACTCTGACAATATAGTGAATCTATTGGAGCATCACCGTTCACATGCTGATATTATTGAATTTTCGAATGTGCACTTTTATAGAGGGCAATTACGGATTGCGACGCATTATAAAAAGCTGAAACGCCCGTCAAAAGAAGGACCTACGATCCAGTGGGTGGATGTACGAGGCACTGTCATCCGTCCTCAGGCGGGTAGTATTTATAATAAAAAAGAAGCGCAGGTGATAATTAAAGAGATAGAACGTTTGGTTTTACAAGGGTATGAGGGAACAATAGGAGTGGTTTCACCATTCCGGCCACAAGCCCTTTATATCCGTGAGCTTTTGCATAAAAATTATCCTGAGTTGGAACAAGTCTTGTTTTCCCGGTTCGATTTCGAGGTCGATACTGTTCATAAATTTCAGGGGGATGAAAGAGACCTCATTCTGTTTTCCCCTGTTGTTAGTTGGGGTTGTCCGGAAGGTCCCCTGCGATTTTTGCGGAGGACCGGGAATCTGTTTAATGTGGCGGTCACCCGGGCCCGGGCCGCACTAGTCGTAGTAGGTAATGAACAGTATGTTCTTCAATGCGGTGTTAATTATCTTGAAGAGTTTGCCAAATATGTTGCCTCCCTTAAAACCAAAGCCGAACAAGAACCTTTAGATTTAGCAGCCCTTGGCCCGGTCTATCCAAAGGTGGCAAATCCGGAACAGGTATCTGAGTGGGAGAAGATTCTGTATCAAGCTCTTTATAAAGCGGGAATTAGAACAATTCCTCAATATCCCGTTGAAAAATACCGGTTGGATTTAGCGTTAATCAGCGATGATGGCCGCCGTTTGGACATCGAGGTGGATGGCGAACGCTACCACAGGGATTGGACCGGCGATCTCTGTCAACGTGACCGATTGCGCAACTGCCGGCTCCAGGAGTACGGTTGGGATGTGCTTCGCTTTTGGGTTTATGAAGTCCGCGATGACCTGGAGGGGTGTGTACGGCGGGTGAAGGATTGGTTGGAACAAGGTGCTTTTTCCGGTGTATAATATCATAACAGAGTATGTGCTTTCATAGATTTTTTGTACCTTGCCAACAGGGAAAATTTGTATTATAATATATTACGAACATATGTTCGTGATTTTTGGCACCATGACCTTCTTTATGAGAAAAATAAAGGAGGTTTTTATTTTGGAACAGAATCAATATTTTGGTGGTGACTGGACGGCAGAAAAATTAGAGAGAGTAAAAAAGTACTTACAGGCATATGTACGAATTATGAATAAACAAAACTTTAGATTCCTTTATATTGATGCTTTTGCAGGTACAGGATATGTTGAGCTTAAAGATAAACAAGAGGATCAAATAGCTTCATTACTATTGGATTTAGCAGAGGCAGAGCCGCAAAGGTTTATTCAAGGCTCTGCCCAAATTGCTCTACAAATTGAACCGAGTTTTCATAAATATGTTCTAATAGAAAAAAGCAGTAGAAGATGCAGTGAACTCGAAAAACTGAAAAATAACTACCCTCATCTTGCGAAACGAATAGTCATCATAAATCGGGAGGCAAATGAAGTAATCCGGGAGATATGCAAGAGAATAAACTGGCGCGGAACAAGAGCGGTTATGTTTTTGGACCCGTACGGTATGCAGGTTAGATGGGATACTATAGAAGCAATTGCACGGACAAAGGCGATTGATTTATGGCTTCTCTTTCCATTGGGAGTTGCCGTAAATCGTATGCTTAAGAATGATGGTAATATAAATGAATCGTGGGCTGAAAAATTGGATACCTTATTCGGAACTAGAGATTGGTATGGAGAGTTTTATGAACTAACGGATAAGCCAAGTCTTTTTGGGAATATATCAATCATTGAGAAGGTAGCAACAATTCAGGATATCGGTAATTATTTCATTAAGCGTTTGAAAACGGTATTTGCAGGAGTAGCCGAAAACCCATTACCCCTCTATAATTCGAAAAACAATCCTTTATTTCTTCTGTGCTTTGCCGCTGGAAACCCCAAGGGAGCGCCAATCGCGATTAGAATTGCCCAAGATATTCTGAGAAAGAGGTAATTATCATGGCTTTAAATTCTGCTATCGAATGGACCGAATCAACCTGGAACCCAATAACGGGTTGTACCAAGATCAGTGTTGGTTGTCAAAACTGTTATGCTGAACGAATGGCTAAACGCCTGCAAGCCATGGGCCAGCGTAATTACCGGAATGGTTTTCAATTAACCTTGCATGAATCAATGCTGGACTTGCCTTTACGGTGGAAAAAGCCGCAAATAATCTTTGTCAATTCGATGAGCGATCTTTTTCATGAAGCTGTCCCGGAGGAGTTTATCCATAGAGTTTTTAATACAATGAAAAAAGCCAATTGGCACCAGTATCAAATACTGACTAAACGCTCTGCACGTTTACGTCAATTGTCAGCACAGTTACCTTGGGAGAAACATATTTGGATGGGAGTAACAGTAGAAAATAGCGATTATATTTATCGTATTGACGATCTGCGGCAGACTCATGCAGAAATAAAGTTTTTATCACTGGAACCGCTTTTAGGTCCCATACCTGAGCTTAATCTTGAAGGAATTGATTGGGTGATTGTGGGAGGAGAATCGGGTCCCGGTGCTAGGCCAATGAAACCGGAATGGGTAATTGGTATTAAAAATCAGTGCCAAAAATATGGGGTGCCATTTTTCTTTAAACAATGGGGGGGTACAAATAGAAAGAAAAATGGAAGACGGCTTGAAGGGAAATATTGGAACGAAAGACCAAAGTATTCTTAGCTATTGTTTTGGTAATAGTGACAATATGGCTTAGTTATAATAAAAATTTCCAGGCCAGGTCGAGCAAAAGATTTTGGCATTTGTCGTTGTCGTAAACCCTTTCAAGTAAAGGGTTTTTATCATTTTATGTAGAATAGTTTTACAGGTCCTTTGCAAATCTCACACGCTTCAAAAAAGAGATTGCAATGCTTTGCAGCCAGAACTGGGTTGATGAGTCTGACGGCAACCTTCTTACCAGGAGTTGAAAGAGAAGTTTGCATAATGCAATCACCGGCATCAACGACTATTTGCTTGCGCATCTCCAGAGGTCCTTGGAAAAAGCCAAGGAGATCCGGATCATTGTCGCTTTTTTGATGGAATCCGGGGCGAAGTTGATCGCGGACCAACTGGCGGCGGCTGCCAGGAGGGGCGTGCCGATCAAGATTCTCACCGGGACCTATTTGTCGGTGACCGAACCCTCGGCCATCTATTACCTCAAGAGCAGACTGGGGCCGGCCATGGAGATCCGGTTTTATAAAGACCTAATCCGGTCGTTTCACCCCAAGGCCTATATCTTTGAACATGACGATGACGGGGAGATCTATATCGGCTCTTCCAACCTGTCGAAGGCAGCCTTGACCGATGGGGTGGAATGGAATTACCGTTTGACCCGGAGTTCGGCCCCTGAAGATTTTGAGAAGTTTCTCCGGACTTTTGATGAACTCTTTGCTTATCATTCCTACGTGGTGGATGAGGAGACACTGAAGCGGTATGCGGTCTCCTGGCGGAAACCGCGGCTGACCCGGGAAGAGTCGCCGGGTACCCTGGAACCGGCGGAGCGGCCCCAGCCTTTTGGCGCGCAGATCGAAGCCCTCTATTACCTGGAACAGGCGCGGGCGGAGGGCCTGACCAAAGGGTTGGTTATCGCCGCCACCGGGGTGGGCAAGACGTACCTTGCGGCCTTTGATTCGGTAAAGTTCAAACGAGTGCTCTTTGTCGCGCACCGGGAAGAGATCCTGCAGCAGGCCAGAGAAGCTTTCTCCAAGGTCAGGCCCAAGAGCAGCAGCGGGTTCTTCACCGGCCGGGAAAAAGAGCTTAATGTTGACCTCTGTTTTGCCACCATTCAGACGTTGAGCCGGGAAGAACACCTCAGGTCTTTCCCCCCGGACCATTTCGACTACATTGTGGTGGATGAGTTCCACCATGCCGCCGCCGGCAGTTACCGGAGGCTGTTGGAGTATTTCCAACCCCGGTTTCTGCTGGGTTTGACCGCCACGCCCTACCGCACGGATAACCGGGATATCTTTGCCCTTTGCGACGATAATGTCATCTACGAAATCCACCTCAAAGATTCGATTAACCGGGACCTGTTGGTACCTTTTGTTTATTACGGGGTCTATGACCCGACGGATTATGAGAAGATCACGGTCCGCAACGGCCAGTATGTGGTGGAAGAGTTGGAGCGGGCTTTGGCCCGGAAGGAACGGGCCGATCTGGTGCTGGAGAAGTACCGCGCCTTTGCCAAAGCGAAGACCCTTGGGTTTTGCGTTAATATCGGCCATGCTGAGTATATGGCGGAGTACTTCTCAAAGCACGGCGTGCCGGCGCTGGCGGTGCACAGCGGGGATCCGGCTTCCCCGTATGCCGGGGACCGGCGGGAGGCGGTGACCGCCCTGGAAAAGGGCGAGATAAAAGTGATCTTTGCCGTTGATATCTTTAACGAAGGCGTCGATATCCCCGCCTTGGATACGGTGATGTTTCTCCGGCCGACCGAGTCGTTAACCGTTTTCCTGCAGCAACTGGGGAGGGGGTTGCGCAAGGCCCCCGGCAAAACCCACCTGGTGGTCCTGGACTTTATCGGCAACTACAAACGGGCCCACTGGATCCCGGCTCTTCTGGCCGGGGAGAGCCCGGAGCAGGGCGCCGCCTCCGGCCGGCGGGTGGGGGAACTGGAATACCCCGAAGGTTGCCAGGTCCACTTTGATTTTGAGGTCTTGGATCTCTTCCAGGAGATGGCGGCGCGAGACCCCCTGGCCAAGCGGATGCGGGACGAGTTCTTCCGGCTCCGGGACGAACTGGGGCGGCGCCCGACCAGGCTGCAGATGTATACCGGGACCGACCTGCCTTTCCGGGAGTTTCTCAAAGAGGGATGGCTGCGGTTTTTAGATTCCGTTGGGGCGCTGACGGAAGAAGAGAAAGGTTGGTTGGGGACGCCGGCAGAGGAGTTCTTACGGGAGGTTGAAAAGACGGCTTTTACGAAAGCCTATAAACTGCCGACCTTGCGGGCGCTCCTGACCGGGGAGGGCGGGATTAGGCCGTCAGTGAGTTTACAGGAGATTGGCGAGGAGTTTATCCGGTTTTATCACGAAAACCCCCTCCACCAACGGGATTTGCGCGACAAGAGCAACCGTAACTGGCGGAGTTGGGGTGTGGCGGAGTTTGCGGACTTGGCGCGGAGGAACCCGGTGCATTTTCTGACCAAAGGTTCGCCTTTCTTCCATTACGATGAGATCAACAGGGTTTTTTGGCTGGATGGGAGGTTACGCCCGTATTTGACCGCCAGCTTGGCCGGGCATCTCCGGGACATATTGGAGTACCGGCGGGTTGACTTCTTCCGCAAAAGGTACCGGGAGGACCGTTGAAGAAAAAGTCCGTTTAGGAGTGGTTTGTTTGGACAAGACCGTGGAGTATTATAACGCAAAGGCCCGGGAGTTTTTCGAGTCAACCGTAAATGTGGACATGACCGGACATTACCGGGAGTTTTTACGCCTGGTTCCTCAAGGCGGGAGGATTTTGGATGCCGGTTGCGGCTCCGGCCGGGACAGCCTTTATTTTCTCAACCGCGGCTACCGGGTGACCGCCTTTGATGCCTCGCCGGTATTGGCGCAGATGAGTTCGGAACTGATCGGGCAACCCGTGGCGGTCCTGCGTTTTCAGGATCTCGATTTTGATGAGGAGTTTGACGGGGTTTGGGCCTGCGCCTCCCTGTTGCATGTACCCCGCAGTGAGATGCCGGATGTGTTGCAGAGGCTGACCAGGGCGCTGAAACCCAACGGCGTCCTTTATGCTTCTTTTAAGTACGGCGATGGAGAAGGGGAGAGGAACGGGCGCTTTTTTAATGACTATGATGAGCGGTCTTTTCAGCTCTTACTGCGTAACCATCCCGACTTGGAGTTAGTTTCTTTTTGGGTCAGCGAAGACGTGCGGCCGGGCCGGGAAGGGGAGAAGTGGTTGAATGTACTGGTCAGAAGGATAAGATGAAAATTGAGATAGACTTTGCAAGCAATAGCCCCATTACCTTTTTCCCAAGGTTATGGGGCCGTGGTCAAGCTTCAAAATACTATTTTAGCTCAATCTGTGGGGATGGTTTCGTCTAGTTTTGCGGCGATTTGCTTCGTAATATTTTTCAAGGTTTTCTCATCAAGCACATGAAAGTAGTTTTATTCTATATATTCTACATAATCATATAATCTCCATATACTATCATCTGAATAGGTAATTTCATAAACCCAGGGCAAAATCTTATTCGCTTCTTATCCCCAGGACACGTTAAAATCATCAGTGAAAAATGCGTTTGGTGGAATATTGATTTCCGAACTCCGTCCGTGAAAAATATCATCTGAGTACAAATTAGTTATTCTTTCTCCAGAACTGTCCCACAGGACTATACAGATCCGAAATGCTTTAATTGTTTTCCCGGAATCATTTCGAAACTTAATATGCGCAACCTTACCATAATTGTCCGGACCCGGCTCTTCCAAACTCCAATCAGTAGCTGGTAATGGACTTTCAACAACCTTAACAGTATACGTTCTAGAAATCGAACCGGAACTGACGGTAATAATGTAATCCCCTGGCTCGCTGGGAGCTTTCCAAATAACTCGTGAGCCGGTTTCTCTATCAAAGCTTCCGCCGTTAGCAGCCCAATTATATCCATAATCTTCATCCCCAAAAAATGCATACAATAAGGTAGCGCCGTTAGTTACGGCTTTGTGATGCCCGGTGATTATTATTGTTTTTTCATCGGAACCACATCCTATAAAACTTAATCCCTGCCAGGCTTGTCATAAACTGATACCATTTCCGGCGTTCGCCCGGAGCAAAGGAGTGTGTTAATTATACGGCATAGCATTTTAGGGAAAGCAAGCCTGTTAACGTTGTGATGACGGTCTGTTCCTCCGGTATTCTGGTGGCTGCTGGATATACTCGATGGTTCCCTCATAAATATCCGCCTAAAAAGAATCTACTAGGCGAATTTCTACGGCAAACCCTATGTTGAAAAATACGGGAAAGAGTTTCTCTTAGGTACCCCCGGGTGGAGAAAAAGAAAGCTTAATCTACAAAGAGAGGGTCTATCGGATAAATAATTCATTGACTAATTAAAGTAATTTCATCCATCAGAACTCCTCCTTCTCATATTTCCCTGGTCTTTAACCCTTGCGCCCTAAGATCTTCTGAAGCTTCGTCACCTCCGGCTGTAACCTTCCGTACCATTCTAAGATAGCCGGCTTGCCAGTTGTCATATATTTCTTAAGTCGCGAAACCATTTTTCCTATATTTCTTCCTTTTAATCCTGTTTTTTCCGGAAAAATCTCGGCCAGTACTTTACTTCAACAATAGTCCTAGTTTCATCGGTGCCTATCTCCCCAAACCCCCTGATAAAAAGGTTTTTCAGGGGTTGGCCAGTGCCGGTCACTTCAACAATAGTCCTGGTTTCATCGGCGCCTATCTTCCCAAACTCCCTAATCA
>JAAYGG010000053.1 GCA_012727895.1 Bacillota bacterium
TCAAGCTCTTTCTTTAATCGAACCTCAAAGGTTAGATAGTCAATCTCGCCTTCGAAAATTTTCGATATTTCGTTCACTACCGAAAGGATTTTCTCTTCTACTAAACGAATTAGATCCATGAGGAACCTCAGCCTCCTTGGGGGGTGTATTCATTCAACTGCGTGAATGTGAGGTTCCTCTTCTTTTTCCATAAACTATTTTCTGCAAAGACCTACAGTAATTTTACACTAACCTTTAAGTGTTACAGTTATTCTTTTAAAAGAATATTTACTGGGTGTTAATTCAAATGAAGGATATATATGATAACATTTACTTGCACGAACCTGAACAATTCAATAAAACTGATAAGGGCAAACTTACCGAAAGGTAAGGACGCAAAGCCAGAGGTCTACAGCAGGTTTATCTGCCATGACAGCTCGGTTGCCAAGAATACTGCCAAGAAAAGAACCTCAACCCTTTGCGTTGAGGTTCTTTTCAGTGTAAGGGGGGATCTCCTGCAATGGCTATGTATAACCCAATGGATTTAAATACAGTGTTGCAATATATAGTAGCACAACCGTTGGAAATATTCAATAAGCACACCCACGACCACTTGGCTGAATACCGGCTATACGCTTTAGCAACGGCCAGAGAAAAAGATAAAACAGACTATACCACTCATTAGAAATCCTCCCTTACCTAAAGCCTTCTCCTTCTGGAGAGGGCTTTTTCTTTTGCCTTTTTGTTACACCGGTTTTACCTGTCCCTTGCGTAAGAAAAAGGAATTGGCAAGCGGGCGGTGAATATATATTATATACCTGGTTTGGACCGGGTGCAGTTTGACAAAAGAATAGTGGCTAGGGGTGCTCGCTGGAGCGGGCTGAGATAGGAGATAACTCCTGACCCTTGGAACCTGATGTGGGTAATCCCACCGGAGGGAAGCCAGAATTGCCGGGGCGGACCGGAGAAATTCCCGTTTTCTGTCAGGCCAGAGAAGGCCGGAAGAGACCAACCGGAGCAAACCGGGCCAGACCGGGCCGGGCCGCCGCGGGTTAGGCCAAGACCGGGTTTGACCCGGACAGCTGCCGGCTTAAAACCGGATTTGCACTTGGCTTGGAAGAGCATAAAAAAAGAGGCTTACCTTTACGGTAGGCCTCTTTTTTGTTTGGCTTTCATTTCAAGATGGAGGCACGCGGGTAAGCGGGCGCCCGGCCACAGGGAGGAGGAGAAAGATGGAGATTTACCTGAACGGAGAACGGGAGAAGGTTAACCCGGGGGAGACGGTCCGGGAGTTACTCTCCCGTAAAGGGCTTGGGGACGCCCGGGTTGTGCTGGTTTATAACGGCCAAGTCTTACCGGAGGAGGATTGGGGAGAGCCCCTGGAAGAAGAGGCGGCGGTCGAAGTCCTGACCATCGTTGGAGGAGGCTGATATTAACCATGACAAAAGAAGACAGACTGGTGATTGGCGGGAAAAGCCTTAAGAGCCGGCTTTTTATTGGCACAGGCAAACTTCCCAACAAGTTGCTTCCCGGGGTGATTGCCGCCTCAGGAACGGAAGTGGTAACCGTGGCTTTACGGCGGGTGGATTTCCGGTCACCTCAGGAGAATCCCGTTGCCTATATCCCGGAGAACGTGATTATCATGCCCAACACCTCCGGGGCGCGCAATGCCGAAGAGGCAGTGAAAATTGCCAGGCTGGCACAGGCGGCTGGCTGCGGTAACTGGGTGAAGATCGAAGTGATTACCGACCAGAAATACCTGCTTCCCGATAATGAAGAAACGGTAAAGGCCACGGAAATCCTGGCGAAAGAGGGCTTTGTCGTTTTGCCCTATATCATGCCGGACCTGATCATTGCCCGCCGCTTGGAAGAGGTCGGGGCGGCGGCGGTTATGCCGTTGGGGGCGCCAATCGGCAGCAACCGGGGCCTGCGCAGCCGGGAGTTCCTCCGGATCCTGGTGGAAGAGATTACGACCATCCCGGTGATTGTCGACGCCGGTATTGGGAAACCGTCGGAGGCAGCGGCCGCCATGGAGATGGGCGTGGATGCGGTACTGGTGAATACTGCGGTTGCCACCGCCGGGGATCCGGTCTTAATGGCCGGGGCCTTTGCCGCGGCGGTGAAAGCCGGCAGGGAAGGTTATCTGGCCGGGCTGGGGCCTTCCTCCCTTTACGCTTCCGCCTCCTCTCCCCTGACTGGTTTTTTACATGAGGTGTCCAAATGAGTTTTTGGGAAGAACTAAGAGCTTACAAGGATTTTGATTTTGACGGTTTCTTGCGCCGGACCAGCCCGGAAGATGTCCGCCGCGTCCTTGGGGGAGAAAGCCGGGCACCGCTGGATTTTTTGACGCTGCTGGCGCCGGCGGCCGCCGGCTGTCTGGAAGAGATGGCCCGCCGTGCCCAAGATATTACCAGGCGTAATTTTGGCAACGTCATCCTCCTCTACACCCCGTTATACTTGGCAAACCACTGTGTCAACCACTGCCGGTACTGCAGTTTCAATGCCGGGCACCGGATTGAGCGACGGCAGCTCTCCATGGATGAGATAAGAGAAGAGGCGGAAGCCATTGCCGGTCTTGGCTTTCAGGATTTACTGGTCCTGACCGGGGAATCCCGCTCGGTGACGCCCATAAGCTATCTCGAAGAGGCGCTGGGCGTTTTGAAAGGCTATTTCCCCGCCCTCGGCCTGGAGATCTACCCGCTTACTACCGATGAGTACCGGCGGCTGATTGAGGCCGGCGCCGATTACCTCACCATCTACCAGGAGGTCTATAACCCGCAGGTCTACGCCTATATGCACCCGCGGGGGCCAAAACGGGACTACTTCTTCCGGCTTGATGCCCCGGAACGGGCGGCCGCCTCCGGTATGCGGGGGGTGACGATCGGGGCTCTGCTGGGCCTGGATGACTGGCGGCGGGAGACCTTCTTCACCGGCCTGCACGCCGCTTACCTGCAGAGAAAATTCCCCCAGGTCGAGGTGGGAGTCTCCGTACCGCGCGTCCGTCCTAATGTGGGCGGGTTCATCCCTCCGGTCAGCGTCGACGACCGGGAACTGACCCAGATCATCCTGGCCTTGCGGTTCTTTTTGCCGCGGGCGGGGATCAGCGTTTCCACCAGGGAAAGACCGTGGTTACGGGATCACCTGCTGCGGTTGGGGGTAACCCGGATCTCGGCGGCCTCCGTAACCGCTGTCGGCGGCCATGCCCGGCCGGAAGTGGGGACAGAGCAGTTCCAACCGGCAGACAACCGGACGGTTGAAGAGATAAAGGCGGCGATCATTGCCTGCGGTTACCAGCCGGTTTTTAAAGACTGGCACCGGTTATGGTAGGACGGTGGGGATGAGATTTTTTTCAACTGACGAGTTGGGCAAGGTTGATCCGGCGCCGGTTTTGGCCGGGCCATTGGCTCTCCGGAACCGGCTTTCAACAAAAAGGGAGGCAGGGGAGAAGATGGGATCCAAGAGAAAAGAGGCGAACTCCTTCGAAGCGGAACTGGCAAACCTGTGGGGAGAAGAGTTCTACCGGGTGCTCGGGAAAGTCCGGGTCGGGCTGGCCGGCGCCGGGGGTTTGGGTTCAAACTGCGCCGCGTACCTGGTCCGCACCGGGTTCCGGCGTCTGCGGGTGGTGGATTTCGACCGTGTCAGTCCGGCCAATCTTAACCGGCAGTTTTACTTCCAGGAACAGGTAGGCATGGAGAAAGTCCATGCCCTCCGGGAGAATTTACTCCGGATTAACCCCTCCCTGGAGTTGGAACCGGTGGTGGCCCGGGTTGGGCGGGAGAACTTCCGCCGGCTCTTTGCGGACTGTGATATCCTGGTGGAGGCCTTCGATGATCCCGGGGAGAAGCAGGCCTTGACCCGGCTCTTTTTCGATCTGCGGGTGGAGTGCTCCCGCCCTTACCTGCTGGTCGCCGCCTCCGGGGTTGCAGGCTGGGGCGCGAGCGACGCCATCCGCTGCCGCAAGGTGCTGGACTGTTTCTACCTGGTGGGCGACGAAAAAACCGCTGTGGGCAAGGAACACCCGCCCCTGGCGCCGCGGGTAAATGTTGCCGCCGCCAAACAGGCCGATTTGGTCCTGGATTTTGTCTACTCTAACCGGCATCTTTGGGAAAAGGCAAACCCGGAGCGCCGATGGGAGGAAGGAGGTTAGACCATGGAAGAGAACGAGCGGGTGCAGGGGATCTACCGGATGATTGATGCCAACCGCAACCGGGTTGCGGAAGGCTTGCGGGTAATCGAGGATTTCACCCGTTTTCACCAGGAAGACCGGGAACTGACGGAAAGGATCCGCCGGATCCGGCATGAGGTACGGAAAAGCCTGCACAGCCTGGAAGGGGAGATGCTGGCTGCCCGTAGCGCCGCCCGGGACCCGGGCCGGGAAGTCTCCGCCGGCAGTGATCTGGACCGGAAAGCCGGTCACGACCAGTTGATCACGGCCAATTTCCGCCGGGCGGAAGAGGGGATCCGGGTGATTGAAGAAGCCCTGCACCGGCTGGACATGGAGGAACTGTCCAAGAAATACGAGGGGTTACGTTTTGACCTTTATGACCTGGAGAAGGCGGTCTTTTTGGAAAAGGGGAAAAAGCAAAAAATGGCCTTTTGGGAGTATTCCTTCTACGGGATCACCGCCGAAGAGTATTCACTGGGCCGTTCCAACCCGGAAGTTGTCGCGGAGATGCTGGCGGCGGGGATCCGGATCATCCAGTACCGGGAGAAAGAAAAGAATTTGCGGGAGAAATATGCCGAGGCCATGATCCTGCGCCGGATAACCAGGGAGAGCGGGGCCCTTTTCCTCGTCAATGACCATGTGGACCTGGCTCTGATGGTGGAGGCCGACGGGGTTCATATCGGCCAGGACGACTTACCCCTTCCGGAGGTCCGGGGGTTGCTTGGTCCCGGGAAGATCATCGGGGTTTCCACCCACTCCCCGGAACAGGCGCGGCGGGCGGTGGCGGAGGGCGCCGATTATATCGGGGTCGGGCCGCTTTTTCCTACCGCCACAAAGAAGGATGTCTGCCCCCCGGTCGGCCTTGGTTACCTTGATTTTGCCGTTAAAGAGATCCCCATCCCGCTGGTGGCCATTGGCGGGATTAAAGAACATAACCTGGAAGAGGTCTGCCGCCATGGGGCCCGTTGTGTCGCCATGGTGACGGAGATTACCGGGGCGGAAGATATCTGCAAAAAGATTGGGCGCCTGCGGGCGCTGACAAAAAAGTATTGGAGATGAGAGCGATGGTTTACCGGACACAGATGGAAGCAGCAAAAAAAGGGATTATCACCCCGGAGATGGAGAGGGTTGCCGGAGAAGAACGGCTGGCCCCGGAGGAGTTGCGCCAAAGGGTGGCCAAAGGGGAAGTGGTGATCCCCTACAACAAAAACCACCGCCCGGCACGGCCGCAGGGGATCGGGCGGGGTCTGCGGACAAAGATCAATGTCAACCTGGGCGTCTCAAATGACTGTTGCGACGTGGAGGAAGAACTGGCCAAGGCCGACCGGGCCGTGGCTTTAAAGGCCGACGCCTTGATGGATTTGAGTTCCTACGGGAAGACCCGGGAGTTCCGCCGGCAATTGCTGGCCCGGTCACCGGTGATGGTGGGGACGGTCCCGGTTTATGACGCGGTCGCTTCCCTTAAAAAGGATTTGACCGGATTGACCCCCGGCGATTTCCTGGCGGTGGTCCGGGAACATGCGGAGGACGGGGTGGATTTCATTACGATCCACGCCGGGCTGAACCGGGAAGTTGCCGCCCATTTCAAAAGAAACCCGCGGCTGACGAAGATCGTCTCGCGCGGCGGTTCCCTCCTTTTCGCCTGGATGGAAGGGACAAATAAGGAAAATCCCTTTTATGAATATTTCGACGACCTGCTGGCCATCTGCAGGGAATATGATGTCACTATAAGCCTGGGTGACGCCTGCCGGCCGGGTTCGGTCGGGGACGCCACGGACGCGGCTCAAGTGGCCGAATTGATTGTGCTGGGCGAATTGACGTTACGCGCCTGGGAACAGGATGTTCAGGTGATGATTGAGGGGCCGGGGCATATGAAAATCGATGAAATTGCCGCCAATGTCCTCTTGGAGAAGAAGCTTTGCCACGGGGCCCCCTTCTATGTCCTGGGCCCGGTGGTCACGGATATCGCCCCCGGTTATGACCATATCACCGCGGCCATTGGCGGGGCGATCGCCGCCGCCGCCGGCGCCGACTTCTTGTGTTATGTGACCCCTGCGGAACACCTGAAGCTCCCTGATGCGGAAGAAATGAAGGAAGGGATTATGGCCGCGCGGATCGCGGCCCATGCCGCAGACTTGGTCAAAGGGGTGCCGGGGGCTGCCGGTTGGGACGAGGAGATGAGCCGGGCCCGGCAGGAATTAAATTGGGAGCGCATGTTCAACCTGGCGCTGGACCCGGTAAAAGCCCGGGCCATGAGGGAAAAGGCCCGGCCGTCCGACCCGGCAACCTGCACCATGTGCGGGAAGATGTGCGCGGTCCGGAATATTAACACCGTGCTGGCGGGGGAAACGGTGAAAATTTAGGGCAAAAGCTTATAAAACCTCCCCCAGCAGATCCAGGTAGTCAATGAGGTGGCGGGTGATCAGGAAGTTTTTCCGCACGTGTTCCCTGCCCCGGGCGCCGATCTCTGCACAGAGGCCGGGGTCCCGTAGTAATTCCACAATAATCTTGGCAAAACCGTCGTAATCATCGGGTTCCAGGAGGAACCCGGTTTCTTCGTGGATAATCTGGTTGGGGATCCCCCCGACCCTGGAGGCAACCACCGGGGTGCCCTTCCAGAGGGCTTCGGTGACCGTGAGCCCGAACCCTTCACGGAGGGATTTTTGGATAATTACCGCCGAGACCCTTTGCAAGGTATTGACAAGGATCTGGTTCTCGGCGGTGAGAACGAGCAAATCTTTCTTCTGTATAAGCTTTTGGGTGGCCGGTTTTCCCATGATTTTATTGTAAATCTGCATCCCCTCGGGGTCATCCGCAGCCATGCTGCCGCAGAGGACCAGCCGGCAGTCGATCTCCTCTTTAACCCTTTGGAAGACCTCGATTACCCCCTCCGGGTCCTTCCACTTGTCAAAGCGGGAAACCTGTGTAATCAGGGGTTTATCTGTGGGGATTTTAAATTTGCGCAGGGTTTTACGGATCAGTTCCTCCGGGATCGCCATGTTCTTCGGGGAAAGGGGGTCGATCGACGGGTAAATAATCCGTTGCGGGATGGGGAGATCTTTCCGGTAAAACTTGTTGTCGGAAATGATCATCACATCGTACCGGAGGATAAAGGATTTAAGGAAATCCCACAACTCCGGGTCGGGATCGGAGATATCAACATGGCACCGCCAGATCCAGGGCTGGTGTTTGCGCTGGAAATTTATTAAGGGCAGGGGCTGGGGGTCATGAATAATCACACAGTCATGGTGGATATGGGTGAAGCGGGCGAACGATTCATTATTCTCCAGGTACAACCGGCGCTTTATCCTGGTGAGGTTGATCTTCTCCCCCTGCAGGGCATTGTGGAATTTCTTTGTGATCGCAAAGAAGTCGGAGTTACCATGGAGGATGCGCCAGCCGGTGTCGATGCCCGCGTCATTCATGAGGGCAACCAGGTTGGGCAGGATCTCCGCCACCCCTCCCCCCTGGTAAGTCGAGTTGATATGGACAATGTGTTTTTTACAGATTTTCAGGGACTTTTTGTAGATTTCACTTAAAACGCCGTCGCCAACGATCTCCCGGTAGTCGTTTAAAGACCTGAGCATTACGATACCCCCCAATTTAAGCGCCTATTCAAAGGAAGTATATCCATGCCCAGGGTTATTAATGCCCCGGGGATTGCCCGGGACAAAAAGATCTTTTCGAAAATAGTCTTTTTCAGAAAACGCGCAGAAAGAAACCCCCCGTCTCCCGGGGGGGTTCTTTTTGCTAGCGGGTAAACCTTTTTTACCAGGCTGTTATTACCATTGGAAATGGGCCTTGATTTTCTCCACAACCGCATCCGGGGTGAAACCAAAGTGGACGGCGAGGTCTTCCGCAGGCCCGCTTTCCCCGTAGCTTTCCATTGAAATCACCAGCCCGTCGCAGCCAACAATCCGGTACCAGGCGCAGCCGGTTCCGGCCTCAATAGCCACCAGCGGGATACCCGTATCTCCCAGAACCTCACTGAGATAAGCAGGGTCTTGCCCAAGGAAGAGTTCCCGGCAGGGGACGGAGACTACCCGGGCCTTTTTCCCGTCCGCCGCCAACCGGTCGGCGGCATCCAAGGCCAGGGCGACTTCACTTCCGGAAGCCAGGATCACGAGGTCCGGGTCGCCGTCCGCCTCACGGATGACGTAACCGCCGCGGGCAACACCCTCGATGGACGAACCGCTCAGTAACGGCAGTTTCTGCCTGGTTAAGATCAGCGCGGTCGGCCCGTCCGTCGTTCTTAACGCCTGCAACCAGGCGCCGGCGGTCTCCCGGGCATCGGCCGGGCGGATGGTCTGCAACCCCGGGATGAGGCGCAAGGACTCGAGATGCTCGACGGGTTGGTGGGTCGGGCCGTCTTCCCCTACATAGAAGGAGTCATGGGTAAAGACAAAGATCACCGGCTGTTTCATGAGGGCGGCCAGGCGGATGGGGGGGCGCATATAGTCGGCGAAGACCAGGAAGGTGGAACCGAAGGCCCGGAAACCGCCGTGCAAGGAGAGGCCGTTCATGACTGCGCCCATTGCGTGTTCCCTGACGCCAAAATGGATGTTCCTGCCGCTGTAGTCCCCGGCTTTTACAGCTGCGGCCCCCTCGATAAAGGTCTTGGTGGAGGGGGCCAGATCCGCGGAGCCGCCCACCAACTCCGGAACGCAGGCGGCCAGGGCGTTCAAGATTTTCCCGCCGCTGTCGCGGGTGGCGGCGGCGGAACCCTCGGCAAACTCCGGCAAACAGGATTCCAGATCCGCCGGGAGTTCCCGGGCGAAGATCCGTTGCCACTCTTTGTGCAGGTCGGGGTAGTGCTTTGCCCAGTCCGCATAGAGTTGCTCCCAGTTGGCCCGCTTTTCCGCCCATTCCTTCTGTTTGGCGGCAAAATGATTGGCAACCTCTTCCGGTACATAAAATTCCTTATCCGCCGGCAGTCCGATAGCCTCTTTCAGGGCGGCCACATTTTCTTTGCCCAGCGGTGCGCCGTGGGCTTTGTGGCTCCCGGCCAGAGGGCTGTGTTTGGCAATGACGGTTTTGGCTATAATTAAGGATGGTTTTGTCGTCACGGCCTTTGCTTTCTCTATTGCCTGGCGGATCTGTTCCGGGTCATGCCCGTCGATTTGTTGGATGTGCCAGCCGTAGCCGGCGTAACGCTCGGCCACATTCTCAGTGAAGGCCAGTTCGGTGGAGCCTTCAATGGTAATCGTGTTGTCGTCATAGAAAACAATGAGTTTTCCCAGGCCCAAATGGCCGGCGAGGGATGAGGCTTCTGCGGTGACCCCCTCCATCAGGCAGCCGTCGCCGGCAAGAACATAAGTATAATGATTGACGATTTCGTAACCGGGGCGATTAAAACGGGCAGCCAGCATCCTTTCGGCTAAAGCCATACCGACGGCATTGGCAAGCCCTTGCCCCAGCGGCCCGGTGGTGGTTTCGATTCCCGGGGCGGCGCCGTATTCCGGATGACCGGCGGTCTTCGACCCCAGTTGCCGGAAACGCTCCAGTTCCTCTATGGGGAGGTCATAACCGGTCAGGTGCAGGAGGGAGTAAAGTAGTGCCGAACCATGGCCGGCGGAGAGGACAAAACGGTCCCGGTCCGGCCAGTCGGGGGCGGCCGGATCATGCCTCAGGATCTCCGAGTAGAGAACCGCCGCCATTTCGGCAGCACCCAAAGGCAGACCAGGATGGCCGGAGTTGGCCTTTTCAACCATATCGGCGGCCAATCCCCTAATGGTATTGGCAATAGTGCTGATCATGGAATAATACTCCTTTCCAAAAAAAATTCTCAATGCAACTCTAGAATAATTTCGGCACCGGTTTAAAAATACCTACCATGTGGTGGAGGTTTTTCAGAAACGAAACAAAAAAACCCAAATTACCCGGGAGAAGCAGGAAATTACAGATAGCTAAAGAAAATGTTAAGGTAAATAAAGATTTGGTTACAGGCAATGGGCGGTGGGGAACGCCCGGTCTTACCGGGTGTACAGGAGATAAGGAGGGCAAAGGATGAAAGAGGTCCAAAGAGAGGTCCAGAGTTTGCTCGGAATCTTCACGGAGGTTTTCGGGCCGGGCTCCGCCCCGGTGATTGTCCGCGCCCCCGGGAGGGTCAATCTCATTGGGGAACATACCGATTATAACGAAGGCTTTGTGCTCCCGGTGGCGGTGGACTTTTCGCTTTTTCTTGCCGCCCGGCGGCGAAAGGACCGGCAGGTTAAGGCCTACGCCGTTGATCGTGAGGAAATGGCCGCCTTTTCCCTGGAAGACCAGTTTAGCTTTGATCATAGCCACACATGGAGCAATTACCTCCAGGGGGTCCTCCGGGTCCTGCAGGAGGAGTCCGGGGAAGAACTGCCTGGAATCGAGGTGGCTTTTACCGGGAAGATCCCGCCCGGGGCGGGGCTCTCCTCCTCGGCCGCCCTGGAAGTGGCCGCCGCCTTGGCTCTCCAGGAGTTGAATGGCCTTTCCTTTGACCGCCCGGCATTGGCCCGGATTTGCCAGCGGGCGGAGAATGAGTTCGCCGGTGTAAACTGTGGGATTATGGACCAGTTCATTTCGCTGCTGGGCAAGGCGGGACACGCCCTCTTTTTGGACTGCCGCTCCCTTGAATACCGCCAGCTCCCGCTGGAGCTTGGTGAATACCGGCTCATCCTCTGCCAAAGCGGCGTCCGGCACACGCTGGCAGATTCTGAATATAACCGGAGACGCCGGGAATGTGAAGAGGGGGTGGCCTTTTTCTCCCAGCGCTTTCCGGAGGTCAAATCCTTGCGGGATTTGACCCTGACCCAACTGGAAGCCCACCGGGAGGAGTTAAACCCCGTTATCTACCGCCGCCTCCTCCATGTACTCAGTGAAAACCTGCGGGTGGAAGAGGGCGTTGCAGCACTGGAGGCAAGGGACTTTAAGACCTTCGGGGTTCTGATGAACGCTTCCCATGATTCCCTCCGCTACCTTTACGAGGTGAGTTGCGCCGAAATTGACCTCCTGGTGGGATTGGCCCGGGAAGTGCCGGGAGTGCTTGGCACCAGGCTTACCGGCGGGGGGTTTGGCGGTAGTACTATCAGCCTGGTGCAGGAAGGCGCCGTAGAGGATTTTTCCCGGCGGGTTTTAAACAACTACCAGCAGCAAACAGGAATTACGCCTGTATTATATGAAATAAACCCCGCCGGCGGGGCGGAACTCATTGAGAAAGGAGAAGAAAATTGAAAATTCTGGTAACAGGAGGCGCCGGCTATATCGGCAGTCAAGTGGTATTGGACCTCTGCCGGCGCGGGGATGAACCAGTTGTCCTGGACAACCTCAGCACAGGCCATCAGGCGGCGGTGATGCGCACGTGTGTTTCCGGCGTGCGTTTTATCCGGGGAGATGTTTCTGACCGCCCGTTGGTCGAGAGGATCCTCCAGGAAGAGGAGATTGAGGCCGTTATCCATCTGGCCGCAGACAGCCTGGTCGGCGAGTCAACGGAAGACCCGAGTAAATACTTCCGGAATAATATCAGCGGCGGGTTGACCCTGCTTGACGCAATGGTCGCCACCGGGGTAAAAAAGATCATCTTCTCTTCCACAGCCGCGGTTTACGGCGAACCTTCAACCGTACCGATTCCTGAAGACCACCCGCTGCAACCGGCCAATCCTTATGGTTTTTCCAAATTGACCTTCGAAGGGATGCTGGACGCCTATGAAAAGGCCTACGGCCTGAACTTCATTTCCCTGCGTTATTTTAATGCCGCTGGCGCCGACCCCGAGGGGAAGGTTGGCGAAGACCACCGGCCGGAGACCCATCTCATCCCGCTCTTGCTCCAGACGGCCCTGGGTTTACGGGACCGCATACAGCTTTTTGGGACCGATTACCCTACCTCTGACGGGACCTGTATCCGTGATTACATCCACGTGGCCGATCTCTCCCAAGCCCACCTGCTGGCCTTGGATGCCCTCAACCGCGGCATCGCTTCCACCGTTTACAACCTGGGGAACGGCAACGGCTATTCCAACCGGCAGGTGATTGCCGCCGTACAGCAGGTCACCGGGGAGGAGATCCCGGTGGAGGAAGCGCCGCGCCGGCTTGGCGACCCCGCTGTCCTGGTGGCTTCATCCGAGAAGATCCGGGCGGAATTGGGTTGGCAACCCAAATACCCGCAGTTGGAGGCGATCATTGCCACCGCCTGGGAATGGCACCGCCAGCACCCCCAAGGCTACGGAGATAAACGAAACTGCTGTGAAAAAGGGGGATAAAATAACCTTTCCCTTCGCAGCCGAGTATGATATAATTATCTATCATCAGGATAATGATAATAGGAATAATTCCTAAATTTTTATTTCCTGTTAAAGGTGAGGAAGGGGCGGCGCGCAGGCGCCGGTCATCTCCGGTTAAGGGCAAGAGAGGGATGTCGCTGGCTGGAAGCATCCTCCCGGCGCCGGTGATGAAATGCACCCCGGAACCGGCGGGGAGAAAGGTGAGTACCTCCGCCCGGGTTCGCCCGTTAGCGCGTGCCAAAAGCGGGGCAAACTGCCCAAGCAGAGTGGAACCGCGAAGAAAACCTTCGTCTCTGAGAGATGAAGGTTTTTTTGTTCAACGAAAGGGGTGAGCAGCATGATCTTCTCCAATCTGCGCAGTGAGATCAAGGCGGTCTTTGAACGGGATCCGGCGGCAAAAAACCTGCTGGAGGTCTTGCTTTGCTATCCCGGCCTCCATGCTTTGATTGCCCACCGGATAGCCCACTGGTTTTACCGGCGCCGTTTGTATACAATCGCCCGGATCATCTCCCAGATCAGCCGGTTTTTCACGGGGATCGAGATCCATCCCGGCGCGAAAATCGGGAAAGGGGTTTTTATTGATCACGGGATGGGTGTGGTGATCGGGGAAACCACTGAAATCGGGGATAATGTCACCATCTACCAAGGGGTGACCCTCGGTGGTACCGGCAAGGAAAAGGGGAAACGCCACCCGACAATCGGGAATAATGTCATCATTGCCGCCGGGGCCAAGGTCTTAGGGTCAATCACCATTGGCGACAACGCCAAAATTGGCGCCGGGGCGGTAGTGATAAAACCGGTACCGCCCAACTCTACCGTGGTCGGCGTTCCCGGCCGGGTGGTGATCCAGGACGGACGGAAGGTGGGTTTGCCCGATCTCGAACACGGAAAACTCCCCGACCCGGTGGCGGCGTTCTGTGAAGCGTTGGAGAAGCGGTTGGCGGAATTGGAAAACCGCTTGCAATCCCTGGAAAGACAGGAGCGGTCCGGTTAACGAAGGACCGCCGCGGGGCGCCCCGGTTTGGCCTGCGGGAATGCCCCGGCAAGGAAAAGGAAGGCCAGAGAGAAGGAAGGAGAAGATGAGAAGAAGGAAGGAGAAACCACCATGGCAATAATGGTCTACAATACAATGACCCGCAAAAAGGAAGAGTTTATCCCCAGGGAACCGGGGAAGGCTGGGATCTATTTCTGCGGGATCACCCCGTATGATTTCGCCCATATTGGTAACGCCCGGCCCCCGGTGGTCTGGGACGTTATCCGCCGTTTCTTACGGGCCCGCGGGTACCAGGTCTTTATGGTGCAAAACATCACCGATGTTGATGATAAAATTATCCGCCGGGCCCAGCAGGAAGGGCGGCCGCCCCTGGAACTGGCGGCGGATTATGCCCGGATCTACATGGAGGACCTGGCCGCCCTGGGCGTGGAAGAAGCCGACGTCCACCCGAAAGTCTCCGAACACATCCCGGAGATTATCCAAATGGTCGCAGGGCTTCTGGAAAAAGGCCATGCCTATACGGTTGACGGCGACGTCTATTTTGCGGTCGAGAGTTTTCCGGACTACGGCAAGCTCTCCGGGCGTTCCCTTGACGAAATGCTGGCCGGGGCCCGGGTGGAAGTGGATGAACGTAAAAAACACCCGATGGATTTTGCCCTCTGGAAAGCGGCCAAACCCGGTGAACCCGCCTGGGAATCGCCGTGGGGCCAAGGCCGTCCCGGCTGGCATATTGAATGCTCGGCCATGTCCCTGAAGTACCTGGGACCCGGGTTTGATTTCCACGGAGGCGGGACGGACCTGATCTTCCCCCACCACGAGAATGAACTGGCCCAGTCCGAGGCCTATACAGGAAGCAAGCCTTCTGTCCGGTACTGGCTGCATTCGGGGTTTATCACCACCGGCGGGGACAAGATGTCGAAGTCCCTGGGGAATATTATTACCATCCGGGAGCTTTTCAAGGATTTTCCCCCGCAGGTCGTCCGTTTTTGGTTGCTGGGCACCCATTACCGGAATCCCTTGAATATCGGCCGGCAGGAATTGGAGGCGGCCGAACGGGGCCTGGAACGGCTGGAGACCGCCTGGAATAACTGGCGCCACCTGCTGACGCAGGAGGCCGGGGGTGGAGCGGAGAACGGTGCCGGCCGCATACGGGAACTGGCTGCGGAGAGCAGGGAACGGTTCATCGCCGCAATGGAGGATGATTTTAACACCGCCGCCGCCCTCGGCGTCCTCTACGAACTGGTCCGCGAGGTGAATAAATGGTCGCTGGCGCCGGGCTTTACTTTGAACGCAGCGGCGAAAGAAGGCTTGCAGGAGGCTGTGGCCGTGCTGGAAGAGGGCGGGGAGATCCTTGGCCTCCGTTTCGGGAAAGCTCAGGCCGCCGCGGCCGGCCTCGGCGACGAGGAGATCGAAGCAATGCTGGCCAGGAGGGAAGAGGCGCGCCGGGAGAAGAATTTCCGGTTAGCCGACGAGATCCGGGAAAAGCTTAAAGCCCACGGGGTAATCATCGAAGACACCCCGCAGGGACCCCGCTGGCGGCGGGGGTAAGGCCTTACTTTCTTTGATAAATTTTTCTTTTCCGGTTTCCGGAAGGGGTTTTGCGGGAAAGAGGCGAAGTAAATAAGACGTGCCTACCGGATTGACCGGCACTGGACGTAAAGGCGCCCACGTGTTTATCCGGTTTATGCTTGTAACTTAAGAACAAAGAGATGAAAGATGTGGGTAAGACAAGGATTATCAAGATCGACGCAGAAAAACCGGAAGAGGTTTATTTGCGGGAAGCCGCAGCCATCCTGCGGGAGGGGGGCCTGGTGGCTTTCCCCACAGAAACCGTTTACGGGCTTGGCGCCGCGGTCACCCGCCCGCAAGCCATTCAACGGGTCTATGCTGTCAAAGGACGGCCGGCGGATAACCCCCTAATCGTTCATCTCGATTCTTACAGGCGGCTACCGGCGGTGGCTGCGGAAATCCCTCCTGCCGCCCGCGTTTTGGCCGAAAAATTCTGGCCCGGCCCGCTCACCATGGTCCTGCCGAAAAAAGCAACGATCCCGGCGGAGGTCTCCGCCGGCCTGCCCACAGTGGCCGTACGGGTACCCGATCATTTGGTGGCCCTCCGCCTGTTGGAACTGGCCGGGGTACCGGTGGCGGCGCCCAGCGCCAACCTTTCGGGCCGGCCGAGTCCCACCCTGGGCAGGCATGTGGCCGAAGATCTGGACGGCCTGGTAGAAATGATTTTGGATGCCGGGCCCACCGGGGTAGGCGTCGAATCGACTGTCCTGGATTTAACCGGCCCAACCCCGCGGATCCTCCGCCCGGGCGGTGTTACCCGGGAAATGCTCGAAGAGGTCTTTGGCGTTGGAGGTGTGGAGGAGCCCGACCCGGCGCTGATGGAATCCGGGCGGCCGCTGGCGCCGGGGATGAAATACCGGCATTATGCGCCTAAAGCCCCTCTATATTTAATAGTGGGCGAACCGGCCAGGGTCAACCGGTATATCAAGGAACGCCTGGCCGTGGAAGGAAAGGCCCGGCGGAAATCTGCGGTCCTGGCTTATGAAGAAGACCGGGATTATTTCCCGGAAGGGCTCTTTTTTTCCCTGGGCGAAAGGAATAAACCAGAGGAAGCCGCGGAGCGGCTCTTTTCCCTGTTGCGTGCCTGTGATGAAGCAGGGGCGGAGTCGATTTACGCCGCCGCCCCTTCCCGTACCGGATTGGGAAGGGCTGTCTTTAACCGTCTTTGGAAAGCGGCCGGGGGGAATGTGGTGGAAGTGGGATGAAAAACCGGCGCAGGTTTTTGCCAAAATCCATAATGGGCCTGGCGATATTGGGGGTCTGGTGCGGGGTGTTTTTTTTCGTCCTGCTTTTTCCAGAAGCAGCGGACTCTGCCGGCGAAAACACCTTTACCCGGGAAACCCTCTATTACCGGGTTTCCGTCAAAGGTATCCCCGTCGGGGAACAGATCTTCCGGGTGGTAGGGGAAGCCACCTACGAAGGGCATCTGGTTTATTGCATCCAAACCGAATTACGGAGCTACCCCGCGATCTCCTTCCTTTTTCGCTATAGGGAGAAGGGCCTGCTTTACCTGGATAAAGAAGGACTCTTCCCCAGGTACTCCTTGCGGGAAATTGAAGACCAGCGCCGGGAGAGAAAAGAGGAAACCTTTTTTTACCCGGAAAAAGGCGAAATAATCCATAGAACCACGGAAAACGGTAAGAAAACCGAGAAGACCTATGCCTCGCCGGAAGCCTTTTGCTTGGACAACCTCTCCCTCGTTTATTATTTACGGACACGCCCATGGGAGAAGGGGGAAAAGACCTTCTTTTTCCTGACTGTAAGCGGGCCGGTGGAGGTTGAATACTCCTATCTGGGCCGGGAAAGGGTGGAAACGCCGCTCCGGAGGTTTATCACGGATAAAATCGACGACCCCGTATCCCGGATTACCGTCTGGTTTTCCAGGGATGAAAAGAGTTATCCGGTGAAGATCGTAGTCCAGAATGCCGGCACCATCATCTCACTTTTGGTGAAAATAGAATAGGCAAACACTGTTAATCTCCCCGTGTTTGGCCGTATTTGGAGGAGGCTGGGTATGCAGAGGATCCTGTTTGTTTGTACTGGTAACACCTGCCGGAGTCCGATGGCCGCAGGCCTTTTCGCCAAGATACTGCAGGAGAAAGGGGTAACGGGGGTTGAAATAACCTCGGCGGGCCTGGCCGCCGTCGACGGCGCGCCCGCTTCAGCCGAAGCTATCGAAGCAATGCGCAGGGCAGGGGTGGATCTCACCGGCCACCGGGCGCGCCGGTTGACCCGGGAGATGGCCCTCGCCGCAGACCTGGTGCTGACCATGACCCGCCGGCAAAAAGAGGCGGTTCTGGCTTTGGCCCCGGAAGCCGGGGAAAAAATCTTCACCCTGACGGAATTGGCCGGCCGCATTGCTGCGGGCACAGCCGGCGGCCGGGAGGGTGACCCGAAAACGCAGGGTGCAGAAGGGATGGAAACAACAGAAGAAAACCGGCAGGTGCAGGGGGATATCCCGGACCCCTTCGGGGGTGACCTGGAAACATATATCGCCACTGCCCGCCAGATTGAGAGGTGGTTGCTAATGATTGCTGACGGAATTACAGGAAAAAACCAGCAACGCTTAAAGATCGCGGTTGCTTCCGACCATGCCGGCTATCCTCTGAAAGAGGAGATTGTCCGGTTTTTGGCGGAACGGGGTTTTGACTACCATGATTTCGGGGTCTATTCGCCGGAATCGGTGGATTATACGGATCAGGCGGCATTGGTCGCACGCAAGGTGGCAGCAGGCGAATATGACCGGGGGATCCTGGTTTGCGGCACGGGCATCGGGGTTTCCATCGCCGCCAATAAAATCAAGGGGATCAGGGCCGCCCTCTGTCATGACGTCTTTTCCGCGCAGATGGCCAGGAAACATAATGACAGTAACATCTTAACCCTGGGCGCCCGGGTAATTGGCGTGGGGCTGGCCTTGGCGATTGTCGAGAATTATCTGGCCACCGAATTCGAGGGCGGCCGCCACCAAAGAAGGGTTGAGAAGATCAGCCAACTGGAAGGAGAAGGCTGAAACAGTATAGCCGGAAGAAGGATGGGCCGGAGAAGAGACCTGAAAAAAGGACCGGAAGGCTAGAACCGGAAGGGTAAAAAAGATAGGCCTGAAAATGGAGAGGTTGAAGGAAGGAAAGGCCGGAAGGAAGATAGGCTTAACCAAGGATAACTGGGAGAAGGACGGGCCTGATGGATAAGGGGACGATCTTATGAACTGGGAGGAAATGCTCGCCGGTTGGAAGCTTTTATTGCTCATTGGCGCCGGTTTCTTACCGGTGTTTGCCTGGACCCCGGTTTGGATCAGGATTGGGCACAAGTGGGGGCTTTTGGATTTGCCGGGCGACAGGAAAATCCATCACGAACCGCTGCCGTTCACCGGAGGCTTGGCGGTAAGCAGCGGTTTTTTTCTGGTTCTTCTCCTCTTGGGCGGGCCCGCCTTCCCGCACCTGGCCCCGATCCTCACCGGCGGCCTGTTGATTTTGGCCCTTGGTTACCTGGATGATCGTTATGACCTTTCCCCTTGGGTCAAAATTGCCGGACAGGCCGGGATCGCTCTCCTGGTGGCAGGGATGGGGCTGCGCATCCATTGCCTGACCAACCCCTTTGGCGAGATGATTACCCTGGGGTGGGCCGGCTATCCTTTGACCGTCCTCTGGCTGGTGGCCACAGTTAATATGATTAATCTCATCGACGGGTTGGACGGGCTGGCGGCCGGGATTTGCCTGCTGGCCGCAGCCAGCCTCTTGGCGATCGGCCTAAGCCTGAACCAGACGGCAGCAGCCTTTCTCTGCGCCCTGCTCATCGGGGGAATGGCCGGGTTTTTGCCCTACAACTTCCCGCCGGCCCGGGTCTTTTTGGGCAATTCCGGCGCCTATTTTCTTGGCTATCTTCTCGGGGTCATTTCGATCACCGGCGCCCTAAAACTCCCAACCATCCTCGCTCTAGCCGTGCCGGTCTTTGCCCTTGGGGTGCCGTTCTTGGATACCTTGTGGGCGATCTGGCGGCGCTGGCGGCGGGGAGAGCCAATCGCTTTCGGAGACCGGGGGCACCTCCACCACCTCCTGGTCCTCTCGGGAATTGGGGAACGGGAGGCGGTCCTCCTCCTTTACGGGCTCAGCCTCTTACTGGGTACCGGTTCCTATTTCCTTTCCCGCGTGACCGTGCTTTTAGGGACAATACTTATTCTCGCCGGGGTAGTGGTCTTATTCTTCAGCCTCCATGGCTTAAAGCGGATGGAGAGCGCAGTCCAGGAGAGTATATTGAATGCCGGGGAGAACCCGGGAAAACGGAGGCGGGAAAATGCTTGATTCCGACCGGAAACTGGCGGAGTTTCTCCGTAGCCTTTCACGGTATACCGGCCTTACCCTCCGGCCGGCCGTTGGCGTTGTTGCCGGTTTTTTTGGCGGCCGGTATCTGGATAACCTTTGGGAGACCGGACCCCTCCTGGCAACCGCCGGGGTCCTGGCTGGGTTGGCCTTGGGTCTTGTCGCCCTCTACCGGGAAGCCGTTAAAGAGGTGAAGGGAGAGCGGGACCGGAAGTAAGATCAGAAAAAGCAAGCACCGGGGTTCCTGTGTCCCGGTGCGCGGTCTTAAAAAAGAGAAAGGCGCCAAAAGAAAAAACCGGCAATGAGAAATTGATGAAACTTTTGTTAATCGAAAAGGTTTTCCAGGAACCCTGGAGAATTTTTTTAGCTTAGTTGCAAGAAACATAGGTTGTGCTGGAAATGAAAAGGAGGTTGTCTTCATGGCAGGTAACGGCCTGGTCAGTTTCTTCACTGTTCTAGTGCCAATCGGAGCGCTTTTGGCAATTATTTTTGCCGGTTATTTTTATAAGAAGATTTCCGGCTTTTCCGAGGGGACGGAGAAAATGAAAGAGATCGCCGAGGCCATCCGGATCGGCGCCCGGGCTTACCTTCGCCGGCAGTACCGGGGGGTTGCCATCTTTTTCGTGGTTATGTTTGCGATCCTCCTGGCTCTCGGCTTTGCCGGCGGCGGGTCCCTGGGGGCTCTCTTTGTGCCCCTGGCCTTTTTAACCGGTGGTTTTTGCTCCGGTTTGGCCGGGTTTATCGGTATGACCACGGCAACCATGGCTAACAGCAGAACCGCCAATGCCGCCCAGAAGAGTCTCGATGACGGCCTGCGGGTGGCTTTCCAGAGCGGGGCGGTTATGGGCCTGATCGTGGTCGGCCTCGGCCTGCTGGCCATTAGCTGCTGGTACTTATTATTGTCCGCCTTCGGCAAGAGCATACCGGAGATCTCCACCATCCTCTTGAACTTTGGGATGGGCGCCAGTTCCATGGCCCTCTTTGCCAGGGTCGGCGGGGGGATCTACACTAAAGCCGCTGATGTCGGTGCCGATCTGGTGGGGAAGGTAGAAGCGGGGATTCCCGAGGACGACCCGAGAAACCCGGCGGTAATCGCGGATAACGTCGGGGATAACGTGGGCGATGTGGCCGGGATGGGGGCCGATCTCTACGAGTCCTACGTGGGGGCGATTGTCGCCGCGGCGATTTTAGGGTTTTCGGCTTTCTCCGGGGATCTGGCGCTCAGAGGTTTCTTACTCCCCTTCCTCCTGGCGGCCTTCGGGATTTTGGCTTCGATTATCGGCGCTTTCTTTGTCCGGGTTAAAGAAGGCGAGGACCAAGTCCTTCTGAAAGCCTTGCGGCGGGGAGTCAACGTTGCCGCCATAATAATGGTGATTGCCAGTTATTTCGGCGTCCGCCTGCTTTTGGGTGCGGAGTATATTAAAGTCTTCGTTGCCATCATCGGCGGTTTGCTGGCCGGGGTAATCATCGGCCGGTTGTCGGAATACTACACATCAGCGGAGTATAAGCCCACCCAGCAGGTGGCGGAGACGGCGGTCACCGGTCCGGCCACCGTAATTATTGACGGGCTTTCGGTGGGGATGCTTTCCACCGTCTTCCCGGCAGTGGTTGTGGCCGCTGTGATCTTCATCAGTTATTATCTTACCGGCGGCGGCGATTTTAGCCTTGGCCTCTACGGGATCGCCATCTCTGCGGTGGGAATGCTCTCCACCCTCGGGATTACCCTTGCCACCGATGCCTATGGGCCGGTGGCCGATAATGCCGGCGGGATTGCGGAAATGGCCGGTTTGCCCGCGGAAGTCCGGAGCCGGACCGATGCCCTCGACGCGTTGGGCAATACCACCGCGGCAACGGGTAAAGGGTTTGCCATCGGTTCTGCAGCCTTGACGGCTTTGGCTTTGATTGCCACTTATACCCAGCAGGTGCAGATGATCGATCCTTCCTTCCAATTTAACCTGAGTCTCACCAACCCCCAAGTGCTGATCGGTCTCCTGATCGGCGGGATGTTGCCCTTTGTCTTCTGCTCCCTGACCATGAAGGCGGTGGGGCGCGCCGCCCAGAAGATCGTGGTGGAGGTCCGCCGCCAGTTCAAGGAGATCGCCGGTTTGATGGAAGGGAAGGCCAAACCGGATTATGCCCGCAGCGTTGATATTTGTGCCCAGGCGGCGCAGGCGGAGATGATTGTCCCGACGTTGATTGCGATCCTTGCCCCGATTATCGTCGGCTTGTTGCTCGGGGTTAACGCGGTCACGGGTCTTCTGGCCGGTTCCACAGTGGTTGGTTTTATGATGGCCGTGATGATGGCCAATTCCGGCGGGAGTTGGGACAATGCCAAAAAATACATTGAAGAAGGGAATTTGGGAGGTAAGGGATCCGATGCCCACAAGGCGGCTGTAGTTGGGGATACTGTTGGCGACCCCTTCAAAGATACCTCCGGGCCGTCATTAAATATCCTGATTAAATTGGTATCCATGGTTTCGCTGGTCTTTGCCGCCTTTACCCTCGCCAATTCCCTGGCTAATCTCCTCTAGAGAGGAAAAAACGGCGCCCTGGGCGGTAAGCCCGGGGCGTTTTTTATAAGACGAGGCCGCATACGGGCGGAGTGAGGAGGGAGAATAAGTGCTGCGACGGTTGAGAAATTTATTCTTCGCCGGCCTGTTATTATTCGTGCCGGTGATCGTCACTATTAACCTGGTTAGGTTGGGCTTTCTCTGGCTCGATGGTTTCCTCGCGGAACTGGTAAAGAAGGTTCTCGGCCGTCACATCCCCGGCCTGGGCCTCCTGGTGATGCTTTTTTTAATCCTCATAACGGGGTTTGTCGCCACCAATTTCCTGGGGAAAAGGCTGGTGGCCTTCTTTGAACGGATGGTCCGGCGGATCCCCTTGGTCGGGGGGATTTACGGTACGATCAAGCAGATTACCGAAGCCCTGACCACCAGGGATAAGACGGTTTTCCGTTCTGTGGTTGCGGTGGAGTTTCCCCGGCCGGGGGTTTACAGCGCCGGCTTTTTGATTGGCGACCCGCCGGCTGATCTGAAAGAAAATAGCAAAAAACAGCTCTTGGCCGTCTTCGTCCCGACCGTCCCCAACCCCACCAGCGGCTACCTGATGAATTTCCCGGCGGATGAGGTTATACCCCTTGATCTGACAGTTGAGGAAGCCCTACGTTATTTTGTTTCCATTGGAATGATTATTCCGGCCGGCCCCTACCGGGAAAAAGCCGGCTCTAGAAACAACTCACAGGCACAGGAGAGTTCAGGTGCTGTTGGACAAGGAATAAAGAATAAGTTATAATATTAACATTAGGTAACATGCACGTGCCGATCCCGGCCGCCGGCCGCCAAACCCGACGGCCTTTTTTTGACCACTAAACCGCCCGGGTATCTTCGATTACCTTGGGAAAGGGGTGTGATTGATGAAAAAGACGACAGCAAAAAAAAGTGAAGCCCGCCCGCGTTTTTGCGTCCTGGGCGCCGGCCACGGGGGAATGGCCATGGCCGGCCACCTTGCGCTTATGGGTTATGAGGTTAACCTCTATAACCGCTCTGCCGACCGGATCGAACCCATCGCCTTGATGGGCGGGATTCAACTCTCCGGGGTTATTGAAGGTTTTGGCCAGGTTAAGCTGGCGACCGACGACATTGAAGCCGCCGTCGACGGGGTGGATATACTAATGGTGGTGGTTCCTGCCACCGGGCACCGGTTTATCGCCGAGAAAGTGGCACCTTTTTTACGGGACGGCCAGGTCATCGTCTTGAATCCCGGCCGGACCGGCGGCGCCCTGGAGGTAAAAAGCGTCTTTCGGGCCATGAAGGTCAAGGCCGACGTGATTATCGGCGAGGCCCAAACCCTCTTGTATGCCAGTAGGAATATCAATCCGGCCCAGGTGAAGATCTTCGGGATGAAAAACACCATTCCCGTTGCGGCTTTGCCGGGGCAGAGAACCGCGGAATTGGTCAAGATTTTGCGTGAGGTTTACCCGCAGTTTGTCCCCGGGGATAATGTTTTAAAGACCAGCTTGAATAATATCGGCGCCGTCTTCCACCCGGCGCTGACCGTCTTGAATGCCGCGCGGATTGAATCAACCAGGGGCGAGTTTCAGTTTTACATGGAAGGGATCACCCCCTCCGTGGCCCATGTCCTCGAGGCGGTGGATGAGGAAAGGATGGCGGTCGCCGCCGCCCTGGGGTTCAGGGGGATGTCGGCGCGGGAATGGCTCTATATGGCCTATGATGCGCCCGGCAGAACCTTGTACGAGGCAATCCAGAATAACCACGGTTATAAGGGGATTAACGCCCCGGCTATTATTGACCACCGGTACTTATGGGAGGATGTCCCGATGAGCCTGGTCCCCATCGCTTCCCTGGGCGATCATTTAGAGACGCCGACCCCGACAATAAAGGCGATTATCCACATGGCTTCCCTGCTGAATCAGACCGACTACTGGAGTATCGGGCGGACAGTGGAGAAGATGGGCCTGGCCGGGTTTACGGTAGCGCAGATCCGCCGCCTGGCGCTGGAGGGTGATCCCGGCAATGGCTAAGAAGATTGTCGGCGCCACCCTTGGCCATTGTGTGCATGTGGCCGGAGTCTTGAATTTTCTCCGCCTGGCGGAAGCCTGTGGTTACCAAACAACTTTTTTGGGTGTGGGCCGCAGCGAGCAGGAGCTCATCGGGGCCTTACGGGAAGAGGACCCGGAATACCTGGCCGTCAGTTACCGGCTCACGCCCGAAGTGGCGCGGAATCTTTTTGCCTCCCTAAAAAACAGCCTGCAAGAAGCGGGCTTACTCCATAAGAAGCTCCTTTTTGGCGGCACACCTCCTGTTGCCGCCGAGGCCAGAAAATCCGGTTTGTTCACCGGGGTTTTCAGCGGGGAAGAGGAAGAAGCCGAAATCATCGCTTTTTTGAAAGGACAGGCGGCTGATGGCAAAGGGGAAAAAAGAAAACCCGCTGCAACCCTTGTCGAACGGATAGAGGAAAAGGCTCCTTACCCGTTGCTCCGGCATCATTTCGGCCTGCCCAGCCTGGAAGAGACCATCGCCGGCGTTGCCCGCCTGGCCGAAGCCGGGGTCCTTGATGTCGTCTCCCTGGGCCCGGACCAAAACGCCCAGGAAAGTTTCTTTCGCCCGGAGGAGATGGACCCGGCGCAAGACGGCGCCGGCGGGGTCCCAATCCGCAGGGAGGAGGATCTGGCCGCTATTTACCGGGCTTCCCGGAGGGGGAATTTTCCCCTGCTCCGTTGTTACAGCGGGACCCGGGATTTAATCTTATGGGGGGAGATGACAGCCAGGACAATCAAGAACGCCTGGGGGGCCGTGCCCTTATTCTGGTACAACCGGCTGGACGGCAGGTCCAACCGGCCGCTCCGGGAGGCCATCGCCGAAAACCAAAAGGCCATGGCCTGGTATGCCGCGCAGGGGATTCCTCTCGAGGTTAATGAGGCTCACCACTGGAGCCTGCGGGGCGCCCCCGATTCCGTGGCGGTCGCCGCTTTCTACCTGGCGGCTTATAATGCCAAAAAAGCGGGAGTCCAGGATTACGTCGCCCAGTTGATGCTGAACAACCCCCCCGGGACCAGCGGCGTAATGGATCTAGGAAAATGCCTGGCAAAAATGGCCTTGATTGAGCAGCTGGCCGGGCCCGACTTCCGGATCCACCGCCAGATCCGGGCCGGGTTGGCGAGTCTCTCGGTGAAACCGGCGGTGGCCAAGGGGCAACTGGCGGCTTCGACCCTTTTGGGGCTGGCCCTCAAGCCGGAGATCATCCACGTGGTGGCCTTCTGCGAGGCCGACCATGCCGCCACTCCCGACGATATCATTGAAAGTTGCGGCATCGTCCAGGGGGTTCTGAAAAACAGCCTTTTCGATGCGCCGGAGATGGCGGCGGACCCCACTGTCCAAGCACGCCGCGACGAACTGGTCGCTGAGGCCGGATTAATCCTCGAGGCGATCCGGGGCATGGCCCGGCCGGGGACCGACGACCCGTTGACGGACCCAGTGGTCTTGCAGGAGGCGGTCCGCACCGGGATCCTTGATGCGCCGCAATTGCAAGGGAACCCGGAAGCGGCCGGTCGCGTGCGGACAGGGATGATTGACGGCGCCTGCCGGGCCCTCTCCGCCGACGGGCGGCGGGTGCTCAGCGAAGAGGAACGGCTGCAGCAGGCGGTCAGCGGACGGCTGCACGGATAAAGTACAAGATGAGTAAATTGGCACGCATGCACAAAGCGGCCTGCTTTGTTAACCTATTATTTTCGCCGTTAGCGGCAGGAAATATATATGCGGGGACGAATTAAATAACTTATAATCTGCTTTTTACAATCCGGATCACCGGTACGCCGGGGTAGGAGCGTACTGATTATACTAATCAACCCGCTTGATTGGGGAGGTGTTCTCTTGGCCGGAGAGGTTTTGGAACTGATTGCGGCAACGGAGAAGAAAGCCAGGGAGATAAAGAAAGAAGCTGAAGAAGAGGTTAAAAGCCTCCTGGCCCGGGTAAAGGAAGAAGGCGAGAAACTGCTGGCCGAGACGAAGGAAGAGAGCCTGCGGGCCGGGGAGAAGTTGCAAAACCTGGTCAGGGCGGAGACAGATGCGGAAATAGCAAAGGAAAAAGTCCAGTTTGACCAGGAAAAGGATGAATTGATCAACAGGGCGAGACAGCGCATGGATGAGACCATACAATGGGCAATGGAGAGGATTGTGAAGTAAATGGCCGTAGCAAGAACGAAAAAGATCCGGGTGGCCGGCCGTCTCCATCACCGGGCAGCGGTCCTCAAGCGCCTGCAGGAATTGGGTTTCGTCGAGATCGAAACCGGCAAGGCTCTCCCGCCGGCGGACGGGAAGTGGCATCCCACCGGTGATGCCCAGGAGCAGGCGGCTTTGGAAGGTGAATTGGTGGAGATTACCGCCGCCCTGGCCGTGCTGGACCGTTTCCACCCGGTACGCCCCACCTTCATTCAGCAGTTTAGCGGGATAAAGACCATGATGACCCCGGCCGAGTACCAAAATTGCCTGGCCCGGGAGGATGAGGCTTGGGTCGCAATAAAGCTCTGCCGCCGGTTGGGTGAAGCTTGGGCGGAAAACGAGTCCCGCTTGGGACAATTGGCCGGGCGCATCCAGGAGCTTACACCCTGGACCGCCCTGGATATCCCCTTATCCGCGGTGCAGAAAAGGGGCCCGCTTTTCCTGCGGTTGATAAAAATCCCCCGCCGCTACAAGGCGGAGTTCTTAAAAAGCATCGAAGAACTGGAAAAACCCGGGGCCTATTGCGAAGAGGTTTCGACCCTGGGCTCCTCCTCCTATTTCTTTTTAATTTACCGTGAAGAACAGGAGGAAAAACTCCGCGAAGTCCTGAACGCCTGTGAGGCGCAGGTGGTGGAAGCCGGCGGTGAAGACCGGACCCCCGCAGACCTCCTGGAGGAACTACAGAAAGAAGAAGCGGAACTCCGGCAAAGGCAGGCCCATCTGGAAGAGGAGATCGCGGTCTTGGCGAAAAAACGCCCGATGTTGCAGGCGCTATACGACGACAAGGCCAACCGGCTCCGGCGGCTGCAGGTGGCGGGCGAACTCCTCTGTTCCGAGCGGACTTTTTACCTGGAGGGCTGGATCACAGCGAAAAACCTACCCCGTCTCCGCTCGGTGCTGCGGGATATTTCCCCCACCATCTACCTGGAAGCCGTGGATCCGGAACCGGACGAGGAGGTCCCAGTCGAACTGGAGAACCACCCCTTAATCCGCCCCTTCGAAGTGGTGGTTGAGGTTTACGGCAGCCCCAAATATGGCGAGGCTGACCCGACGCCCGCCTTGGCCCCGTTCTTCATTGTCTTCTTCGGCCTGGCCCTTGCCGACCTCGGTTACGGGCTGGCCCTCGCCGCCCTTTGTTGGTACCTTTTGCGCACAGTCAAGATGGCCGGGATGGCCAAAAAGCTTTTCACTCTCTTATTCATGAGCGGGCTCAGCTCGGCCTTTTTTGGTTTTCTCACCGCCGGCGTCTTCGGCGACTTGATTAGCTACACTCCCTTGTGGTTTAATCCGACCGAAGAACCGACCAGATTGTTGATGGTCGCTTTGGTCCTGGGCGGTGTCCAACTCTACCTGGGGGTGATCCTCAAGGCGGTCGCCCGGATTAAAGCCGGTCAGTATTGGGAAGCCATCTTTGAGGAGGGTTTATGGCTTCTCTTCCTGACCAGCTTGATCCTTTTGCTGGCTTACAAACCCCTGGGACTCGAGGCCTATGCCGGGTTCTTCCCCAAACTGGCGGTGGGTTCCGCCATCGCGATCATGCTCTCCAGGGCCCGGGGGGAAGGGCCGTTCTTCAAAAGGTTGCTGCGGATCCCGGCAGGGGTCTTTACCCTGTACAACGCCGTCAATTTCTTCAGCGACCTCCTCTCCTACTCCCGTCTGATGGCATTGGGCTTGTCCGGGGCCATCATCGGCCAGGTCATCAATTTCTTCGTACGGATGTTTAACCCGAGTTTCCGCAATCCCATCGGCCTCCTGGCCGGGCTGGCGATCTTCTGCGGCGGCCATCTTTTGAACCTGCTACTGTCGGTGCTCAGCAGTTATGTCCATAACTGCCGGCTGCAGTATATTGAGTTCTTCAACAAGTTTTACGAAGCGGGGGGCAGGCCTTTCCGCCCCTTGGCTGAACAATACCGTTACATTGAATTGGATGAGAAAGGGGAGTCATGAGCATGGAAGTAATGGTCGGTCTTGCCCTGGGGTATCTTGGGATCTTTCTGGCGGTAATGGCGGCGGTAGGTTCGGCGATTGGCACGGGAATTGCCGGAGAGGCGGCTTCCGGAGTGGTGACAGAGGAGCCAACCCGTTTTGTCCCCGCCCTGGTCCTCCAAGCGCTCCCCGGTACCCAGGGGATCTACGGTTTCGTCGTCGGCTTTCTGCTCCTGGGGAAACTGAGTGTGATCACTACTCCCGCCCAAGGCTGGATGTTTGTCGTCACCGCCCTCCCGGTTTTCATTGGCGGGCTGCTGTCCGCGATTTACCAGGGAAGAGTGGCGGCGGCCGCCATCAATATGGTGGCAAAACGCCCCGAGGAACTGGCGAAAGGGATCATCTTCGCCGTTGTGGTGGAATTCTACGCCATCCTTTCCTTCCTCGGTTCCTTCCTGATGTACCAGCAGATTTAGTGGGGTATGAAAATGCAGGAGTTACAACCGTTACTCGACAGCATTATAGAAGACGCCCGTAAAGAGGCGGCCCAGATCCGGGAGAAGGGCCGGGCGGAAGCGGAAAAACTACGGGCTGAATACGCAGAAAAAGCCAAACGCCTGCGGGAGGAGATTATCAGCCGCGAGCAGAGGCAGGCGGCGGAGGAGAAAAACCGCCGGAAAATCCAGGCGAAGATGGAGGCCGGGCGGGAACTTTTGGCAGCCAAAAACCGGCTGGTGGAAGAGATCTTCCAAGCCCTGAAAAAGCGCCTGGCCGAGATGAAGGACGAGGATTACCGGGAACTCCTCCAGCGGCTTATCCTGGAGGCGGTAGAAACCGGCGATGAAAAGCTGTTTTTCTCCATCCCGGACCAGCGCTGGCTGGGGGAGGCATTTTTGGCCGAACTCAACCGGGAACTGGAGAAACAGGGGCGGAAAGGCGCCCTCTCTTACGGGGAAGCGGCAGCAGAATTAAGCGGCGGCTTTATCCTCCAGCGGGGCAAGGTCGTCCAAAACTTCTCCCTCGAAAACCTGGTGGAGATGAAGAGGGACGAGCTTCTCCCGGAGATTGGACGCAGGCTCTTTGCGGAGTAAATAAACTGGATGGAGTGAGGATTATGGGCGGTTACACCTATGCCGTTGCCCGTGTCCGGGCCTTGGAAAACGGCCTCCTCTCCCCCGGCCAGTGGGAACGGCTGGCAGCGGCGGGAACGCCGGAAGAAGCCTGGCGCGGGCTGGGCGAGACTGTTTACAACCGGTGGATGGAAAACCGCTCTCTTTACCAATATGAAGAGGTAATCTGGGATGAACTGCGCACTGCCGCGGACCTCCTCCGTGCCCTGATAGAGGAAGGCGGGCGGGCGCAAGATAGTTTTCTCCTGGCTTATCTTCTAAGGTACGACATGCACAACCTGAAGATCCGCCTTTTGGAGAAGGCCGGGGGCCGGCCGGGAAACCCGGCGCCGGTCTCCAGGTATGGCCGGGAAAGGGCCGAAAAAATCATGGCCGATCCCCGGTGGACGGAGCGGACCGGCGGGGGAGATCCGTTGGCCCGGGCTGTAATGATCTTCGGGGAAAAGGAGTTTCCGGACCCGCAGGAGCTCCAGCGGGCGGTGGACCGCTATTATTACGAGTATATGGCGGAAAAAAGCGGGAAATTCTCCCCGGCCCTGCGCGAGTTCTGGGCCCTCCTGGTTGACCTCGCCAATCTGCGGATCCTGTTGCGGGTGAAGACCATGGGGAAGGACCGGGATTTTCTCACCCGTTTTCTCCTCCCTGGCGGGTTGGTGCCGGAGAAAGAATTTCTCCCGGCCCTGGACTGGCCTGTGGAGGAGATCCGGAACTGGTGGTTCTGGCGGCCGGCCGGGAAAGTCGCCGCCGGGGCCGAGGATTTTTCCACCCTCTGGCGGGTGGAAAGGGCGGCCGGGCAGTTTTTAGCCGGATATTTGGAGCATTTTCGCAGCCAAGCCTTTGGCGAGGAACCGCTTTTCGCCTATTTTTGGGATAAAGAGCAGGAAGGCAGGAGACTCCGGGTTCTTCTGGCCGCCAAAATCAACAAAATACCGGCGGCAGAGTGGAAGGAGAGAATCTGATGACAAGTTACCGGATGGCCGCGATCGGAGAGGCAGACAGCATCATCGGCTTTCTTGCCCTGGGCGTGGAGATCCACCCTGTGACTTCCACCGGTGAAGCCGCCTCCGTTCTGAACAAACTGGTTGATCCTGAAGAAAAATACGGGATTATTTTCATCACCGAGACGGTGGCCGAAGAGATTATGGACCGGATTACTGCCCTGGGGGAGCGGGCGTTTCCCACTGTTCTCCTGATCCCTTCCAACCAGGGCGGTAAGGGCTATGCTTTTGAAAGAATCAGGAAAATTGTTGAACGCGCGGTAGGAGCGGATATACTCATGGGGAAAGAGGGGCGTCAGCAATGAAGAGAGGGAAAATAATCAAAGTATCCGGCCCCCTGGTCGTAGCCGAGGGGATCCCGGGGATCAGGATGTACGATATCGTACGCGTGAGTGAAAAACGGCTGATTGGCGAGGTTATTGAGATCAGGGGCGACCGGTCCTGGATCCAGGTCTACGAAGAAACCACAGGCCTGGGCCCGGGCGAACCGGTGGAGACCACTGGGCAACCGCTCAGCGTTGAGTTGGGGCCGGGGTTAATCGAAACGATTTACGACGGGATTCAACGGCCCCTGGATGCCATCGCCACCGTGGGGGGAGACAGGATCACCAGGGGGATCGAAGTCCCCGCCCTTTCCCGGGAGAAGAAATGGGAGTTTACCCCCAGCCTCAGCGAAGGCGCTTTGGTCCAACCCGGCGATATCTTGGGCGTGGTCCAGGAGACCACCCTGGTGGAACATAGGATCATGGTCCCCCCCGGGGTGGAAGGGCGTCTGGTCCAGATTAAAACAGGGGCCTTTACCGTTGAGGAGACCATCGCCAAAGTGCAGACAAAAAACGGCATCCGCGAGCTCACACTCATGCAGCGCTGGCCGGTCCGGCGGGAACGGCCGTACCGGGAAAAACTGGCGCCTTCCCAGCCGCTGACTACAGGGCAAAGGATTATTGATACCTTCTTCCCCGTAGCCCTGGGCGGGACGGCGGCCATCCCCGGGCCCTTTGGCAGCGGGAAGACCGTTGTCCAGCACCAATTGGCCAAGTGGGCCAGTGCCGACATCATCGTCTACGTCGGCTGCGGCGAGCGGGGTAACGAGATGACCGACGTTTTGAATGAATTCCCGCGCCTGCAAGACCCCAAATCCGGGGAACCGTTGATGAAAAGAACGGTGCTGGTGGCCAATACCTCCGACATGCCGGTGGCCGCCAGGGAGGCCTCGATCTATACAGGAATCACAATAGCCGAGTATTTCCGGGATATGGGCTACAGTGTGGCGATTATGGCCGACTCCACTTCCCGTTGGGCTGAGGCTTTACGGGAGATGTCCGGCCGCCTCGAAGAGATGCCCGGTGAAGAAGGGTACCCGGCTTACCTCGGTTCACGCCTGGCCGACTTCTACGAACGGGCCGGCCGGGTTACCTGCCTCGGCAGCCCGCAGCGGGAAGGCAGCCTGACCGCGGTCGGCGCAGTTTCCCCGCCCGGCGGCGACCTTTCCGAACCGGTTACCCAGGCGACCCTCAGGGTGGTCAAGGTCTTTTGGGGCTTGGATGCCTCGCTGGCCTACCGCCGTCATTTCCCCGCCATTAACTGGCTGAACAGCTATTCCCTGTACGAAGACCGGTTGGATGAATATTACCGCAAAGAAGTAGGGGAAGAGTGGCTCGCCCTCCGGAACGGGGCCATGCGGCTCCTGCAGGAAGAGGCGGAACTGGAAGAGATCGTCCGTCTCGTCGGGATCGATGCCCTTTCCGACCGGGACCAACTGGTCTTGGAGGTCGCCCGTTCAATCCGGGAAGACTTCCTGCACCAAAATGCCTTCCATGAGGTTGATACCTACACCTCCCTTACCAAGCAATACAAGATGCTCCGCCTGGTAATGGCCTTTTACGACGTGGGGCAGAGGTTGTTAAGGGAAGGCGTTTCTTTGACGAAGATCCGGGACCTCCCCATCAGGGAAGAGATTGGGCGCGCCAAATACCTGCCGGAAGACCGGCTCGCCGAGATCGACCGGCTCTATGACGAACTACAGGCGTATACCGGGGAGACCCTGGGCGGAGGTGAAAGCGATGCTTAAAGAATACCGGACCGTACGTGAACTGGTAGGACCGTTGATGCTTGTGGAAGAGGTCGAAGGGGTCAAATACGGGGAACTGGTCGAGATTGAGCTGGCAAGCGGGGAGATCCGCCGGGGCCGCGTTTTGGAGGTCGACGGCGACATCGCCCTGGTGCAGCTCTTTGAGGGCCCCACCGGCCTGGATCTCTACGAAAGCAAAGTGCGCTTTCTCGGGAAAAGCATTGAGCTGGGCGTTTCCCCGGAGATTTTGGGCCGGGTCTTTGACGGTTTGGGACGGCCCAAGGACGGCGCCCCGCCCATCATCCCCGAGCGGCGGCTGGATATTAACGGCGCCCCGATGAACCCTTATACCAGGGACTACCCGTCGGAGTTTATCCAAACAGGGATCTCCGCCATTGACGGGTTGAACACCCTGGTCCGTGGCCAGAAACTGCCGATCTTTTCCGGCTCGGGCTTGCCCCATGCCCGCCTGGCGGCACAGATCGCACGGCAGGCCAAGGTTCTGGGAGCGGAAGAAAAGTTTGCCGTGGTCTTTGCCGCCATGGGGATCACCTTTGAAGAGGCCGACTACTTCATCGGCGATTTCCGGCGGACCGGCGCTATTGAGCGGGCGACGCTCTTTATCAACCTGGCCAATGACCCGCCCATTGAGCGGAACGCCACCCCGCGGATGGCGATGACCGCCGCGGAATACCTCGCCTTTGACCTGCAAATGCATGTTTTGGTAATCCTCACGGATATGACCTATTACGCGGAAGCCCTTCGCGAGATCTCCGCCGCTCGGAAAGAAGTGCCGGGGCGTCGCGGTTACCCGGGCTACCTCTATACCGACCTGGCCACCATTTACGAGCGGGCCGGCCGGGTTAAAGGGAAGAAGGGCTCGATCACCCTCCTGCCCATCCTCACCATGCCGGAGGATGACAAAACCCATCCCATCCCTGACCTGACCGGGTATATTACGGAGGGGCAGATTATTCTCAGCCGTGAACTGCACCGGAAAGGGATTTACCCCCCGATTGACGTTTTGCCCTCGTTGTCGCGGTTGAAAGATAAGGGGATCGGCGCAGGCAAAACCAGGGAGGACCATGCCGACACCATGAACCAGCTCTTTGCCGCCTATGCCAGGGGGAAAGAAGCCAAAGACCTGGCGGTGATCCTCGGCGATGCGGCCCTGACCGACCTGGACCGGAAATTCGCCCGTTTTGCCGAGGAGTTTGAAGAGCGCTACGTAAAGCAGGCCGAAGATGAAAACCGGAGCATCGAAGAGACCCTCAATATCGGTTGGGAACTGCTCTCCCTGATCCCCCGCGGCGAACTGAAGCGGATTCGCGACGAATATCTTGAGAAATACCTGCCGGAAACGGAAGAGGAAGAAACGGCGGGCGCAGGTTGAGCGGGAACCAGAGAGTGAGGAGTTGAGGAAATGAATTTGCAAGTGAACCCCACCAGAATGGAACTCCTGCGCTTGAAGAAACGCCTGCGGGTGGCTGTGCGCGGGCATAAGCTACTAAAAGATAAACTGGACGAATTGATGAAGAACTTCCTCGAACTGGTCGAGGAGAACCGGCGTCTCCGGACCGAAGTGGAAGAGGGTCTTACCCGGGCTTTCCGGGGTTTCGCCATGGCCAGGGCCGTCCTTTCCTGGAGTTACCTGGAGACCGCCCTGGGCGCCCACAGGGAACGGCGGGGGGTCACGGCGAAACCGGTCAGAAGGATGAACATGGAGATCCCCCACTTTCTCCTGGATGAAGAGGAACCGAATATTTACCCTTACGGGCTGGCCGAAACCACCGGGGATCTGGACGAGGCGGTACGCCGGTTACATGCGGTCTTTAAGCCCTTAGTCCAACTGGCCGAGGTGGAAAAGACCGTCGAACTGATGGCCGGGGAGATTGAACGGACGCGCAGGCGGGTAAATGCCTTGGAGCATGTGCTCATCCCCCAACTGGAGGAACAGGCCAGGTATATCACGATGAAACTTGAGGAAAACGAACGGGGGAACCTGGTCCGCCTGATGAAGGTGAAGGAGATTGTCGGGCACGGGTAAGGCTAAGCGCGTGAAGGGAAGATGACAGGCAACTAAAGGTAGTAAGCAAATTTAAATTTAAAGAAAGCAGAGAAAATAATAAAGAGGCCGCTTTTTTGCGGCCTCTTTTTATTGCCGTATTGGCAGTGACGAAACCTTACTGTTCGAAATGGAGTTCGGCCAGGTCCTGCTGCTGCCAGCTGCGGTTGAACCCTTTCACCGGATAGAGCTGGGTCTTGCGGAAGAGCCCGTCGTTATCGGCGAGCGCGATATTCCAGCCGATGCTCTTGCCGGCCAGGTCCATCCCGGGGATCTGGACGGCGAATTCGAGGATGGTCCCATCTTCATTCCAGGCCGTCTCCACTTTCCCGCCGGAGAAGCCGGCGTCAAATTTCTTCCCGACCAGGGCCCGCATCTGCCTGAAGGTACTGTCGGTCTTGAAGAACAGTTCCACACAGTCGTTTTCATGAGGCTGGCTGGCTCTGATGTTGGTCTTGTTATCTACCCGGCGTACCAGCCCGTAAACGGTATCGCCCTGGTAGAGCAGGACCCAACTGCCGCTGGAATCATCGGCGGCCGGGGGTACCTGGTTGGTCGAGTTCAACTGGTTGAAAGCGAACGGGTAGATGATCCCCTGCTTCCAGATTTCATCGTCGATATTACCGTCGATCACCGGGGCGGTATCGGTTTTCTTGGCGATAAAAGCCGGGAATTCCGCAAAGCTTTTGGTGATCGGTTCGTGGGTGTTCTTCCCGGGCAGCAGGAAGACGATCTCAGCCAGATCCCGCTGCTGCCAACTGCGGTTGGCTCCAGGAATGGGGTAGAGCTGGGTTTTGCGGAAGAGACCGTCATTATCGGCTAAAGCGATGTTCCAGCCCAGGTTCTTCCCGGCCAGGTCCATCCCGGGGATCTGGACGGCGAATTCGAGGATGGTTCCATCTTCGCTCCAGGCTGTCTCCACTTTCCCACCGGAGAAGCCGGTATCAAATTTCCTTCCGACCAGGGCCCGCATTTGCCTGAAGGTACTGTCGGTCTTGAAGAACAGTTCCACACAGTCGTTTTCGTGGGGTTGGCCGGCTCTAATGTGGGTCTTGTTGTCCACCCGGCGGACCAGCCCGTAAATGGTATCGCCCTTGTACAGCAAACGCCAGTCGCCGCTGGAGTCATCTGCCGCCGGCGGCCGGAGATCGGCGTTGTTCAACTGGTTAAAGGCAAACGGGTATGTATATGCTCCTTTCCACTCGTCGTCACCGATCACACCATCGATTACCGGGGCATCCGTAGCCGGCGCCACGTAAAATGGCACAACGGCCCAGGGATTTTCGGCCGCTACACCCGCGGCAAAGGATAAAACCAGGGTAATTACGGCCGTAAGAAACAGGATTTTTCTCAATCTTTACCCTCCTTCAAAGATTGTTTTTTTATGGTAAAGCTCCAGTTACAAGGGAAAGCCGCCTTGCCTGCTGAAGCCTTCCATCAAAGCCCCTGTCTTGACGAAGAGTCAGGAGAAGAGCCAAGAGATTTGATTATAAGTTTGGAGAAAATAATCCCTTAAGTAATAGTATAGAATTTTTGGCAGGGCGGATCAAGCCTGGAATTATAAGAAAATATGAGATTGAAAGGAAAGATCCGCGATCAAGTCCAAATTAGTGTGTAAATTCCTCAGTTATCATTATGCTTATCCGATATAAGCAATATTACTTCGATCATTAATTTGTTTTTGCTCTTCTTGCCACTGAAGGTATTCACTCATATCCA
>JAAYGG010000054.1 GCA_012727895.1 Bacillota bacterium
TATCGGCTTTAAGGTACTGGTAGTTGTCATATCCCGGTGTCTTTACCGCGCCTTCCAACGACAGATCTGAAATAAACGCTTTGTCGGTAAGACGGTCATAGGTCAAACCGGTAATGATTGCAAGAAGGGGTTTCCGGTCCGAGGCCAGGTCCCAGGATTCTTCCTGGGAAAGACCGGCCCGTAAAGTGTAAACCGGATAATAATAATGGCCGTAGAAACCGGTTTCCACTTCTTTATAGATGGGGTAAAAGAACTGCAGGCGGTTATTGATAAAAAGATTCTTCCTGTCATAGGTGCTCGCCAGGGAGAGCGAACCCCCGCGGGTGGTAAAGAGGTTGAACTCTCCAAAGAATTTCATTGCTGATGCTGAGGAACTTCTGTTGCCGGCCGTGTTGGCGAGGGAGACGGCGCCCAAACGCCAGTTATGCTTAAGAGCCTTCTCTCCGGCCAAGGTCAGACCGGGACCCGCCTCTTTTTCGCCGAGATATAAAGATGGGTAGAGACTGAGGAAGTAGTTCTCAAAGGGTCTCCGTTCCCGCAACTTGCGGGCATCGCCGAAAAGGTAGAAGTCAACACGGTTGAAGTTCTTATTATTCGCTCTGTCGGTTTCCAGGACATTATAGTCGGGGTCCAAGACCACGCCCCGTACCTTTCCGGGAGTGGTCACGGTCAAGGTTGTATCCCCAGTCACCTCCGGGAGAAACTCCCTGATTCTTTCCCCGCTTTCCAGGACGAATTCAACTTCCAGCGCGGTGAGGCCCCGGCCTTTTTTGCCGATTTGCACTTCGGTAAGGTATTCATCGCCTACCCCCGCCTGTTCAACCTTTGCGGACTTAACTCTTTTAATATAGTAATCAACATACGCCGTGCCGTAGACCCAGTCGGCAAAGAACCGCTTAAGGGATTTCCCGCTTTTCTCCTCGATGATGGCCCGCAGATCTTCGATGGTCGCGATCCGGCGCTGGTACAGGGTGAAAAACTCCCTGAGGGCTTCCGTCATCACTTCGCGTCCCACGTAAGTTTCGAGCATCTTGAAGACCATGTAGCCTTTGTCGTAGTCCAGGACAGACGAGACATGGAGGTAAGAGTCGTCAGCACTGATATAAAGCGGCTGATCCCAGCCATTCCGGTGGTAAGGTATATACCTGCCATGGCTGAGATCCCGGAAAGTACAAGAAGGGGTGGGTAAAAACTCATGAAAAAGGATCAGGTACAGGGAGCCGAAAGGGATCGGTTCGTAGATGTTTCCCGGGCCGGGAAATTTCTCTTCCGTAAGGTTGTACGCAATAAACTCGGTAAGGCCTTCAGAAAGGAAGTTTTCTCTATTGAAATCATAGCGGGCGCCCGCGCCGCACCATAGGTGGGCCAACTCGTGGGCAAGTGTATAATAATGTATGCGGCGGAAAGAAACCAGAGCCGTGGAGAAAAAGCTGTCAGTCATCAGGACGGTGCCGTCTGTCGCCATAGCGGAAAGTCCCATAAAAGGATTGTTGATTATGTTGATTCTGGGGAAGTTCATCCCGTACAACCGGTTGTATGTTTCAATAATCTCCACAGCGGCGTCCAGCAGATAAGCAACCTGGTCCGGCCGGGCCTCCTGCAAATGATAAAGGTTGATCTCCGTCCCGTCGCTGGCGGTGGCGGAGGCTTTTTGGAAATGCGGGGAAAAGGCCACAGCGGTTGAGCCCACCGGGTTTTTATTGGTTACAGTTACTGTTTTCAGTTCACCGTCCACCCGTTCCGAGCATTTCTCCCCGGCCACGGCGGCCGTGTATCTTTTGGGCAGGGTCAACGCAAAGCGGTCCAGAAAATGAGGGGTGATGATAAATTTGTCAAAAACCCAGTCTTCGCCGGTTCTGGCGGCTTCCACTGGGTACCAGGCATCCCGCAGGATGAATGTATCCTGATAATACCATTTATCTGCTCTGGAAACAACCGAAACCACCCGTGGCACAACAACCTTGAAATCTATGTGGAGGACGGTTTCCTCCCCGGGTGCGAGCGGGGTCTTTAGCTTAACGCAATAGACGGACTCGTCCATGGAATACTTCA
>JAAYGG010000007.1 GCA_012727895.1 Bacillota bacterium
AGATCCGGTCTTCCCGGCCGGCCCAGTAGTAGCCTTCGCCAAAGCTGAGGTTGAAAAGGGCGGTGGTGGCCCCGGGGTTTTCGTAGGAAAGCACCAGCGGGCGGTTGCCTTTACTCTTGTAGAAGAGCGACCCGTCCGCCGCCTTTCTCACCTCAATACCGCCGCTGACCCGGCGGAAGACCAAAACCGTCTGCGGGGGGCCGCTGGCTTTGCTGCTTTTGCGCGCGCCGGATTCCGTGAGGGTAAAATGGGCTCCGGTTTTTACATAGATCTCCTGGAGCTTTTCGGCCAGCCCGATCCGGACATCCGGGATCTCCTCTCTCCCGGCGGCGGGTTGGACTTCCGGGAGAACCGTAGTATCCAGGCGTTGCCGTTCCTCCCTGCGGCTCTTCTCCACCAATGCCGGGTGGGCGGTTTCAAATTCTTCGCGCTCTTTCTTGATCGCCTGGTCCCAGGGGAGGCTTGTTTCCGCCCGCCGCAGCAGGTTGTAGGCGGACTCGTACTCCGCCAGCATTGAATAGGTTAGGGCCAACGGGAAAAAAGCAGCGGTCATATTGGGCTCCTGCTTCAAGGCTTGCAGGAAATGGCTCCGGGCATTTTTATAGTCGCCGCGGGCAAAATAAAGTTCGCCCAGGAAATAATGGGCAGTGGGTTGATAGGATTGTAAAGCCAGGGATTTTTCCAGGTTTTCGATGGCGTCTGCCTCCCGCCGCAGATCTTTATAGATGAGACCTCGCCAGTAAAGGGTTTCGGCGGTTTCCGGCAATAAAGCGGAGCTTTCCAGGGCCAACCCGGGTTCGCAGGCCAGGTAAGCAGTGATGGTCAGTTCCAGCCGGTAACTTGTTTCTTCCGGGTACTCTTCAACCAGGGCAGCCAGGTGTTCCAGGGCCTTGGGCATATCCCCCTTTTCCCGGAGCAAGCGGATAAGGTCCAGCCGGATTTCGGCAGAGGAAGGGTAGCGGTCAAGGAGCCGGCTGTACCCGGCAATAGCCGCTTCAAGATCTCCCTGGTAATAGAGGTTGACGGCAGCGGCAACCTCATCGGTTGACGGGCCCTTCGCTTCCCCGGTCAGCCCCGGCCCCCTGATCCCCAGGGAAAAGAGAACGAGCAGGGAGAAAAAGAAAAATCCGAGAAAAACAGGTCTTTTCTTTGCAGGTCTCATGGGCGGACGCCTCCAGAAAAAATGTGGAAAATCTTTGTTAAATTCCTAGTAATGTGATAATATGTGTAATTTTATTTTATTAGGATTTATCCAGGAAGTCAAATGATAACTTTTGTCATTAGGGGGGAGAGGAATGAATGAAGTGTTATGGCTTGCCCTTATGTTAACCACCTTCACCGGGGTCTTGCTGGCCTTCAGGTTTTTCGGCCGGACAGGCCTTTATATTTGGACGGCAATGGGTGTCATCCTGGCCAACCTGCAGGTTTTGAAGATCGTACAGCTTTTTGGGTTAACTGCAACCATGGGGAATATCATTTATGGTTCATTGTTTTTGGTAACTGATATCTTAAATGAGTTCTATGGCGAAAAAGAGGCGCGCAAGGCTGTCTATGCCGGTTTCTTCGCCTTGATCGCCACCACAATAATCATGCAGCTCTGCCTGGTTTTCTCCCCGGCCCCGGAGGATTTTATCCAACCGGCCCTCGCGGAGATCTTCGGCTTTCTCCCCCGGGTTGCCGCAGCCAGCCTCATTGCCTACTTAATCAGCCAACTCCATGACGTCTGGGCCTACGCCCTGTGGCGAAAGGTTTTGCCGGGGAACCGGTGGCTCTGGGTCCGGAATAACTTCAGTACTATGATCAGCCAGTTAATCGATAGCGTTCTCTTTTGCACCCTGGCCTTTGCCGGTGTTTACCCGCAGGAGGTTTTCTGGTCGGTGCTGGTCACCACCTATCTGTTTAAATTTGTTACCGCGCTCCTGGATACCCCCTTCATCTACCTGTCGGTTGGCGTCTGGAAACGGTTGGACCCTTCGCTTAAGTAGGGAAGGGAGGAGCACAGAGAAGCGGGGACGCGGGAGAAAGAGCTCCGGCTGGTAATTTATTGCGGGATGCGGGCCGGGAAAGCATGCACACTCTTTAGAAATCTAAAAAAACCCGCCATCCCTGTGGCGGGGACGGCGGGGGTTGGGTTATAGTAGAGTATGAACAGCAGAGCGGCAACAGTCCGGCAAGTATCCCGCTTCTTTCCGGGGGAGGCTACAGGTTTTTAGAGTTCTTTCTGGTAGATCCGGTAGATACGGTAGAGCTGGCCGCCGGCGCGCTCCACATTGCGGATGGACTCTTTATTCATCTCGGCAATGGTTGACCCTTCGCCGAAGGTATAGCCTTTTCTGGCGGCTTCAACCATTAGCCGGTGATAAATCGCACTGTTCACCGCCTTGTTGCGGAATTTGGGGACCACAAACTGCATGAA